>CANHUQ010000008.1 GCA_947463885.1 Burkholderiales bacterium
GACCGCGGTACCGGGCCGCAGCCACAGATGAAAAGTGTTGCCCAGGATGATGTGCGCACCGATCTCGCGCAGGTCCCGCGGGGCCATGGTCTTGACTGCACCGTAGGTGCCCACTGGCATGAAGATCGGGGTCGGCACCTCGCCATGATTGAGGCGAAGCGTCCCCGCGCGGGCATGGCCATCGGTGGCATGGACGGTGAAGTCGAGGCCGTTGGCGGGCGGGCTGAAGGCGCGGCCTGGGGCGTGCGGATCCGGCTGCGCCACGCCGTGCTGCGATGACGGTGTCATGGCCTGCGCTCCAGCAGCATCGCGTCGCCGTAGCTGAAGAATCGGTAGCGCTGCGCAATGGCATGTGCATAGGCGCTGCGGATGGTCGACAGGCCAGCGAAGGCGCTGACCAGCATCATGAGCGTGGAGCGCGGCAGGTGAAAGTTGGTGACCAGCGCATCGACGACCCTGAAGCGGTAGCCGGGCCGAATGAAGATCGCGGTTTCGGCACGGCCCGCATGGACGGTGCCGGTGTTGGTGGCGGCTGATTCCAGGGCACGCAGGGTGGTGGTCCCCAGCGCCACCACGCGGGCGCCGCGGGCGCGTGCCTGCGCGATCGCAGCAGCGGTGTCGGCGCTGATGTCATAGTGCTCGGTATGCATGACGTGACGCTCGGGGTCGTCGTCGCGAATCGGTTGAAAGGTGCCCGCCCCCACATGCAGGGTGAGCCAGGCCGTCTGAATGCCGCGCGCAGCCAGGGCCTCGAGCACGGCCGCATCCATGTGCAAACCAGCGGTGGGTGCTGCCACCGCGCCGGGGTATCGGGCATACACGGTCTGATAGCGCTCGTCGTCCTGCGCATCAGGCGTGTGGTGGATATAGGGCGGCAGCGGCAGGCGTCCGTGGCGCTCCAGCAGGGCCAGTACCGGCGTATCGAAGCGCAGTCCAAAAAAGGCGCCCTCGCGTGCGCGGACCGTGGCCTGCGCGCCCTCGAAGTGCAGCACGGAGCCAATGGCAGGCGGATGGCTGGCGCGCACCATGGCAACGGCCTCGCATTCAGATTCGATCCGTTCGACCAGCAGTTCGACCTTGCCGCCGCTGGCCTTGTACCCGAAGAGGCGCGCCCGGATGACCCGTGTGTCGTTCATCACCAGCAGGTCGCCGGGCTCAAGCAGCGCGGGCAGGTCGGCAAAGACATGGTCGGTCAGCACGGGCTCGGGCAGCTCGGATCGCGGCGCCACGTCGTCAGCGGTCACGGTATCGCCGCCCGGCGGGCGAGGGCACACCCTCAGCAGGCGGGAGGCACTGCGCTGCGCAGCCGGAAACTGGGCGATCAGCTCCGTGGGCAACGCGTAGTCGAAATCAGACAGCGCGGAGGCGGACATCAGTTCTGCCGACGCAACACGCGCCCGGGGCGTGCCGTGGTGGCCGCTCCATTGCGCCAGACTGGCTCGCCGTTGACGATCACGGTGTCAATGCCACGCGCCGGGCGCGTCGGATGCGTGAAGTCGGCGGTATCGATGATGGTGTCGGCATCGAAGAGGCACAGGTCGGCGAAGGCGCCCGTCCGGATCGCGCCGCGATCGTGCAAGCGGAAACGCTGCGCTGACAGTCCGGTCATGCGGTGCACGGCTTCTTCCAGCGGGAACAGTTTCAGCTCACGGCAGTAGTGGCCCAGTACGCGCGGAAACGTGCCCCACAGCCGCGGGTGCGGATGCGCGTCCAGCGGCAGACCGTCGGAGCCGACCATCGCCGCAGGGTGCTTGAGGGCGGCCTGTACATCGGCCTCGTCCATGGTGAAGTAAATCGCGCCGGCCGGCTGCAGGCGATCGGCCGCTTCATGGACGCTTACGCCCCATTCTCGGGCGATGTCGGCCAGGTCTCTTCCGCCCACACCGGGGACGGCATCGGACCAGGTCACCAGCACTTTCTCGGCCTGGTCGATGCGGGCGCGCAGCAGCACAGTGGAGCTGGCGATATAGGGGTAGACATCGAAGGCGATGTCCTGGGTGGCGCGCGCAGCGTCGATTTTGGGCAAGGTCTCGCGCATGCGACCGAAGTTGGGGCGCCCGCTGCACTTGTGATGCGACACGATCACTGCCGCCCCGGAACGCTTGCCGATCTCGAAGGTTTCATCCAGCGCTTCCAGGATGTGCGCGCCTTCGTCACGCATGTGGGCGGTGTAGAGCCCGCCATGGCGGCCGAGCGGCTCGGCGATGCGGGCCACTTCGTCGGTGGTGGCCGCGGCAGCCGGCGGATAGAACAGCCCGCTTGAAAGACCGATGGCGCCCTGCTCCAGACAGGTATCGAGGAGTGTGCGCATCCGTTCGATCTCGGCGTCGGTAGCCGGCCGGTTCAGATCCTCGCCCATCGCCGCCAGCCGCAAGGTGGAATGCCCGATCAGGAAGGCGCTGTTGACCGCCGGATGCGCGGCCTCGACTTTGGCCGCCAGGCCCGCGAAATCGGCGGCGACATGGGCGGCGTCGCGCACGATCAGGCTGAGGAGCGCGGGCAACTGATCGGTCACGACTGGCGCAGCACTCGCGCCGCAGTTGCCACACACCACGGTGGTCACGCCCTGACTCACCTTCATCGCCATGCCAGGGTTGGTGATCAGCGCGGTGTCGTCATGCGTGTGCACGTCGATGAAGCCGGGTGCCACGATCCGCCCGCCGGCGTCGATCTGCGTGTGGCCATGCAGCGCCGGGCCGGCCGCGGGATCGCCATGTCGGCGGATCGCGCTGATGCGATCGCCGGTCACGCCGATGTCTGCCCGATAGCGCGGCGCGCCGCTGCCGTCGATGACATCGCCCCCCAGAATGACCAGGTCGTGTGTTGTCTCGTGTGTCGTCATGTTCCGTGCCGCCTGTCCTGTGCCGCCTGCAGCGAAAGGACTGAGTGTAGCGACCACGCTGTCGACGCGGCCGTCTGTCGATTCCATGCAACGTGGTATGGCCGTTTGTCGATTCTGTCCTGACGCGCCCCATCCGATCGGGTTAAGTTCTCGACCCATGGCTCGCCTGAATCGCTCACGCTCTGTCTTCCTGACCCTGGTCTTCGCGCTGCTCTGGCAGGCGCTTGTGCCGGGGGGCGTGCTCGCGCGGGTGGCCGATTCAACCGGTCCGCTGGGCGGGCTTGGGCTCAGCGACATCTGTTTTGGCGATGCGCATCGCGCCCCCATAGGCCTGACAGCGTCCGATGCGGCGACTGTGCAAGCCGATGAGTCGGCCCCTGCCCATGCCGGTCATGCGGGGCATTGCGCCCTGTGCGGGGTGTCGGCCGCACCCTCAACGCCGAGCGGCGATCCAGCGCTCACCCATGTCCAGGCACCCGGTGGCACGCTCGTCGCCCGCGCCGAGCCTGCGACGCCGCCCTCGTCGGCCGACTGGCGAACCCCGGAGTCTCGCGGACCACCCGTCTCGATCCACTGACCGCCCTGCCGTGCCCGGATGGGCTGCGGCCACTTGGCTCGCCTGCTCTCTCGCGGGCCACCCCTCAGTGACTCATGACGACGCCCGATCCCTCGGGCCAGGATGCTCTGCCATGCCCTCGACTTCTATTGCCAAACATCAGTTTGCTCGATCTGACTCGCGCCGCACGCGTCGCGGTCCATCGACGCCCACTGCCCAGCCCGCCCTGTCCCGCGATCGTGCGGCCCATCGAGCCGGGCCGGGCGCCGGCACCTTTAAATTACTGACCCTGACGCTCGCCCTCAGCGGCCTGCCCGGCATGACCTGGGCTCAGCAGGCAGGTCCTGCCGCCGACGGCGCGCAGCCCGGCCCGCTGCAGGAAGTGGTGATCACGGGCACCCGCGAAGCGGAAGCCCTCTCGCGCACGGCCGCTTCGGTGGGCGTCATCCGGGAAGACACCATTCGGCGCACCATGCCGGCCCATCCCTCGCAGCTGCTTGGGCAGATCCCGGGTGTGGCGGTGGCGGTCACCAACGGCGAAGGCCACACCACGGCGATCCGTCAGCCCTTCACCACCGCGCCGGTCTACCTCTATCTGGAAGACGGCATCCCGATTCGGGCCACGGGTTTTTTCAATCACAACGCGCTGTATGAAGTGAACCTGCCGCAGGCGGGCCGGGTCGAAGTGACTCGAGGCCCTGGCACGGCGCTGTACGGGTCTGACGCCATCGGCGGCATCGTCAATGTCATGACCCGGCCACCGGCCCGCGAATTCGGGGCGGATGCGCGCGCTGAACTCGGCGGCCATGGCTGGTGGCGGGTGCTGGCCGGGTTCGATACCGGCATCGGCGCCTGGGGTGGCGTGCGCGCCGATCTGAACTTCACGCATACCGACGGCTGGCGCGACGCCACGTCCTACAACCGGCAAAGCGGCACGCTGCGCTGGGATGCCGCTGCGGGCGATGCCACCGCGGTGCGCACCACCTTTGGTTTTTCGCGCATCGACCAGCAAACCGGCGCCAATTCGCCGCTGCCGCTGAACGATTACCTGAACCGGCCCACCACCAACTACCGGCCGATCGCGTTTCGCAAGGTCGATGCGCTGCGGCTGTCCAGCCAGTGGGACCATGAACTGGCGGGTGGCGGCCTGCTGTCAGTGACGCCCTATTTGCGTCACAACTCCATGAACCTGCTGGCATCGTTCAGCCTGCCCTCCGATCCGACGGTCTATACCGGAGAGAATCAGTCGTATGGTGTAGCCGCCAAGTGGCGCCAGGACTGGGGCGGAGCGATGCAGCCCAGGCTGATCGCTGGCGTCGATCTGGAGGCCAGCCCGGGCGGTCGCAAGGAAGACCGCATCAGCCCCACGGTGAGCGGCACCGGTGCGTCGCGGCTGTATAGCGCCTACACGGTGGGTTCGCGGGTGTACGACTACGACGTGAATTTCCGCGCGGCTTCGCCCTATGTGCACGGCGAAATCTCGCCGCTGGAGCAGTTGCGCGTGAGCGCTGGCCTGCGCTACGACCATCTCTCTTATGCCTTCGATAACCGCATTGACGCCCCGGCCATCAGGGCGACCGGCACCACCGCCTGGTACGGCCAGGTGGGCGACACCTCAGTGAGTTTTTCGCAGTGGAGCCCCAAGTTCGGCGCCACCTGGGCGTTCAATCCGACGCACAGCGGCTGGGTCGGTTACAGCCACGGGTTTCGCGCGCCGTCGGAATCACAATTGTTTCGCCCGTCGGTCGCAACCAGTGCGACGGCGGCCACGGCGCTGGCCGGGTTGTCGGTGGGTCTGAAGCCCATTCAGGCCGATCAGGTGGAGCTCGGGTTTCGCGGCGCTCAAGGCGCGCTGTCGTACGAGACCGTGGTCTACGACCTGACCAAGCGTGACGACCTGGTCTCGCAGCGCGATCTGAGCACCAACGTCACCACCAACGTCAACGCCGGCAAGACCACCCATCGCGGGATCGAAATCGGTCTGGGCTGGGCCTTCCATTCGGCCTGGCGAGTCGACACAGCGTTTTCTTATGCTGTCCACCGCTACGCGGACTGGGTGACTGCCACGGCCGATTTCAGTGGCAAGGAAATGGAGGCGGCTCCCCGAGTCATGGCCAACACGCGGCTGACCTGGATGCCCGGGCCAGCGCAATTCGTGCAGTTCGAGTGGGTGAAGATCGGCTCGTATTTTTTGGAGGCCAGCAATTCGCCCACCTACGGTAAATACGCGGGGCATGACCTCTTCAATTTGCGCGCGGCCTGGGCACTCACCAAGCGATTGGGCGTGTTTGCCCGGCTCGACAATCTGACCGACAAACGCTGGGCCGACAGTGCGCAGGTGAGCTCGAACACCGCGGTGTATTCGCCAGGCCTGCCACGGACCTTCTACGCAGGCATCGACGTCAAATGGTGATGGACCGACGATCCGTTCTGGGTGTCCTGATGGGAGCGCCGGGTCTGGCGCTCGCACAGGCCCGTGCACCAGGTAGCGGGCATAGCGGCGGGCATAGCGGCGGGCATGGCCGGCGCGACGCCCCGCGTGCAGGCCTGGCCTGTTCGGCGGCCTATGCGCCGGATGGCGCGCTGTGGGTAGTGGGGCTTGGCGAACAAGGCCGCCTCATGCTGCGCTCGAGTACCGATACCGGGCGCACCTGGGGCGCCCCTCAGTATCCGGACATTGGCGACGATCGGGTGGCCAGCGATGGCGAAAGCCGGCCCAAGCTGGCCTTCGGGCCGCAGGGCTGGGTGGTCGCGGCCTGGACGCAACCGTTGGCCCGTCCTTACACCGGCGAGATCCGGATGATCTGCTCGAGCGACGGCGGGCGCACGTTCGGTGCGCCGTTTACCGTGCATCAGGATCGACAGATCATCACGCACCGGTTTGAGTCGGTGCAGTTTGATGCACGGGGCCGCTTGCACGTGCTGTGGATCGACAAGCGCGACACCGAGCTGGCCCGCAGTGCTGGTCAGCCCTGGCGCGGCGCTGCGGTCTATCGGACCGTGTCACTGGACGGCGGGCGCAGCTTCGGCCCCGATACCCTGCTGGCCGCACACAGCTGTGAGTGCTGTCGCATCGCGCTGGCCCCTGCGCCTGATGGCGGGCTGGTCGCGCTGTGGCGCCACGTGTTCGAACCGAACCTGCGCGATCATGCCTTCATGCCGGTGGGCGAGCTGCGGGCGCCCCGCGGGTTGCCGGTGCGCGCGAGCCACGACGGCTGGGCCCTCGACGCCTGTCCGCATCATGGCCCGGGCCTCGCCCCGGCGGCCCGTGGCGGCTATCACGCGGTCTGGTTCGGTGACCGGGCCGGGCGCGCTGCAGTGCGCTACGGGCTGCTGGCTGCCGACGGCCAGCCCGCAGGCGAGCCGATCGAATTGCCCGATGCTACCGCCGAACATGCCGACGTGATCGCCGACGGTCAGCGCGTGGCCGTGGTGTGGCGCATGTTCGATGGCCAGGCCTCCGTGCTCAAAGCCTGGGTCTCTGAGGACGATGGGCGGACGTTTCGCACGCAGGTGCTCGGCCGAACCACCGAAGATAACGACCATCCGCGCCTGGCCGGTCGCCCAGGTCAGGCGAGCGTCGTCTGGAGAACCCGCAAGGAGTGGCAGGTTGAACGCCTCTACTGATCTGCAAGGCAACAGGCTGACTGCTGCGCACCGGCCGAATCGTTCAGGCGGCGCGGGGCACACCCCCGTCCGGGCGTTGAATCCCGTGCGCGCTATGAATAATAGGTGGCTCAATCATGGGTGGCTCGTGTGCGTGGCCCTGCTCTGGCCGCTCCTGACCGGGGTGGCTTGGGGGCATCCGCCGCCCGAACGCTTTGATGTGCAGACCTGGTCAACCCTGCGCGCAGAGGTCCGCCGGCCCGCGATCGTGGTGTTCACCACGGCCCATTGCCCGACCTGCCCTGAAGTGTTTTCCCGCATCGCGCAGTGGCGCGCCAGTCAGATGCCAGGTGCGCCGCTCATGGCGGTCCTGATGGATGGCCACGATCCGTCCGTGCCCGATCCCACCGCCACCACCGCCCAACGCCATCTGCGTGTGGCCGACCGGCTCTTCGCGTTTGAGGGGCCGCAGGCGGCGCTGCGCTACAGCGTCGACCCGACCTGGCGCGGCGTGACGCCTTATGTGGCGCTGGTTCCGATGGCGGGCCCGGTGACCTTCTCGGCTGGCATTCCGAGCGAGTCGCAATGGGCGGCCTGGAAGGCATCAGCGACCCAGTCGGCACAGATTCGACGCTGACCGCAGGCTTGTGTATCGTCCGCGGGCATGAACGACCCGCGCGACCTGCCTGCTGCTGTGCCCTCTGCCGGGAGTCCGAGCCCCGATCCGCTCGTACGCCACTTCAGGCAGATCCTGATGTGGCCCCTGCAGCTGATGCCGATCGAGGGTCTGGACGGGGAAGTGCCCCGCCACTGGGAATATCTTGATCGCTGCCCGGGCCTCAACGCCTGGGCCGAACTGGCCGATGAGTTCACGGTCGACCCGGCTGAATTCCAGGAGCGCCATTACCGGGAGTTCGCGACCTTTCTGCCCCATGTGCAGCGGTTTTTGTACGGTCAGGCGCAGTCGGTGGCCGGGCAGGTGGGCTATGGCGAGTCGCCCATCCGTATATTTCGCCGCGCCGATGTGGCGGCCTGCCGGATGCGCTTTGCCGACGGCGGCACGGTCGACTTCCATGTCCAGCATATCGATCTGTACTTCTTTTTCGATATCGACATCGTCATGCTGGTGGTCGAAATCGATGCCGACGACCTGCCGTTGTCCCGCGCGCAGGAGGTGTTGTACCGCTTCGGACGAGCCTCGCCCGCCGGCTGGAACCCCGATGGCTCGGCACAGGCCTGCCTGCGCGGCTGCGAGTGGATCGGCCATGACGGGCAGGTGCTCGCCTGCTCTGACCTGGATGATCGGGCAGCCTACCTGCGCTATACCGGAAGCCACCGCGCACAGAACGTGGCGGCGCACTGGCGCTTTCTGCTCGAGCCCATGGTGTTGCACCACTCCGAGCATGCTGGGCCGCTGCGCTATCGGCAGATCGAATACCACCGCATCCCCAAGCTGACCTACCTGTCGCTGGACGACCCGTTCGCGCTGTCCGAGACCGATTTCGTGCGGCTGACGCTGGCCACCCGCGCCGAGCCCGGTCTGCCGCTGCCGCACTCGGCCGGCACGATCGACGAGGTCACGCGCACGATGTTCTACGACCGGTTCTGGAACCCGGACCTGCGCGATGTGCGGGCCTCGATGCGCGTGACCTGCAACGGCCATGCGATGGCCATGGTGGGCTCTTCACGGCATGCGCTGTTTACCGATCCGCAGGCCGGCCTGCTTGGGCAGTTTCGGCATCAGTACTTTCTGGTCGGCCTGATCGCCCACTTTCACAAGGCGTCCTTGCTGAGCGTGTCGGATCAGCTGCTCTCCACCGTGTCCCTGCTCGACGTCGACGATCGCAGCTCGGCCAGGCAGTTTCGGACCAGCATCCGCAGCATCCGCGAAGCCTTCCTACGCTTTAACCACCGTTACTGGTTCCACGAGGTGTCCAACCAGAGCATGGCCCGTGACCTCTTCGAGCTCTGGCGCACCCATCTGCGCACCGAGGTGCTGTTCAAGGAGCTTCGCGAAGAGATCCTCGACATGGGCCAGTACCTGGACAGCGACGACGCCCGTCAGCACGGCGATGCGGTCCTGCGCCTGACCGTGGTCACCATCCTGGGCCTGATCGGCACCATTGCCACCGGTTTTATGGGGATGAACCTGATCGACGAGGCCGACAACCCTCTGCTGGTCAAGATCGGCTATTTCGCCGCCGTCCTGCTGCCCACGCTGGCGCTCACCATGCTGACGGTGCGCTATTCCAAGGCCTTGTCCGAGCTCCTGGATGCGGTGGCGGACGATTCGCGCCGGGGCTGGAGCCAGCGCTGGCGCACCCTGCGTGAGATCGTGGCCGGTCGGCGCCGACGTCCTCCGGGGCTGCCGCGCGGCTGACTCCGACGCCCCGTACCCTGACGCCGGCTGATGCTGTCATGTGGCTGACATATTCGGCCGGCAACCTTCGCGGGCCTGTTTCAACTGCCCGCTGAGTTGAGCGTGTCTGCCGCGCTCTGATCGGGCTCCTCCTCAGGACCAAGAGACCATGAATTTCCTCATCCGCAAGCTGGCGGGCGTAGCGCTCGTCTCCATCGTCACCCTCGCCGCAACCGCCTCCGTGCGCGCTCAGGACATCACCGGGGCCGGCGCATCCTTCCCGGCGCCGATCTATGCCAAATGGGCGGAAGCCTACAAAGCGGCCACCGGTGCCCAGCTGAATTACCAGGCCATCGGGTCCGGCGGTGGCGTCAAGCAGATCACCGCCAAGACGGTCGATTTCGGTGCTTCGGACGACCCCATGTCCGGCGAAGATCTGACCAAGAACGGATTGCTGCAGTTTCCCGCAGTGATCGGCGGGGTCGTGGCAGTGTTCAACGTTCCCGGCGTGGCCGCGAACCAGTTGCTCCTCGACGGCGCCGTGCTCGGCGAGATTTTCCGAGGCGCCATCAAGACTTGGAACGATCCGGCCATCATTAAATTGAATCCGACCGCCAAGCTGCCCGATACGGCCATCACGCTGGTCTATCGCTCTGATTCTTCGGGTACCACCGCCGTCTTTACCGACTACCTCTCCCAGACCAACGCGGCCTTTAAGAAATCACCCGGTGAAGGCAAGACCGTGAACTGGCCCGCTGGTGTGGGCGGGCGGGGCAACGCCGGCGTAGCCGCCAACGTGTCCAAGATTGCCGGCTCGATCGGTTACGTCGAGTACGCCTTTGCCAAGCAGAACAAGATTTCGTATGCCGCCATGATCAATCGTGATGGCAAGCGCGTCGAGGCCGACGACCTGACCTTTGCAGCAGCCGCCGACAAGGCCGACTGGAATTCGGCGCCCGGCTTTGGGGCGAATCTGAACAATCTGCCGGGTGAGAAAGCCTGGCCGATCACCTCGGCATCGTTCATCCTGATGCACAAGGCCGCCACCGATCCGAAGCGTTCGGCCGAAGCCCTCAAGTTCTTCAAGTGGGCACTCAGCAACGGTCAAAAGCTCGCTGTTGACCTCGACTATGTGCCCCTGCCGGCGTCGGTAGTCAGACAGGTAGAAGGCTCCTGGAGAGACATCAAGGATGCCTCTGGCAAGGCAGTGCTGAACTGACCTCGGGAATGCCCTCCCCATGCCCCCGCCCGCGAACGCAGTGATGCCCCACGCACCGGCTTCGCAGCCCGGTGCCGGATTTGATCCGGCACTCGCGCAGCGGGTGGCCACTTTCTCGGCCCAAGATCGCTGGTTCGAACGTCTGACGCTTCTCTTTGCGGCGCTCGTGCTGCTGGGTATGGCGGGCATCCTGACCTCGCTGCTGATCGAAGCGGCACCGGCCTTAAAAAAGTTTGGGCTGGAGTTCCTTGTCGGCACCACCTGGAGCCCGTCCGAAGATATCTACGGTGCCGTGATCGCCATCGTCGGCACCGTGGTCACTTCACTGATCGCCATGTTGCTGGCGGTGCCGCTCAGTTTTGGCATTGCCTTCTTTTTGACCGAGACCTGCCCGATGTCCCTGCGCCGCCCGCTGGGCACGGCGATCGAACTGCTGGCGGGTGTGCCCTCGATCATTTACGGGATATGGGGGTTGTTTGTTCTGGCGCCCCTGCTGCAAAAGTATGTGCAACCGCTGTTGTCGGCTACAGGCTTGCCTTTGTTTTCAGGCCCCCCCTTGGGCGTCGGCGTCTTCACGGCGGGGTTGGTGCTCGCGCTGATGGTGGTCCCCTTCATCGCCTCAGTGATGCGTGACGTCTTCGAGACCGTACCGCCGGTGCTCAAGGAATCAGCCTACGGGATCGGTTGCACCACCTGGGAAGTGATGCGCAACGTCGTGCTGCCTTACACCCAGGTAGGCGTAATCGGCGGCATCATGCTCGGTCTGGGCCGGGCACTGGGCGAGACCATGGCGGTCACGTTTGTGATCGGCAATGCCAACCGGTTGTCGACCAGCTTGTTTGCGCCCGGTAATTCAATCGCTTCGACGCTGGCCAACGAATTTGCCGAAGCCGACCCTGTTCTGCATGTCCCTGCACTCTTTGCGCTGGGTCTGTTGCTGTTCTTCATCACTGCGGTGGTGCTGGCCCTGGCGAAGTGGTTGACCGCGCGCAGTGTGCGCAAGACCGGGTCCTGAACGTGGCGCCCCCAGCCGGCGTGGCGACCTTCGTCTATTGCAGACACCCTGAGACGAGCCTGCTGCCGTGAGCGTTGCCCCGATGAACCGATCCTTTGACAATTCGCTCTACAACCGGCGCAAGCTGACCAATGCGGTGGGCCTCACGCTCGCTGCCCTGTCGATGGTCCTGGGGTTAGCCGGACTGCTCTGGATCCTGTGGACACTGGCTGTCAATGGCCTGCCTGCGCTGCTGAGTGCAGACTTCTTCACCAAGAGCACGCCCGCACCGGGTTCCGAAGGCGGTGGCATGGCCAATGCCATCGTGGGCAGTCTCATGATCGTGGGCTTTGCAACCCTGGTTTCCACGCCAATTGGCATTCTGGCCGGCATTTATCTGTCGGAATTCGGTAAGACATCCCGCTTTGCGCAGGTCACCCGCTTTGTGGTGGATATCATGCTGTCGGCGCCCTCCATTGTGGTGGGTCTATTTGTATTCGCCATTGCTGTGGCCACGGTCAAGCATTTCTCGGGTTGGGCCGGCTCGCTCGCCTTGTCCCTGATTGCCATTCCGGTGGTGGTGCGCACCACCGAAAACATGCTGGCGCTGGTGCCTGGCAGCTTGCGCGAAGCGGCGTTTGCGCTGGGCGCACCCCGATGGAAGGTCAGTCTGTCAGTCACCCTGCGGGCGGTGCGGGGTGGGGTTGTGACCGGTGTGCTGCTCGCGGTGGCCCGCATGATCGGCGAGACCGCGCCTCTGCTGTTCACGGCGCTCAATAATCAGTTCTTCAGCACCGACATGTCACGCCCGATGGCCAACCTGCCTGTGGTGATCTATAACTTTGCCATGAGCCCTTACGAGGATTGGCAACGTTTGGCATGGGGCGGTGCCGCGCTGATCGCATTGGTCGTATTGACTATTAATATCGTTGCCCGCGTCCTCTTTCGCAGCAAGGCTCAGGCCTGAACCCATACGCATACCCAGGGACTTCCATGGATTCGATCTCACTTGATCAGGCCGCACCTGGCCGCAGCTTCACGGCCGCCTCCCAGGCCTTTGCCCAAGCGTCCCGATCGGCGAGCACCGAGATGGAGCCTGCCTTGCAGGTGCGCAACCTCAACTTCTACTACGGCAAGTTCCAGGGCATTAAGAATGTGTCGATGGACATCGCGCGCGGCAAGGTGACCGCCTTCATCGGCCCGTCCGGCTGTGGCAAGTCCACCTTGCTGCGCACCTTCAATCGCATGTACGACCTGTACCCTGGTCAGCGCGCAGAGGGCGAAATCCTGCTCAATGGTCGTAACGTGTTGGCTAAGGATCAGGACGTCAATCTGTTGCGGGCCAAGGTCGGCATGGTGTTTCAGAAGCCCACACCGTTTCCGATGACCATCTTCGAAAACATTGCGTTCGGCGTACGGTTGTACGAAAAGCTCGGCCCCCGCGAGATGGCGGATCGGGTGGAGTGGTCGTTGCGCAAGGCGGCTCTGTGGGACGAAGTGAAAGATAAGCTCCAGCAAAATGGCTTATCGCTCTCCGGTGGCCAACAGCAGCGGCTGTGCATTGCCCGCACCGTGGCGGTCAAACCGGAAGTGGTGTTGCTCGATGAGCCCACCAGCGCGCTGGACCCGATCTCCACCGCCAAGATCGAGGAGCTGATTGCTGAGCTCAAGACCGACTACACCATTGCGATCGTTACGCATAACATGCAGCAGGCTGCCCGCATTTCTGACTTCACGGCCTACATGTATCTGGGTGAACTGATCGAGTTTGGCGATACCAACCGAATCTTCATCAAACCCGCAAAGAAGGCGACCGAGGACTACATCACCGGCCGTTTCGGCTGATAGCGGGCAGGCCTCACACCATCGCGAGCCTTTTATGACCGACCATACCTTCAAGCAATTCGATACTGATATCGATGCCATGCGCAGCGCCTTCACCACGATGGGCGGGCTGGTTGAGCGTCAGGTGATTCGCGCCATCGACGCCGTGCGCCATGGCGATCTGCGGCTGGCCGCGCAGGTGATGGTCGACGAGCGACAGGTCAATCAGTTCCATATCGAATCAGACTTGCGCTGCAATCAGGTGATCGCGCGGCGCCAGCCGATTGCAGTCGATCTGCGCGAGATCATCGCTATTTTGCACAGCGTCAACGACCTCGAGCGCATCGGCGATGAGGCCAAGAAAATAGCGCTCAAGGCGCAGATTTTCTCCAGCCGTGCCATGCCGATCCCCTTCGAGCCCATCATGTCGATGGCCGATCTTGCCGTCGACATGCTGCGCAGCGCAATCGATGCCTTCATGCGCCAGGACGCCGCAGCGGCCGAGCTGATGACCGAGCGCGACCGCGAGGTCGATAGCTTGCGTGACGACATGATCAAGGCACTGGTCGCCCGCATGAGCACTGACGCGGCGACCGTGCAGGAGTCGCTCGCGCTGGTCTTCGTCGTGCAATCCATTGAGCGAATTGGCGATCACGCCAAGAACATCGCTGAATACGTGGTCAACGTGGTGTCGGGCGTGGACCCGCGCCATGCGCAAGGCCGTTTAGCGGCTGAAGTACGGCCGGTTTGACCACGCGTCACGCCCCCGGGTAGCGGTTGGGGATCATGCAGGGGCCTGCGAAGGGGGCACCTGTGAGGGCAGGGCCACTTGGTCGGTGGGAGTCTGCCCCGTTCAGCTAAGGCATTGAGGGCCTGCACAGACGGGATATACGGGGGCATCAGGATCAGGCGCTGCCTGTGCGCTTGAAAGGACCCTCGTGAAGCCAGCTGTTGCAATGCTGCTCGTCTTGGCAGCTGGGTCCGCTCATGCGCAAAGCGTGCTGGTGCATGGGCCCAGCTATCATTCCAACGGTGCGACCAACGCCCGTACCTTCGGCCTGGGGTATGCGTTTGGCAACGGCTTCAGCGTAGGCGCTTATCGCAACAGCGAAGGCAGCACCAGCGTCTATGGCAGCTGGACCTGGACCCTGTTGCCTTACCTCGACTTGCATGCCGTGCTGGCGACCGGCTATTCACGCGGACCACTGGCGCCTGGGGTGTTGTTGGACCTGAACGTGCCTATTGCCGACGTATGGCGTGTGCATCTCATGGCGTCCCCCACGTACGACTCCGATAAGGTCGGGATCATGTTGCATGCTGCGGTGAGCCTGCGACTTTGAGCCTGCGACTTTTGACCCGGCGTCGCGGCAAACGGTCCGGCTGCGGTATGCTCGCGTCTGCTCTCCCCGGCCGGGGTGGTGAAATGGTAGACACAGGGGACTCAAAATCCCCCGGTAGCGATACCGTGAGGGTTCGAATCCCTCTCCCGGCACCATCGGAAGTGCGTCTGTCACGGCGTGGTCTTGCCCTTGTGTGCGGGCTGCAACCGCTGACTTGGTAAAGCCTTCACCGGTCGGTGCGAATCACCCATCCGGCCATCGTGAATACCGCGAGCGCGACCCCGCCGGCCAGAATTCCGACCACCCCATTCAGCAGCGGCTCGTGGAGCGCACCAAGCGCCGACAAGGCGACTGGCAGGCTGTGCAGTGTTTCGCCCAAGTGCTCCAGCGCGTGATGCAGGGCGGGTACGCCGTGCACCAGGATGCCTCCGCCGACCAGGAACATCGCAATCGTGCCAGCGACCGACAACCCTCTCATCAGCCACGGTGCGCCTAAGACCATCCAGCGACCCACTGACCGAACGATGCGATCGCTGTGCCCTGTACCTGGACGCGCGCTCAGATGCAGTCCAACGTCATCCAGTTTGACGATGCCGGCGACCAGTCCGTACACACCGACCGTCATGAGCAGGGCGACCGTGCTCAGCACGAGGATTCGCATCGGTAGATCAGCCGACCCCAGTGTGCCCAGCGCAATCACGATGATCTCGGCAGACAAGATGAAGTCGGTGCGAATGGCGCCCGCGATCTTGTCACGCTCGAATGCGTTCAGATCGATGACGGGATCGGCTACGGCCGAGTGGATCCGCTCATGCTCGGCATGGGCTTGCGACGAGCCCACCATCCACTTGTGGGCGAGTTTCTCCATGCCTTCGAAACAGAGATACAGCCCACCCGCCATCAACAGTGGCGTCACAGCTGCCGGCCACAACAAGCTGATCGCGATGGCAGCAGGCACCAGGATCAGCTTGTTGCGAAATGAGCCCTTGGCAACGGCCCACACCACCTTCAATTCCCGGTCGGCTGCAACACCGGAGACCTGTTGAGCGTTGAGCGCGAGGTCATCGCCGAGCACGCCGGCTGTCTTGCCAGCAGCCACTTTGGTCATCGTGGCCACGTCGTCGAGCATCGATGCGATGTCGTCGAGGAGGCTGAACAAGCTTGAAAATGCCATGGGCGGGAGCAGTGGTCCGTTCAGTTCAGGGCGCTATGATGAAGGAGGGCACATACAAAGTCGAAAGCAATCAGGGGTGCGATATGCGTGCAGGTTTGATTCGCTGGGTACTGAAGTCGATCCTGGTGGCATGCGTGCTGACCACGGCACATGCTCAGCCGGCTTATATTGTGGTGGCCTCCACCACCTCTACCGAGCAGTCGGGTCTGTTCAAGCACTTGTTGCCGGCGTTTACTCGCACCAGTGGCATTGAGGTCAGGGTGGTGGCGGTGGGCACCGGTCAGGCGCTGGATATCGGACGCCGCGGCGACGCCGACGTGGTCTTCGTGCATGACCGGGTGGCCGAAGACAAGTTCATCGCCGAAGGCTTCGCAACCCGTCGCTACGACGTGATGTACAACGACTATGTCATCGTGGGCCCCAAGTCGGACCCCGCCCGGATTGCTGGCTTCAAGGATGCGGGCCAGGCGCTGCAGCGGATTCAGTCGGCGCAGGTTCCTTTCGTGTCGCGCGCTGACAAGAGCGGCACGCATGCGGCCGAGCTGCGGCTGTGGCGTGAGGCGGGCATCGAGCCTGATCGACTGCGTGGCGCCTGGTACAAGGAAACCGGCTCAGGGATGGGCCCAGCACTGAACACCGCCGCCGCCATGGGCGCCTATCTGCTGGCTGACCGCGGCACTTGGCTGAGCTTTCGCAACCGGGGCGACCTGCAGGTGCTGGTCGAAGGGGACAAGCGCCTCTTCAACCCCTACGGCGTGATGGCAGTGGATGCTGCGCGCCACCCCCACGTCAAGCGCGAGGCGGCACAGCGTTTCATTGACTGGCTGATCTCTGCGGCTGGCCAGCAGGCCATTGCGGACTTTCGCATTGGCGGGGAGCCGCTCTTTTTTCCCAACGCGGCGCGCCTGTAGCACGCCCGGCAGCGTTGCGCCCCAAGCGGTGGGCGGTGTCATCTAACGCGGGTTCGGCGAAGACTCACACAGCGGTTGATTCGGCTGTTCATGCAGCCATGGATGCAACCGCCCCGGCTCAGACCTGCTGATGTTCTGCGAGGCGCGCAGTGGATTCGGCCGACCCCGATGCCCGCACCCGCGCATGCGGCAAGGTGATGCTGAAGGTGCTGCCCAGACCCGGGCGGCTTTCGATATCCAGCCGAGCCTGATGGCGCTGGGCCACGTGCTTCACGATCGCCAGACCCAGACCCGTGCCGCCGGTGTCGCGTGAGCGACCCCGATCGACCCGGTAGAAGCGTTCGGTGAGTCGCGGCAGATGCTCGCGTGCAATGCCGATGCCGGAGTCCCGTACCGCGATCACGCCTTCGCCATCGCGCAAGCTGAAGTGCAGCGTGATCTTGCCGCCGTCGGGGGTGTAGCGCACAGCGTTCGAGAGCAGGTTGCGGATGGCGCTGTCCAACTCGCTGGGCGCACCCAGGACGGTGGCAGGGGTGGCGATCACCACGTCGATGGTGTGCCGCCCGGCCGAGACCACGCGCAAGTCGGCGGCCAGGGTCTGCAACATGGGTGTGATGTCGATCGGCGTCAGTTCGGCCAGATCGCTGGAATGCTCAAGCGAGGCGAGCGTGAGCAGGTCGCTGACCAGTTGTTGCATGGTGCCGGTCTGGCGCAGCACCGTCTCAAGGTAGCGGCGTCGATCCTCGGCGGGCAAATCGGCATCGATCAGCGTTTCAATAAACCCGGCCACGACGGTGAGCGGTGTGCGAATTTCGTGGGAAATATTGGCCACGAAGTCCCGGCGTATTTGCTCGACCCGGTTGGACTCGGTCACGTCACGGCTCACCAGCAAGCGGTACGCGTCGGCCGTGGGGACCACTTTCAGGGCCACCATGCGGTGCGGGGCACCCGAAGGCGCCAAGGTGATCGGGTGCGTGAAGTCGCCCTGTCGCAAGTAATCGACAAATTCCGGATTGCGGATGAAATGGTCGATGGGGCGGCGCGTGCCGAAGATGCCATGCAGCGCCTGCGCGGCCCGATTGCTCCACTGCACATGGTCGAAGCGATCAAGCACGACCAGACCGTCAGGCAGCAGGTCGACCGCCGCATGCAGCCGCTCCAACTCTGCGCTGGTTTCGGTGCGCTCAATGGCTTCCTGGCGCATGTACCGCCCGATGCGGTCGTAAACCTGCCCCCAGCTGCCAAATGCAATCGGTAGTTCGCGTTGCCGGGGCAGTGCCGCCCAGTGGTGCAGGCGGCCCAAAAAGACCGCATGGTAGGTGGCCAGTGCGCCCAGCCCGACGACCAGCACCCAGGCGGCCGTCCCTCCGCTAATCCAGAAGCCGGCGGCGGCTGCCGCAGCCAGCAAGAGCACGACGAAGATCAGGGTGCGCAGGACGATCATGCCGCAGACATCCTGCAGTCGAAACCCTATTGTGGCAGGAACCGATAGCCGCCGCCACGCACCGTTTCGATCAGGCGATCATGCCCCGAGGGTTGCAACGCCAGCCGCAGGCGCCGGATATGCACGTCGACCGTGCGTTCTTCGATGAACACATGGTCGCCCCAGACCCCGTCCAGCAGTCGCGTGCGCGAGAGCACGCGATCAAGGTGCTTCATCAGGTAATGCAGCAGGCGGAATTCGGTCGGCCCCATGCGCACCTGGGCGCCATGAGCCAATACCCGGAAGGTGTGCGGTTCCAGGCGCAGGCCGGCCACTTCGACCGGGTCGTCCGTGGCTTCGGGGGCACTGCGTCGCAGCAGGGCGCGTACGCGGGCGATCAGTTCGCGCGGGGAAAACGGTTTGGTGATGTAGTCGTCGGCGCCGGCATCAAAGCCGCCGAGCTTGTCGGCTTCAGCGGCCCGTGCCGTGATCATGATGATCGGCAGGTCGCGGGTGCGGGCGTCGGCGCGCAGTCGGCGGGCCAGCTCCACCCCTGACTGATCGGGCAGCATCCAGTCGAGCAGGATCAGGTCGGGGAGTGCGGCGTCGATCTGGGCTCGGGCTGAGGCCGCGTCACCGGCATGGTGTGGTTCGAACCCCCCCAGTCGCAGGTTCAGCGAAATGAGTTCGCTGATGGAGGGCTCGTCTTCGACGATCAGGATACGGGCACTCACAGGCAATCTCGCAGCGTTGGACAGTCGGCGCGAAGCGTATGACGAACGTATGACCGCAGCATGACACGGCCCTGTTCAGCGTGACTGCACCCTCAGCGGCGGGCCCGGCGCGCCGCGCCCCTGAAGTGGGCGCTGCGCGTCTGCTCACCTGCGCTCGCGACTTAACCTGCCCGGCCGTACTTGTCCTCGAAGCGCACGATGTCATCTTCACCGAGGTAGTCGCCGCACTGCACCTCGATCATGACCAGCGGCATGACCCCGGGGTTTTCCAGACGATGGCGCCCGCCGATCGGGATGTAGGTGGACTCGTTGGCCGCCACCAGGAAGACGCGGTCATCGCAGGTGACCTTGGCGGTACCTGAGACTACGATCCAGTGCTCGCTGCGGTGATGGTGCATCTGCAGTGACAAGGTTTGTCCAGACTTCACCTCGATGCGCTTGATCTTGAAGCGTGCGCCTTCCTGCAACACGGTGTAGGTGCCCCAGGGGCGGGCCACCGTGCGATGCAGGCGTGCCGCTTCGTGGCCACGTGACTTCAAGCGCGAGACGATTTCCTTGACCTGCTGGCTGGCGTCTTTGCTGGCCACCAGCAAGGCATCGGGCGTGTCCACCACCAGCAGATTGTCTACCCCCACCGCTGCCACGAGCCGATCTTCGCTTTGGACGTGCGTGTTGTGGGCATCGACGAACATGGCCTCGCCCATGTTGGTGTTGCCCTGCGCATCGGGCTCGAATTGTTCGGCCACTGCCTTCCATGAGCCGATATCGCTCCAGCCGAAAGTCGAGGGCATGACGACCACCTGCTCGGCCTTTTCCATCACGGCATAGTCGATCGAGACATCGCGGCAGGCACCAAAGCTCGCTGCATCGAGCATCACGCGCTCATCATTGGCTTCGGCGCGGCTGGCGGCCCAGGCAGTGCGCGCCTGCGCGAGCACCTCGGGCGCGTGTGTGGCCAAGGCAGCGAGAATACTCGGCACCGTGAAGCAAAACATGCCGCTGTTCCAGACAAAGTTGCCAGCGGCCAGGAACTGCGCGGCCCGGGCGGCATCGGGTTTTTCGACAAAGCGCTTGACACGGCGCGCCACGCCTCCAGCCACCGCTTCACCGGTTTCGATATAGCCGAACCCGGTCTCGGGTGCGGTGGGTTGAATGCCGAAGAGCACCAGCGAGCCGTCCTGGGCCTGTCGCGCTGCTGCACGGGCAGCGTCCTGGAAGGCGGTTTCGTCCGGGATCAGGTGATCGGCAGGCAAGACCAACAGGGTGGCGTCCGGCCGGATGGACTCGGCCCACAGGGCCGCCATCGCGATGGCCGGCGCGGTATTGCGGCCCATGGGTTCAAGCAGTTGCGTGCACTGCAGGCCGCCCGAGCCCGGCAGCGTGCTGAATTCTTCGCGGGTCTTGAACTGGTATTCGCGGTTGGTGACCACGCCAATGCGCTGCAGGTCGGCCAAAGGCAGACAGCGCGAGAGGGTGCGCTGCAGCAGGCTGAGCGAGCCGCCCAGCTTCATGAAGGGTTTGGGAAACGCCTCACGCGAGACTGGCCACAGACGGGTACCCGAACCACCGGAGAGGACGACCGGAAGCAGCATGGAACGTAAACCTCATACGCAAAAGAGTGACGGAATTGTAGGCGCGCGGCACCTGCCCCGTGCGAACATCGTCACGGTTGCGGGCTGAAAGACAGGTTAGACCTACGTGAGCGCAAAGATTCTGGTGACCGGCGGTGCGGGCTATATCGGTTCGCACACGGTCGTTGAGTTACTCCAGGCGGGGTTCGAGGTCGTGGTCCTCGACAGTCTGGTCAATTCCAGCGCCGAGGCGCTGGTTCGGGTGGCCTCCATAGCCGGACGCGATGCGCCGCTGGTGGTGGGCGATTTGCGCGACACCGCGCTGCTGCAGCGCCTGCTGAGCGAACACCGCTTTGATGCGGTCATTCATTTCGCGGGTTTGAAAGCGGTAGGCGAGTCGGTGGCGCAGCCGCTGTCTTATTACGATGCCAACGTGGCCGGCACGGTGAACCTGCTGCGCTGTCTGGACGCGGCTGGCGTGCGCAGGCTGGTGTTCAGTTCATCGGCCACGGTCTACGGCGATCCGCAGTCGGTGCCCATTCGTGAAGACGCGGCCACCGGGCCGACCAACCCGTATGGCCGCACGAAGTGGATGATCGAATTCATCCTGCAGGATCTGGCCGCAGCGGATGCACGCTGGTCGATTGGCAATCTGCGCTATTTCAATCCGGTGGGTGCGCATCCGAGCGGGCGCATCGGTGAAGACCCGCAAGGTATCCCCAACAATCTGATGCCGTTCATTGCCCAGGTGGCGGTGGGGCGGCGCGACAAGCTCAGCGTATTTGGCGGCGACTGGCCGACCATCGACGGGACCGGTGTGCGCGACTACATCCATGTGGTCGATTTGGCCCAGGGGCATCTGGCGGCGCTGCGGCGCGTCTTCGATCATCCCGGGGCGTGGACCGTGAACCTGGGCACCGGCACTGGCTATTCGGTACTGCAGATGGTGCAGGCCTTTGAGCAGGCCAGCGGCCGACCGGTGCCGTATGCCATTGTCGATCGTCGCCCGGGCGATATCGCCACCTGTTATGCCGACCCAGCTCAAGCGCAGGCGCTGTTGGGCTGGCGCGCCCAGCTGGGTGTTGAGTCCATGTGCGCAGACGGTTGGCGCTGGCAGAGCGCCAACCCGCGCGGCTATCAGGGCGACTGAACCGAACGGCCTCGATCGTTGGCAGGTCCGTGGCTGACCTGAGCACCCCGGTTCAACCCCAGCGCGCTGATTCAACCCCAGCGCGCTGATCCGACCCTACTCGACCTTGGCGCCCGATTCGCGCACTGCGCGCTCGAGTGAACCCGCACCGTCGCGCAATGCGGTCGCAAAGGCCTCGGGCGAGGCGTTGGTGGCCACGTCCATGCCCTGACTGGCCACACGTTCCTTCACGCCCGGGCGAGCCATGGCGCGTGCGGTGGCCGCATGCAACGCCCGCACCACATTCGGCGGCGTGCCAGCCGGCACATACAGGCCGAAAGAAAAACTGGAGTCGTAGCCCGGCAGGCCGGCTTCGGCTGCACCCGGGATGCCGGGAATCGAGGGCGTTGACTGAGGCACCGTGAGCGACAGGGCGCGCATCCGTCCGCCTTTGATGAAGCCGATCACCGTGGGCGGTGTGGCGAACATCACTTGCGTGTCGCCCGCGATGGTGGAGGTGGCCGCAGCGCCACCGCCCTTGAACTGGACGGTCGTGAACTGCACGCCCGCAGCCGACTCGAACAGGGCCGAGGCGAGGTGAGGGGTGGATCCGTTGCCGGAGGCCGCGCTGTTGAGCTTGCCGGGGTTGGCCTTGGCATAGGCAATCAGCTCGCGCAGGGTGCGCACCGGCAGATCGTTGTTGACGCAGATGATCATCGGGCCCACGGCCAGCTGGCACACCGGGATGAAGTCGCGCCGGCCGTCGTAGCCGAGCTTGCGATACAGGGCGCTCGTCAAGGCCATGGGGCCAGCGTTCAACACGGTGTAGCCGTCGGGCGCGGCCTTCGAGACGGCTTCGTTGGCGATGGTGCCGCCCGCGCCCGGCCGGTTGTCCACGACCACCGAGACGCCGAGTTCCTTGGAGAGTTCATCGGCGGCCACCCGCGTGATGAAGTCACCCGAACCACCCGGGGGATAGCCGACGATCAGCCGCACGGGTTTGGCCGGCCAATCGGCGCCTTGCGCGCGTGCGGAGCCTGCCGCTGCAGCCAGGGCCGCCGCACCCACACCTAAGCCTGCGCGCAGCGCCAGACGACGAGCAGAGGGGTTGCTCTGTGCCTGGGATGCATCATCGAAGGACGCAATCGGAGATTCCGACGGCTGCGCTGCGCAGTCCAGCGGGGCGTGATGTCGAGAAAGAGATGTCGTACGCATGCGCAGTTCTCCTTTCAGCGGCCCTGGAATTGCGGCAGGCGTTTTTCCATGAAAGCCGTGCGCCCTTCCCGATAGTCCTGGCTGTCGAAACAGGCTTTGACCATGTTCAAGGCGCGCTCGGTATCGCGATCGGCGGGGTCCTTGAGCGCTTCGCGGATCGCGAACTTGGCGGCAGCCAGCGTGAGCGGGGCATTCTCAGCCACCATCTGCACATACTCGGCCACGGCGGCATCGATCCGATCGGGAGCGTGGACCTGCGACACGAAGCCGATCCGCTGCGCCTCTGCAGCCCCGAACTTGCGCGCCGACATGAACAGATCGGTGGTATTGGCCGCCCCGATCATGGCCACGAAGCGGCGCACACCTGAAGGGCCGTAACCCAGCCCCATGCGACCGGCCGGCATGCGAAAGATGGTGTCGTCGGAACAGATCCGCACATCACAGGCGGCCGCCAGCCCCAGCCCGCCGCCGATGCAGATGCCGCGGATAGCCGCCACCACAGGCTTGCTGCACTGGACGGGGGCGTTGTAGCCGTCGTTGACGGCTTTTTCGTATTCGGCCTGGGCATCGGCACTGCCGCGCATCTTCTCGAACTGAGAGATGTCGGCGCCCGAGACGAACGACTTCTCGCCTTCGCCGCGCAGCACGACCACACGCACCGCAGGGTCGGCATCGGCGGCACGGATGCCTTCGGCCAGCTGCATCCACATGTCGCGACTCATGGCGTTCATGCGCGCAGGATTAGAGATGAGCAACGTGGTCACGGGGCCGTTGCGTTGGGTGATGATCTCGGGCATGGCAGTCTCCTGAATGGTGTGAAGCGAGCGGGCTGTGCTCAGAGCACGACGCCGGCGCCGCGCAGTTCGGTGATCTGCGCATCGCTCAGGCCGAGCTCGCGCAGGACTTCGTCGGTGTGTTCGCCGCGCTCCGGCGTAGCGGCGACCAGTGCCGCGGGGGTGCGCGACAGTGTGATCGGCTGATTGAGCAGATTCAGCGTACCCAGCGTGGGATGCTCGACCGCAGCGCTGGCGTTCAGGTGCTTCACCTGCGGATCGGCAAACACATCGTCCATGGCATGGATCGGGCCGCAGGGCACGCCCGCGTCGTTCAGTCGCTCGACCCATTGCGCACTGGATGCCTTGGAGAGGGCCGCGTTCAACTCGTCGGCCAGTGCGGCCCGGTGCGTGGCACGGTCTTCGGCCCGAGCAAAGCGCGGATCAGCGATCAGTTCCGGGCGCCCCACGGCTTCGCACAGACGTTTCCAGATCGCGGTGCCCGAGGCCGCCACGTTGATGTAGCCGTCCGCGGTGCGATAGGCCGAGGTGGGCATGCTGGTGGGATGGTCGTTGCCCACCTGTGGTGGCACTTCGCCGCTCATGGTGTATCGGGCCGCCTGAAAATCCAGCAGAGTGATGCCGGCTTGCAGCAGGTTGGATTGCACCCATTGACCTTCGCCGGTGACATCGCGTTCCTGCAGGGCGGTCATGATGCCCAGCGCTGCGAGCAGCCCCGCAGTCACGTCGGCCACTGCAGCGCCTGCACGCAACGGCCCTTGTCCAGCAAAGCCCGTGACCGACATCAGACCGCACAGACCCTGAGCGATCTGGTCGAAGCCCGGGCGGGCGCGATAGGGGCCATCCTGGCCGAAGCCCGAGATGCTGGCCAGCACGATGCGCGGGTTGAGCGTGCGCAGCGAGGCATAGTCGATGCCCAGCCGGTCCTTCACGTCAGGGCGATAATTTTCGATCACTACATCGGCGGTCTTCACCAGCTCGCGAAACAGTGCAATGCCCTGCTCGGCCTTCAGATCGAGCGTGATCGAGCGCTTGTTGCGATGCAGGTTCTGAAAGTCGGGGCCGTGGCGTGCGCCGCCCAGGTCCTCTTCGCCGGTGGTTTCGATCTTGATGACGTCGGCACCGAAATCAGCGAAATGCCGCGCACAGACCGGGCCTGCCCGCACGCGCGTGAGATCGAGCACCCGTAGGCGCGACAGGGCCGTAGAGGCCTGGATTTTCGGCATGTTCTCCTCCCGATCGGTGTTCAGCGGGCGACGCTGAGAAATTCGCGTCGTCCCTTCATGACCGACACATGATGCACCAGCAGATCGAAATCCGCGTCCCGGTCGACCGGGTTCAGATGTTCGGTGTTGATGATCAGCACGGGCGTTGCATCGTAGTGATGAAAGAAGCGGCTGTAGGCATCGGCCAGCGCCCGCAGGTAGTCCTCGGAGACTGCCGCCTCCATGGCCAGACCGCGCCGGCGCACACGCTCCACGAGCGAATCGGGCTCGGCCTGCAGATAGATCACCAGGTCAGGTGTGGGCGCCTGGGGGTGCAGGCTGTCAAAAATTTGCCGGTACAGCGCCAGCTCGTCTTCGGCCAGAGTCAAACGCGCAAAGATCCGGTCCTTCTCGAGCAGAAAATCGCCCACCGATGCCTGCTCGAAGGCGGCAGACTGGGTCATGTCGCGCAGGCGGTCCATGCGCTGAAAGAGGAACGACAACTGCGTGGGCAGCGCATACCGTGCGCTGTCGCGGTAGAAGCGCTCCAGAAACGGATTGGCTTGCGGGTCTTCGAGCACGGCGGGCACCCCGAATCGCTCCGACAGGCGTCGGGTCAGCGTGGTCTTGCCGGCCCCGATCGGACCTTCGATGACGATGTGCCGCCAACGTTCAAATGGGTTGCTGTTCACGTCGTTCATGTGCGCAAGAGATTCATGGACGCAAGTGGTTCATGGGTGACACCATACCGTGCAGTCCTGAGCGTCCACAGTGTGCAGGCATGCCGCGACCGTGCCCCGTCCGGGGATGGGCAGGTCAGGGGCGAGTTCGGCCAGCGGGCGCAGCACGAAGGCGCGTTCATGCAGCCGCGGATGGGGCAAGGTGAGTTCGGGCGTGTGCAGCACCCGATCGCGCATCAACAGCAGGTCCAGATCGAGCGTGCGTGGCGCGCCTGGATACGGACGCAGCCGACCAAAATGGGTTTCAAGGCTCTGCAGCGCGTGCAGCAGATCGTGTGGCGCAAGGCCGGTGCTTAGACGCGCCACGGCGTTGAGGTAGTCCGGCCCGCTCGCCTGCCATGCTGGGCTGCGGTACAGGCGCGAGCGTGCGGTCAGGCGCGTGTGCGGCAGCACGCGCAGGGCGTCGATGGCCGATTCAAGCGTGGCACGTCGGTCGCCCAGGTTGGCGCCCAGGCCGATCCAGGCCTCCTCGCCCATGGACTCAGGACGCGGGCTGAGACGGTCCGCCCGCTGGGCTGTCCGATCCCGCAGCCGAGTCGCCTTCCGGCTCAGGCGCGCTCGCATCGCCCTCTGCAGCGGCCCGCCCCGAGCGCCGTGCGCCACCGCGCCGTCTGCGCTTGCGCCCGGTGCCGTTGCCGTTACCGCTGCGTGATTCCGAGGCGGCTTCATTGAGCAGCGCTTCGCGCCCGATCGGGTCGGCTTCCACGAAGGCAGTCCACCATTCGCCCAGTTCCTGCGGCAACTCACCAGCTTCGACGCGCAAGAGCATGAAGTCATAGCCCGCACGAAACCGCAGATGCTCCAGCACCCGCACCGCAGAGCGTCCGGTGCGCTCAAAGCGCGGCTGCAGACCCCAGATTTCGCGCATGTCGGCGATGTGGCGACGCTGGATGGCCAGTTTGGCGGCCTGCTCATCGAGCACCCGGTCCATCGCTTCCATGAGCGCGGGGATGGAGTGCTCGCCGGCCGCCTTGCGCGCCTGCCAGCGATCGGCCACGCGCTGCCACAGCAGTGTTGCAAACAGAAAGCCCGGCGAGATGGACTTGCCTGCGCGCACCCGCGCATCGGTCTGGGCCAAGGCCAGCTCGACGAAGCGTGCGCCATGCGGTTGCTCGAGGATCAGATCAAGCATGGGCAGCACGCCGTGGTGCAGGCCTTCATCGCGCAGCTTGTGCAGACAGGCCAGCGCATGGCCCGACTCCAGCAGCTTGAGCATCTCGTCGAAGAGCCGCGCCGAAGGCACGTTCTCGATCAGGTCGGCCAGCGAACGGATGGGCGCCAGGGTGGCCGCATCGACATCGAACTGCAGCTTGGCGGCAAAGCGTACCGTGCGCAGCATGCGCACCGGATCCTCACGGTAGCGTGTGGCCGGGTCGCCGATCATGCGCAGCACGCGTGCCTTCAGGTCGGCCACGCCGCCCAGGTAATCGAGCACCTGGTCGCCGATCGGGTCGTAGTACAGCGCATTGACCGTGAAGTCGCGGCGCAGCGCGTCTTCATGCTGTGTACCAAACACGTTGTCGCGCAGCACGCGCCCATGCTCATCGGTCTCAGCGTCGGTCTGCAGTGCCCGGAAGGTGGAGGTTTCGATGGTTTCGCGACCGAACATGACATGCACGATCTTGAATCGACGCCCGATGATGCGCGCCCGACGAAACAAGGCCTGCACGTCCTCGGGGGTGGCGTTGGTCGCTACATCAAAGTCTTTGGGCTGCAGGCCGAGCAGCGAGTCACGCACGCCCCCGCCCACCACGAAGGCCTTGTAGCCTGCACGTTGCAAGGTGTCACAGGTGCGCATGGCTGCCTGGGAGATCTGTTCGCGTCGGATACCCAGTTCGCTGCCGCGGTAAACCTGTGGCCCTGATGGCCCGGCGGACCCCGCTCGCCCGGGGGTGTGTGGGCCTGAGTGGCTCTGCTGTGTCCCCGTCGGCGCGGGGGACGCGGGAGGCGCGGGGTGTGGCAGACGTGTCGCACCGAACACGCGCTTGAACCAAGCAAGGATCATCGTTTGCGCCCGACGGCCTGGGCGCGCACTCAGGTCGCGCCTTCGAAGAGGTTCAGTACGGGCCAGCCACGCTCGATGGCTGTGGCCTTGAGGACTGCATCGGGGTTGGTCGCGACCGGGTGCGTGACCTGCTCGAGCAGCGGCAGGTCGTTGCGCGAATCACTGTAGAACCAGGATCGATCAAAGTCGCTCCAGGTCCGGCCGATTGATCCGAGCCATTCGTTGGTGCGGGCGATCTTGCCTTCGCGAAAGGCGGGCGTGCCATGAGGCTTGCCGGTGAACTGGCCGTCACGCTCTTCGATGCCGGTGGCCACCAGATGTTCGATCCCGAAGACCCGGGCGATCGGTGCGGTCACGAACGAGTTGGTGGCGGTGACCAGAGCGATCAGATCGCCCTGTGTGCGATGCCGTTCGACCAGATCGCGGGCGGCCGGCGTGATGCGCGGCAGGATCACCTCGTCCATGTAGGACTGGTGCCAGGCGTCGAGCGTGGCCCGCGGGTGGCTGGCCAGCGGCGCGAGCTGGAAGGCCAGAAACTCGAAGATATCGAGCGAACCGTCCTTGTACTGCTTAAAGAACCGGTCGTTTTCACGCTCGTAGTGTTCGCCGTCCAGGACGCCGCGGCGCACCAGGAAGCGGGCCCATTCATAGTCGCTGTCGATGGGCAGCAGCGTGTAGTCGAGGTCGAAGAGCGCAAGTTGCATTTGCGCGCGATTCTACGGCAAGTTGGGCGCGCCGGCCTGACGGACAAACTCGCGCAGCAAGGGCAAGGTGAGCGCACGCTTGCGCGACAGGGCATACACGTCCAGCGCATCGATCAGTGCCCGCAGACGGCCCAGGTGGCGCGGGGCATGGGTCATGAGCCAGGGCACCAGGTCTGCGCTGGCGGTCACGCCGCGCGCGGCGAGGCTCTCGCTGAGGGCCTGAGCGGTCTCGGTGTCCGACAGTGGACGCAGCTCGAACACCAGTCCCCAGGCCAGTCGGCTGGCCAGTTCAGGCATCACGGACAGTGCTGCAGGAGGCCGGTCTCCGCAGGCGACAAAGGCCGTGTCGGACCGCGCCAGGACTGCGTTGAACAGATGAAAGGCGGCTTCCTGGCGCGGCGCATCGAGCTGATCAACATTGTCCAGCAGCCAGAACGTGCTGCCGTCCGAGGCTGCGAAGGCTTCAGGGGCCGACTGCGGCCCGAGCAGGCAGGCAGTGGACGCAGGCCGCGCGCTCGCCACGGCTTGCAACAGGTGCGATCGGCCGCAACCGGGCGGCCCCCAGAGGTAGACGGCTCGGGCGGTGGCATGGGCCCCCGACGCCACCAGGCTGCGCAGGGCCGCGAGAGCTTCCTGATTGCCGCCCGGGACGAAGTTGTCCAGGGTCGGAGCGGGTGGCCTGAGGAAATCGAGAACGAGTTGGTCCACGGGAGATCAATGCGGCGGGAGCGAGGCAGGCCGGCCGGTACAATCCGGTTTCGCCTCCACCCTCATTGTATCGGCCCGTCATTGGGGCCCGATCGCTCACCATGACCGACGCACACCGCCCGTCCACGCCCGTTCCAATGTCCTACAAGGATGCCGGGGTCGACATCGATGCCGGCGATGCGCTGGTTGACCGCATCAAGCCCATGGCGCGTCGCACGATGCGCGAGGGCGTACTGGCGGGCATCGGTGGATTTGGCGCCTTGTTTGAAGTGCCCAAGCGATACCGCGAACCGGTGCTGGTCACCGGCACCGATGGCGTGGGCACCAAGCTGCGCCTGGCCTTCGCGTTGGGTCGACATGACACGGTCGGGATCGACCTGGTGGCCATGAGCGTCAACGACATCCTGGTGCAAGGGGCTGAGCCGCTCTTTTTTCTGGACTATTTCGCCTGCGGCCGACTGGACGTGGACGTGGCGGCGCGCGTGGTCGGCGGCATTGCAACTGGCTGTGAACAGTCGGGCTGTGCGCTGATCGGCGGCGAAACGGCTGAAATGCCCGACATGTACCCCGACGGCGAATATGACCTGGCCGGGTTTGCCGTGGGCGCGGTCGAGAAGTCCGCGATCATCGACGGGCGCAGCATTGCCCCGGGGGATGCGGTCATCGGCTTGCCTTCGAGCGGCGCGCATTCCAACGGCTATTCGCTCGTGCGCAAGGTGATCGAGCGTGCCTACGGCAGCATCCATGCCGCAGCCATGCAGGCCGACTTCGGCACCAGCGGTAGCTTTGCCGATGCCGTCATGGCGCCGACGCGCCTGTACGTGAAGCCGGTACTCGAACTGCTGCGTCACGTGCGGGTCAAAGGCATGGCACACATCACCGGCGGTGGTCTGCTCGAGAACGTGCCGCGTGTGCTGCCCGATACCTGCCAGGCGGTGCTGCATCGCGATGCCTGGACGCGGCCAGCGCTCTTTGACTGGCTGCAGCGCGAAGGACACATCGCCGACGACGAGATGCATCGGGTCTTCAATTGCGGCATCGGCATGGTGCTGATCGTCTCGCAAGCCGATGCGCAGAGCTGTCTGGACCATCTGAGCCAGGCGGGCGAGGCGCCGCGCCTCATCGGCACGATCGTTGAGCGCGCCCCGGGTGCCGCGCAGACCCTCGTGGTCTGAGCCCGGGGACTGATCGCGTTCGGTGATCGCTGCGCCCTTGAAGTCCAGGTGCTGCGTGGATCCAAGCACAGGGCGGTCAGGCGGTGGTTGGCCTGGCGTGTTGGCGCGGGTGTGCTTCGTGGCAGGCTTTGCCGCCGCGCCCGTGTATGCCGAGACAGCGTCGCCCCCTGCCGACGCCGCCCTGGCGGCTGAACCGATCGCAGTGGCCGACGCAGCACCCGCGTCGGACCCGGTGGATACGGTCACACCGGCGCAGCGTGCATCCAAACCGCATCCGCTGGCGCGCCTGCCGGTCATCGGGCGTTTCTTTGGTGATCCGGATGTCACCGATGGTCGTGATGGCGGCAAGGTATCCCCACGGTATGACCTGCGCATCGAGGCGCCCGACCCGATCGCGCGGCTGATCCGCCAGCACACCTTGCTGGGCCGCTGGCGCCAGCGCGCCGACTACGACCCGTCGCAGCTGCCGCTGTTCATCGCGCGCGCCGAACGCGAAGTACGCGACCTGTTGGCGTCTGAAGGCTATTTTTCGCCGCAGGTGGCCATCTCGACTCTGGACGATGGCGCGCTCGTTCAGGTGCTGACCGGTCCGCGCACCGTGGTGGACCGTGTGCAGTTGGACCTTGAAGGCGAGATCGCCTCGCCGCAACGCGAGGCCTTACGCCAGTCGATTGAACGCAGCTGGCAGCTGCAGGCCGGAGCGCCCTTTCGCTCTCAGGACTGGGAACAGGCTAAGCGTGCACTGCTCGATGCTTTGCGCGACCGCGGCTTTCTGCGTGCTCGCCTGCTTGAGAGTGAAGCTGAGGTTAATCAGGAACTGGCGCGCGCCTCGCTGGAGTTGGTGGTGGATTCCGGTGCGGCGGTGCAATTCGGCCCGCTGGTCATCGATGGTCTGAACCGTTATCCGCCTGAGGTCATCGAAGGGCTCAAGTCTTTCCGAACGGGTGACCCTTACGATATGCGCCAGATTGCGGATCTGCAAACGCGACTCAATGGCGCCGGCTGGTTCACCACCGTCAATGTGCGCCCCGATGTGCGCGCACTGAGCGATGCCGCCGATCTGCAGGAAGTGCCGGTGAGGGTGGAGGTCATCGAGCGACCCGCCAAGCGCTGGACCCTGGGCGCAGGCTATGACGCCGACTATGGCCCGAGTGTGCTCGCCGGCTGGGAGAACCGCAATGTGGCGGGACGCGGGATCCAGACCTTCAACGGGATCGAACTCGATCAGCGTCGTCAGTTCGGGTTTTCGACCTGGGAGACGCCGCAGGACCTGCAGGGCTACCGCTGGCAGGGCGGCCTGCGACTGGAGCATCGAAACATTCAGAACGACATCGTCGACGCTGGTTCACTGTTCGCAGCGCGACTCAAGCGCGAAGGCAAGATCGAGACAGGCTTATCGCTGCAATATCAATACGAGCGCCAGAACGTGGTGTTTTCGTCGGACAACGAGGCGTTCTATCACAACCGTGCCCTGGTGCTGGGCTGGAGCTGGACGCGGCGTGACCTTGATTCGCCCCTGATGCCCACCCGCGGCACGATCACGACCTTCCAGATCTCGGGTGCAGCCAATGCGCTGGGGAGTGAGCGCAGCTTTGTGCGGGGCTATGTGCTGGGCTACGGCATCTATCCGCTGAGCCGCGCCGATGCCAGCGAGTTCGGCCGGCTCGTGCTGCGCGGTGAACTGGGTGCGGTCTATGCCGACGCGCGCGAAGGGATTCCTTCGGCCAACCTTTTTCGCACCGGGGGTAGCAAGTCGGTGCGTGGTTACGTGACACAGGGTCTGGGGGTGTCACTGGGTGAGGCGACTGTAGCCGGACGCTATCTTGCCGTGGCCAGCGTCGAATACCAGCACCTGATTCAACGTGACTGGGCGATCGCGGGGTTCATCGATGCCGGCAATGCATCTGACTCCATCGATACCTTCAAGCTGGCTCGCGGTGCAGGCGTGGGCGTGCGCTGGCGCACACCGGTGGGGCCGCTGAATATCGACGTTGCCCGAGGCTTCGACCCAGGTCAGTGGCGTGTGTATTTCTCCATTGGAGTGGTGTTCTGATGGCACGCGCCGGGTGCGTGGCCGCCAAGCGCACACCGCGTGCGCTGCGCTGTGGGGGCTTTGTCTGGTGGCCAGCGGTTGCGCTGATTGCGCTGGCAGCTATCGCCACTGCGCTACTCACTCAGGCCGCAGCCAACGGCAGTTTGCTGCGCTGGGCGGTCGCCCGGGCCGAGTTGGCCACCCAGGGGCAGTTGCGTATCGAAGCGCCGGCTGGATCGCCCTTCGACATACTGCAAGCCGAGCGGGTGACCTGGCGCGATGCAGGCACCACCGTGATGGTGGAGCAGCCACGTATCGCTCTGTCGTGGCGCAGCCTGCTGCAGGCACGCATC
>CANHUQ010000009.1 GCA_947463885.1 Burkholderiales bacterium
GGATAGGCCACATGGCCTTGCACACCTTTGACGATCAGCTTGCCGTGCAGTGAGCCGCGGCGGCCGTTCTTCAGCATGTCGCCCAGCGCATTGACCGACGTGGGTTCACCGATGATGCAATAGTCGATCTGCGTGCCGCGCGTCTGCAGGGCCTCGACGACCCGCACCGTGCCATCGATGGCCGGGCCTTCTTCGTCGGAGGTGAGCAGGACGCCGATCGATCCGGGGTGATTCGGATGGGCTGCAATGAATTCCTCGATCGCCACCACGATGGCGGCCAGCGAGGATTTCATGTCGGCCGCGCCCCGTCCGTACAGATGCCCGTCGCGCTCGGTGGGCTCGAAGGGATCGGCATGCCACCACTGCCTGGGGCCTGCGGGCACCACGTCGGTGTGTCCTGCAAAGACCAGCAGCGGGCCGGGCGACGCACCGCGGCGCACCGCCCACAGGTTGTCGACCTCACCGAATCGCATGGGTTCGCACTCAAAACCCAGTGGTGCCAGCCGGGCGGCGATCACGCTCTGGCAGCCGGCGTCTTCCGGAAAAACCGAGCGCCTGCGGATCAGCTCTTCGGTCAGGTCGCGTACGGGACAGGGGGTCATGGGGATCAGTCCTGATCGTGTGCAGTCGAGGGCTTGGGGAGGCTGTTGCCCGGATCGGTGCTCGGACCCACAAAGAGTCCCCGGTAGAGCGGCTCTGAAAAGCCCACGAGGATGCGATTGCCGATTTCGAGCACAGGCCGGCGCACCAGTGTGGGCACCTCGAGCATCAGCTCGCTGGCGCTGGCCTGGTCCACGATGGCGGCACGCCGCGCTGGATCGACCTGGCGCCAACTGGTGCCGCGCCGATTGAGCAGCGCGTCCCAGGGCAGGTGCGACATCCAGCGACCCAACAGCTCCGGGCTCAATCCATCTTTGCGAAAATCGTGGACGGCGAAGGGCACCTGGTGGGTACGCAGCCAGCTGCGTGCCTTGCGGACCTGATCGCAGGTGTCGATGCCGTAAAGGCGCGCAGTCACGGTCATCAGAGGTTGATCGAGAACCCGGAAAACGACGGGCCATCGGCCGCGCGCGTTGCGTCAGGGGCGCCCGAGGGAGCGGTGCCGCCAGCGCCGGTCACCGCGGGGCGCCGTGCCGCCGGCGTTGCAGCCGGTGTGGCGCGCCCGGGCAGGGGCTGGTCGTCGACGTTTTCCAGCAACCAGAGCAGGTTGGTGGGGGAGTCGGCCTGGGCGAGCGCATCGTCCAGGGTGACTTTCTTGCTGCGCACCAGCTCCACCAGCGCCCGCTCGAAGGTCTGCGAGCCCGGCGACAGGCTCTTTTCCATCGCCTCGCGCACTTCGCCGATGCGTCCCTGCTCGATCAGCTCGGAGATCAGGGTGGTGTTGGTGAGGATCTCGACGGCGGCAATACGCCCGCCGGCCGTGGCCGGCAGCAGCCGTTGCGACACCACGCAGCGCAGCGTGGCCGCCAGGTCGGACAACATGACCCGGCGATTTTCGGGCGCGTAAAAGCCGAGGATCCGGGTGAGCGCGTGCGCCGCCGTGTTGGCATGCAGCGTGGACAGCACCAGGTGCCCGGACTGCGCATAGGCCATGGCAGCACTCATGGTGTCGGTGTCGCGGATCTCGCCGATCATGAGGCAGTCGGGGGCCTGGCGCAGCGCATTGCGCAAGGCCACATCCAGCGCCTCAGTGTCTGTGCCGATCTGGCGCTGGTTCACCAGCGAACGCCGATGCCTGAAGGTGTACTCGATCGGATCTTCCAGGGTCAGGATATGACCGGAGGCATGCTGATTGCGGTAGTCGAGCAGGGACGCCAAGGTGGTGGATTTGCCCGAACCGGTGGCGCCCACCATGAGCAGCAGCCCGCGCTTTTCCATGACCATTTCGGTCAGGAACGGGGGCAGCCCGAGGGTGTCGAAACCGGGCACTTCACCCGGGATGTAGCGCACCACGGCGGCGGCACTGCCGCGCTGGCGAAACACCGAGAACCGAAAACTGCCCACCCCGCGCAGGCCGTAGCCAATGTTCAGCTCATTGTCCTGCTCGAACTGCGCCCACTGACGCTCGGTCAGCACCTCGCGCAGCAAATGCTCGACCGATGCCGGCTCCAGCGGCTGCTGGTTGACCGCCGCCATCGCGCCATTGATCTTGATCTGCACGGCCGCCCCGGGCGACAGAAAAAGGTCCGAGGCCTTTTTCTCGCTCATCAGGGTCAACAGGCGATCCATGGCCATGGTGTGGGCGGGCTCGAGTGGGCGGTGTCAGAGGTTGATGGGTTAGCCGACCGGGGTCAGTCGCCGCGCAGCAGATCGTTAATGGCGGTCTTGGCGCGGGTCTGGGCATCGACTTTTTTGACGATCACCGCGCAATACAAGCTGACCCGCCCATCGCCCGAGGGCATGGAGCCCGGCACCACCACGGACCCGGCCGGCACGCGGCCGTAGAGAATTTCGCCGGTCTCGCGGTCGTAGATCTTGGTGCTTTGCCCGATGAACACGCCCATCGAGAGCACCGAGTTTTCTTCCACGATCACGCCTTCGACCACTTCGGAGCGCGCGCCGATGAAGCAGTTGTCTTCGATGATGGTGGGGTTGGCCTGCAGCGGCTCGAGCACGCCGCCAATGCCCACGCCACCCGACAGGTGCACGTTCTTGCCGATCTGGGCACAGGAGCCTACCGTGGCCCAGGTGTCGACCATGGTGCCTTCGTCGACATAGGCGCCGATGTTGACGTACGAGGGCATCAGAACCACGTTGCGGGCGATAAAACTGCCGCGGCGCGCCACGGCGGGCGGCACGACGCGAAAGCCACCAGCGGCAAAGTCCTGGGCGCTCCAGCCATCGAACTTGGTGGGCACCTTGTCATAGAATTGCAGGTCGCCGGCCACGATCGGACGGTTGTCTTCCAGGCGGAAGGACAACAGCACCGCCTTCTTGATCCATTGATGGACGATCCACTCGCCCTTGAACTTTTCGGCGACCCGCTGGCGGCCGGTGTTCAGCTCGGCAATCACGTGTTCGACCGCCTCGCGCACCGGGGCGGGTGCATTGCCGGGATTGATGTCGGCGCGGTGTTCCCAGGCCTGCTCGATGGTGCTCTGAAGGTTGCTCATGGCGGACGGTTTGCAGTGAGGTGGAAGAGGAAAAAAAGAGCGGCGAACCGCAGACAGGGCGCGTGGATGGGCGCTTCAGCGGGAGGCAAAGGCGCGGATGCGCTCGGCCGCTTCCAGGCAGGCTTCCAGGCGGTCGACGAGCGCGATGCGCACGAAGCCGGCCCCGGGGTTGACGCCCTGGACCGTGCGCGCCAGAAAACTGCCCGGCAGCAGCAGCACATTATATTGAGCGTAGAGGTCGCGCACGAAGGCGGTGTCATCGCCCCCGGGCACGCCGGCCCACAGGAAAAAGCCGCCATCGGGCGCACGCACCTGCAAGACCTGCGAGAGCACCGGGACCACCGCATCGAACTTGGCGCGGTACAGCCTGCGGTTGTCGATCACATGGGCTTCGTCACCCCAGGCGGCGGTCGAGGCCGCCTGCACGGTCAGGCTCATGGCGCCCCCGTTGTAGGTGCGCAGCAGCAGGAAGCGCTCGATCAGCTGGGCGTCGCCTGCGACGAACCCGGAGCGCAGACCCGGCAGGCTGGAGCGCTTGGACAGGCTGGAGAACACCAGCAGACGGGGAAAGTCGGTCAGCCCCTCGGCATGTGCGGCCTGCAGGGCACCCACGGGCGGCGTGGCGTCATCGGGATAAATTTCGGAGTAGCACTCGTCGGCCGCGATGATGAAGCCGTGGCGCGCCGAGCGCTTGAACAGCATCGCCCATTGCTCCTGCGACACCACCGCACCCGCCGGGTTGCCCGGTGAGCACACATAGACCAGTTGTACCCGCGGCCAGATGTCCTCTGGCACGGCGTCCCAGTCCAGCGCAAAGTTGGTTTGCGGCCCTTGATTCACGTAGTACGGCTCGGCTCCGGACAACAGGGCGGCGCCTTCGTACACCTGGTAGCAGGGGTTGGGCAGCAGCACCACCGGGCGCGGCGCCCCTTCGCGCACATCGATCGCGACCTGGGCGATGGCATAAAGCGCTTCCTTGGTCCCATTGACCGGCAGCACCTGACGCAGCGGGTCAATGGCGGGCAGGCCATATCGACGCTGCAGCCACAGGGCGACCGCCCGGCGGATGGGTTCGCCCCCGGCGGTGGGCGGATAGACCGACAGTCCGTCGAGCGCCTGCACCAGAGCCTCGCGCACCAGGGCCGGGGCCGGGTGCTTGGGCTCGCCGATCGACATGGAGATCGGCGCATGGCGCGCGTCCGCCGTGACACCTTTGAGCAGGCCGCGAAGGCGTTCGAAGGGGTAGGGCGGTAGTTTGCTGAGAATATGGTTCAAGAAAGTCTCGTAACGCTATGTTTTATTGACTATCTTACTGAAGATTCTTTTGGGAAGTCGACCAGGTCCACGCGCGGTGACGGCTTCCAGCCCCGCTTGCGGTGCTCAGCGATCACGGTGGTGAAAATGCCCCCGCGCACATACCAGCGGGCGGTCAGGCGCATGAAACGAGGCTTGGTCGCCTCGACCATTTCGCTGAGGATCAGGTTGGTGACCGCCTCGTGAAAGGCGCCCTGATCCCGGTAGGACCATAGATAGAGCTTGAGCGCCTTGAGCTCGAGGTTTTTGCGATCGGGGATGTAGTCGAGGACCAGGGTGGCGAAATCGGGCTGGCCGGTGAGCGGGCACAGGCAGGTGAACTCGGGCGCCTCGATATGAATGTGATAGTCCCGTTCGGGCGACGGGTTGGGGAAAGTCTCAAGGCGTTTGGAAGGCGAGGTAGACATCGTGCAGATCCGTACGGTCGGACCGGGCAGGCTGGAACAGCGCGCGTCGGTCCGAAAGGTGAGGGGTCGACCGCCCAAACGGCAGGGTGTCGGGCGGCGGGGCAAGTAGCGGGCGACGCTGGCCAGAGTCGGCCGGCGCCTGGGAGCGACCCCCTGCTGGGTTACCATTATACGGTTGCGTACCTGCCTGTCGGTCGCCCCGCCCCTTCGTGTATCCCGCATCGAGCATCTGATTCCGTGCGTCTGAAACTGTGCGACTGAAACTCATCAAGCTGGCCGGCTTCAAGTCGTTCGTCGATCCAACCTCGTTTGAGGTGCCCAGTCAGCTGGTCGGGGTCGTCGGGCCCAATGGCTGCGGCAAGTCGAACATCATGGACGCCGTGCGCTGGGTGCTGGGCGAGTCCAAGGCCTCGGAGCTGCGTGGCGACTCCATGCAGGACGTGATCTTTAACGGCTCTTCTGAGCGCAAACCCGCCGGGCGCGCCAGCGTCGAGCTGGTCTTCGACAACGCGCAGTCGCGTCTGACCGGCTCCTGGGCCGGGTTTGCCGAAATCTCGGTCAAGCGGGTGCTCTCGCGTGACGGGCAGTCCACCTATCTGATCAACAACCAGGTCGTGCGCCGCAAGGATGTGCACGACATGTTCCTCGGTACCGGGCTGGGGCCGCGCGCCTACGCCATGATCGGCCAGGGCACGGTGTCGCGCATCATCGAGGCGCGCCCCGAGGAACTGCGGGTGTTCCTGGAAGAGGCCGCGGGCGTCACTAAATATAAGGAGCGGCGTCGCGAGACCGAGCATCGCCTGTCCGACACTCGCGAAAACCTCACGCGCGTGGAAGACATCATGCGCGAGCTGCAGGCACAAATCGATAAGCTCGAGCGCCAGGCTGAGGTGGCCCGCGAGTTCCGCACGCTGGAGGGTGACCGGGAGCTCAAGCAGCGCATGCTCTGGCTGGTGCGCCGGGATGAGGCGCAGGCCGAGCAGGCGCGCATCGGCCGTCAGGCGCAGGTGCTGGAGACCGAAATCGACGGGGCGCTGGCCGCGCAGCGCGCAGTCGAAGCCGAGCTTGAGCAGGCCCGCACTGCGCACTACGAGGCCGGGGATGCGGTCCATCGGTTGCAGGGTGACTACTATGCCGCTGCAGGCGAGGTGTCGCGCCTGGAAGGCGAGATCCGCTTTGTGAGCGATTCGCAGGCACAACTGCGCGAACGGCTGGCGGCCCTGCAGTCGCAAGCCGAGTCCGCGCGCGAGCGTGCCACGCAGTCAGACGAGGCGCTGGGTCGCAGCGAAGAAGAAGCGGCCGTGGCGCAAGAGCGACAGGCGCAGCTGGCCGTGCGGTTGGACGATGCCTCGGCCGAGTTGCCGGCGCTGGGAGACGCGGTGCAGTCGTCCCGCGAAGCACTCGATCAGGCCCGTACCCTGGCGGCCGATACGTCGCAGCAAATTCAGGTGGTGGCGACACGTCAGCGCGGCATCGAGGAAGCACTGCGTGAGTTAGGCGATCGGCAGGCACGCCTGAGTGCTGCGCTGGGGCAACTTGAAGCCGCGCCGGTCGCCGAGTTGGAAGACCTGACCGCGCGTCTGGAGCAGGCGCAGGCGATCGAAGAGAATGCCGCCGAGCGTGTGGGAAGCATTGAAGCGCACTGGACTGCCCTGGATGCCGCCCGCGGGCCAGCCCAAGATGGTCTGCGCGATGCACTGGGGCGTCTGGCGCAGGTCGATGCGCGGATCAGTGCCCTGCGTCAGATCCAGGAGCGGATGCGCTCGGAAAACAAGACCGCGCCCTGGCTGGCGCGCCACGGTCTGGATCAGCTCAAGCGCCTGTGGCAGCGCCTGCGCATCGAGCCTGGCTGGGAAACTGCGGTTGAGGCGGTGCTGCGCGAGCGCGTGCAATCCCTCGAAGTGGGGCGCATCGAATCCATGAGCGGGCTGCTCGATGAACAGCCACCCGCCAAGGTCGGCTTCTACGCGTCGGCTGGTGCGCCGGGTGGGGTGGCTGCGGTCGTTCCGCAAGGGCTGGTGCCGCTGGCCGGCATGGTGCACACCGGCGATCCGCAGGTGCGGGCGCTGCTGGACGAATGGCTGCACGGCAGCTACTGCGCGGAATCATCGCAGCGTGCTGTGGCCGATCGGGCTGCGTTGCCCCTGGGCGCTCAGTTCGTGCTGCGCACCGGGCACGCCGTGGGGCGTCATCATGTCTGGCTGCATGCCCAGGACAGCGAACAGGATGGCGTGCTGTCGCGTCAGCAGGAGCTCGACAACCTCGAGCGCGAGCACCGTGCCCTGGAACTGCTGGCCGATGATGCCCGCAGCACTGCGGCGCGTGCCGAGGCCGATGCCACCCAGGCCCGTACACAACTGGCCGCTGATCGCGATGCGCTGTCGCAGGCGGTGCGTCAGGCGGCATCGCTGCGCCTGGAAACAGAGCGATGTGCGCAGCGTGTGCAGCGAGCGAGCGCCGACCGTGCGCGTCTGGACACGGATCTGGCCGACATCGCCCGCCAGCAGGAAGCTCGCGAAGCGGCCATGCTCGAAGAGTCGGCACGCTTTGAAACGCTGGACTTGCAGTTGGCCGAGCGCCAGGAAGCGGTCGAAGTCTGTCGCATGCAGGCAGAAGACAGCGACAGCGCGCTGGACGCCGCGCGCACCACCCAACGTGATCTCGAGCGTGACGAGCGCGAGGCCGCCTTCGCGGTGCGTGCGCTCGATACCCGGCGCCAGTCGCTCACAGAACAGATCGCGCAGGCGCGCGAGCAGATCGAGCGCGTGAGCGCGGAATCGGAAGGGCTGCAGGCGAGGTTGGCCGAACTGTCCGACGAGGCGGCGCGGGCCGGTCTGCAGCAGGCGCTCGAGGTGCGCATTGAAACCGAACGACTGCTCTCGGAAGGGCGGGCGCGCCTGGATGCCCTGGGCGCCTCCATGCGCGCGTTCGATGAAGCCCGCTTGGGCCACGAGCGCTCCCAGCAGCCCTTGCGTGAGCGGCTCACCGAGCTCCAGCTCAAGGAGCAGGCGGCCCGGCTGGGCGCCGAGCAGTTCGATGAGCAGCTGCGCGAGGCGCAGGTCGATGCCGACGCCTTGCGCGCCGCCTTTGAGCACACGCCCAAGCCCGCCTGGTTGCAGGGTGAGGTCACACGGCTGGGCAACGCGATTGCCGCACTGGGTGCGGTTAACCTTGCCGCGCTCGATGAACTGGGTACGGCGCGCGAGCGGCTTGATTTCCTGGATGCGCAGTTGCGCGACCTGAACGAAGCGATCGCCACACTGGAAGACGCCATCCGCACCATCGACCGGGAAACCCGCACCCTGCTGCAGGACACCTTCGACACGGTGAACCGGCAGTTCGGCACGCTGTTTCCGGAGCTGTTTGGCGGCGGCGAGGCCCGGCTGGTGCTGACCGGCGAGGAGATTCTCGACTCAGGCATCACGGTGGTCGCGCAGCCTCCCGGCAAGCGCAATGCCTCGGTCAACCTGCTGTCGGGTGGCGAAAAGGCACTCACTGCCATCGCGCTCGTGTTTGCGCTCTTTCAGCTCAACCCGGCGCCCTTCTGTCTGCTCGACGAGGTCGACGCGCCGCTCGATGACGCCAACACCGAGCGTTACTGCGCCATGGTCCGGCGCATGTCCGACCAGACGCAGTTTCTCTTCATCACCCACAACAAGATCGCCATGGAACTCGCCCAACAGCTCATCGGGGTCACGATGCAGGAGCGTGGCGTGTCGCGGATTGTCGCGGTCGATATCGACGCGGCAGCCCGTTTCGCGGAGGCCGCATGAACGAACTGATGTCGATGCTGGGGGGCGGCAGCTCTCTGTGGGTCAGCCTGCTGGGTCTGATTGCGGTCGCGCTCTTCGTTGTACTGGCTTTCAACCTGCTGCAGTCGATGCAGCGGCGTCGACGCGAAGCCGCGTTGCATGTCGAGCAGAGCGCGTCGACGACTGAAACGGCCACAGACGCTGCGATTGCAGCAGGGGCGCGTACATCAGGCGGCGTTGCGCGGCAGGATGGCAGGGTGGAGCCCTCATTGGGCGCCTCCACCGTGCGGGCCAGCGCAGGCGCCAGTGTGCCGACTGGCGCACCGGTTCACACCACGGGACGTACCGAGCGGATCGAGCCAGTCTTGTCCGCGGCCTCGAACATCCCGGTGGCGCCTGCGGGGTCGGCGATGCCGCCCGCTTCCGGCACCCTGATCGAGCGGATGGGTGCCCTGCGCGACACGCTGCCTGCAACCGAACCGTATAGCGAAGGTGCCGGTGGGGCGGTCGCATCGCGCAGCGCGATCACGCCTTCCGACGCCTACCCGACGCTTGAGTCGCACGCGTCTACTGCGCGCGAGCCCCTGGCGCCTGGCGTCGCGACCGCCCCGACGCAGGCATCTGGTGTACCCGCACAGGCACCGGGTGCTGTGGCCCAGGCCAACCAGGCCTCCGCTGACCATGACCCGGCGGACACCGCCGCCCCCTCTGCCGCTGTCGCCCACAACGCGTCTGCTCCAGCCATGTCCACCCAACGTGTGTCGGGTGTGTCAGGTCGCCTTGACCCGCATATCGACTGCATCGTCCAGATCCGTCTGCCGGCACCGGTGGCGCCCGAGCGCCTGGTGTCAGTAGCCGCCGGTTTGCGCCGTGCGGGCAGCAAGCCGGTATTGGTGGAGGCCGATGGCGGTGCGGCCGGTTGGCTGGGGCTGCGGGAGGCACGCAGCCCCGTCGACCGCCTGCGGGTCGGTCTGCTGCTGGCCAATCGCCACGGCCCACTCAATGCCGCCGAATTCGCTGAGTTTTCCGAGGCGGTGCGCAAATTTTCCGATGCGGTCCACGCACTCGACACCCGCCTGCCCGACATGGCGCCGGTACTTGAACACGCCCGGCAAGTCGACGAGTTCTGCGCCCAGCTCGACACCATGATCGGTGTCAATGTTCAGACGACCCAGCCGATCACCGAGGCGGGCCTGGCCGAACTGGCTGATGCGCTCGGGCTGGTGTCGCAGTTGGGGCAGCGTTATGTGCGCCTGAGCGACGACAACGAAGTCTTGTACGCGATGTCGGCCGGCGATCGCGCCGAGCAGATCACCTTCCTGCTCGATGTCCCGCGCGCGCCCCAGGCCTGCCAGCCCTGGTCGAACATGGTCGAGTGTGCCAGGCGCTGTGCGCGTGCCACGCAGGGCGTTCTGATCGACGATGCCCAGCATCCTCTGACCGATGCTGCGGTCGCCGCGGTCGCCCGGCAACTCGAGTCGCATTACAAGGCGCTCGACGCAGCCGGTCTCGCTGCGGGGTCGCCGGCTGCGGTGCGGGTCTTCAACTGAGTTGATTGAACTGCGGTGCGCACCAGACTGGCACCCTCCCGGCTGCGCCCATGAACCGCCCGCATGATGCGGTTCAGGCGCAGATTGCCGATTTGCGCGATGCACTTGAGCGGCACAATCACGCCTACTACGTGCTCGATGCGCCGAGCATCCCCGACGCCGAATACGATCGGCTGTTTGCCGAACTCCAGGCGCTCGAGGCCGCGCATCCCCAATTCGATGTGCCTGATTCGCCCACCCGCCGCGTGGGCGGGGCGCCGGTGCAGGCCTTCGGTCAGGTGCGCCATGCCGCGCCGATGTTGTCGCTGCAAAACGCGTTTGACGACGCAGAAGTCCTGGCCTTTGATCGGCGCGTGCGCGAAGCGGCTGCCGCAGCGGGCCTGCCGGCAGATACCCTGCGCTACTGCGCCGAGTTGAAATTCGACGGGCTGGCGATCAGCCTGCGCTACGAGGACGGGCGCTTTGTGCAGGGTGCCACGCGCGGCGATGGCGCAGTGGGCGAAGACGTCACCGCCAATCTGCGCACCGTGCGCAGCATCCCCCTGAAGCTCGCACCCGGTGCGCCGCGCCTGTTGGAGGTGCGCGGCGAGGTGCTCATGTTTCGCGCTGATTTCGACCGTCTCAATGCCGATCAGGCGGCCCGCGGCGACAAGCCCTTCGTGAATCCGCGCAACGCTGCCGCCGGCGGGTTGCGCCAGCTCGATCCGACCCTGACCGCGAAACGCCGGCTGCGTTTTTTTGCCTATGGGCTGGGCGAGGTGTCGGATGAGCTGACGCTAAGCGCGTCGCATGCCGGTGTCCTCGATTGGCTGGCCGGCTTGGGGTTTCCGGTCGGCCCGCTGCGGGCGGTTTGTGCCGATGCCCACGCGCTGCTGGCGTTTTATCGCGATATCGCAAGCCGTCGGGCTGCATTGCCGTACGACATCGACGGGGTGGTCTACAAGGTGGATCAGCGGCGCTGGCACGAGGCCATCGGGTTTGTGGCACGTGCTCCCCGTTTTGCCATCGCGCACAAATTTCCCGCCGAGGAGGCGGTCACCGAACTGCTCGACATCGACATCCAGGTCGGGCGCACGGGGGTGCTGACGCCGGTGGCCAGGTTGCGGCCGGTGTTCGTGGGCGGGGTCACGGTCACGAACGCCACCTTGCACAACCAGGATGAGCTCGAGCGCAAGGATCTGCTGATTGGCGATATGGTCGTGGTCCGGCGTGCCGGTGACGTGATTCCGGAAGTCGTGCGGGCGGTGCCTGAGCGCAGGCCTGCCGATGCGCGCCGGTTCGTCATGCCGACGCATTGCCCGGTGTGCGGCTCGACCGCGGTGCGCGAAGCCGGGGAAGCCGCCTGGCGGTGCGTGGGCGGGCTGTACTGCAAGGCCCAGCGCGGCCAGGCGATTTTGCATTTTGCGCAGCGCCGCGCGATGGATATCGAAGGACTGGGCGGGCGTATCGTCGAGCAACTGGTTGAGCGCGACCTGATCCGCACACCCGCTGATCTCTACGGGCTCAGCGTATCCACGCTGGCGGGTCTGGAGCGCATGGGCGACAAGTCGGCGGCCAATCTGGTGGCCGCGATCGCCGCGTCACGGCAGGTGAGCCTCGAGCGCTTCCTGTTCGCGCTGGGGATTCGCCATGTGGGCGAGGAGGTGGCGCGCGTCCTGGCCCAGTCGTTTGGCAGCCTGGAGAGCCTCATGGCCGCCGACTGGGAGGGCATCCTGGTCGCGAAGGCCGCTGCGCAAAAAGCGAACGCGCGGGCGCGGCCCCGCGCAGAAGCGCTGGTCGACGTACCTCTCGAAGGGGTGGGGCCTGAAATCGTTGCGGCCCTGCGCGCTTTCTTGGGCGAGTCACACAACCGTGATGTGATGGCACAACTGCTTGCAGCAGGCGTTGAACCCAGTCCGCCGCAGCACACGCGCGCGTCTGTCGCTTTCACGGGTGTGTGGTCTCCCGGTCATCCGTCGGAGCCCGCCGCTCAAGGTGCGCTCGCCGGCCACACGATCGTGGTCACCGGTACGCTTGCAGGGATGAGCCGCCCCGAGGCTGAGGACCTGATCCGACAGCATGGTGGAACCGCTTCGGGCTCGGTATCGCGACGCACCCATTTCGTGCTGGCCGGGGCCGATGCCGGCAGCAAGCTGGCAAAGGCGTCCGCACTGGGTATTCCGGTGATTGATCTCGAGACAATGAAAAGGATGATCCAGAACCATGACGACACGCAAAGTTAGGAAGGCCGTTTTTCCGGTGGCAGGTCTGGGCACGCGCTTTTTGCCGGCGACCAAGGCTTCGCCCAAAGAGATGCTGCCGGTGGTCGACAAGCCGCTGATCCAGTACGCGGTGGAAGAGGCCGCAGCCGCCGGCATCACCGAAATGATCTTCATCACTGGCCGCGGCAAGCGCAGCATCGAAGACCATTTCGACAAGGCCTACGAACTGGAAGCCGAGTTGTCGGCGCGAGGCAAGACTGCGCTCCTCGAGGCCGTCAAGGACGCGGTCCCTAAAGGCATCAATTGCGTGTACATCCGGCAGGCCGAGCCGCTGGGCCTGGGTCATGCAGTGCTCTGCGCCCGCTCGGTGGTGGGCGATGAGCCCTTCGCGGTGGTGCTGGCCGACGACCTGATGCAACCCGGTGCATCCGGGTCGGCCGTGCTGGCCCAGATGGTCGAGCAATACGGCAAGCATCGCGCCAGTGTCCTGGCCGTGCAGGAAGTCGATCGATCAGAGACCAGTTCCTACGGCATCGTGTCCAGCGCGCCTTGGGGCGAGCGCACCGACCGCGTCACGGGCATCGTCGAAAAACCCAAGCCCGAGGTAGCCCCTTCCACGCTGGCCGTGGTGGGCCGTTATGTGCTCACGCCTCTGGTGTTCGAGCATCTGGCCAATCTGCCGCCCGGAACCGGGGGCGAAATTCAGCTCACCGACGGGTTGGCGCGGCTGATCAACGATGAGCCGGTGCTGGCCTACCGTTTCGAGGGCACGCGCTACGATTGCGGCTCCAAGATCGGCTACCTGCAGGCCACGGTCGAATTGGCCTTGCGCCATCCGGATGTCGGCGAAGAGTTTGCGCGCTACATGGCCGCTCGCGGGGCGCGCTGAGGCATGGACGCGATCATCGGTGGCAGCGGGCTGGCCAAACTGGCGGAACTCGTCGTGGAGCGCCGCGAAGTGGTGCGCACGCCCTTCGGCGATCCGTCCTGCGCCCTGTCCTTCGGCCGGGTGGGTCAGGCGCCCGTCGTGTTCCTGGCGCGCCACGGCTATGGCCATACCATCGCACCGCACCAGATCAATTACCGGGCCAATCTGTGGGCGCTGCGCGAAGTAGGCGTGACGCGCATTTTCGCGGTCGCATCGGTCGGTGGCATTCGGGAAGACTTCGGTCCGGGCACGATCGCGCTGCCGGATCAGCTCATCGATTACACCTACGGCCGCAAGTCCACGTACTTCGAGGGGCCCGACAACCCGGTCACCCATATCGACTTCACCCGCCCTTACGATGAGGCCACACGCCAGGCTCTGATGGCGGGGGCACGCGCGGCGGGCGAGACGGTTGCCCTGGGTGGCACCTATGGCTGCATGCAGGGCCCCCGCCTTGAAACCGCTGCAGAGATCCGTCGCTTAGACAATGATGGCTGTGATCTGGTGGGCATGACCGGCATGCCCGAGACTGCACTGGCGCGCGAATTGGAGCTGCCCTATGCGGTGCTCGCGGTCGTGGTCAACCACGCCGCCGGTCGTGGCGACAGCCGGGAAGCGATTTCGCTGTCTGCAATGCAAAACGAACTCACCGATGCCATGGCGCGGGTGCGCCGCATTCTGGTCTCGACGCTCAATCGGTCAGTCGCAACCGGCTAGCCGCATGAGGGCGCTGGCCCCACATATCGCCCTCAGCCTTGCATCACCTCGAGCAGATCGTTTTCCAGCTGAATCTGCTGACGTGCATGGGCCAGCGCCGGGCCGTCGATCAGAAACACGTCTTCGGCCCGTTCGCCTAGCGTCATGATGCGTGCAGCCTGCAAATTGATGCCGTGCTGCGCAAGCGTGCGGGCAATGCCATACAGCAATCCGGTCCGATCGTTGGCCACCACTGACAGCAGATAGCGGTTGCCGCGCTCATCGGGCCGCAGATCGACCTGCGGCGTGATCGGGAAATAGCGCGAACGTCGGGATGCCCGACCGCGGACTGGCGTGTCCAGCGGACGGCGGGTGCTCAGTCGCTGCGCGAGTTCCACTTCGACCAGAGACAGGATGTCCCGGTAGTGGCCCGGCTCAGCGGCACCCGCCAGCGAAGGATCGACCACCAGAAAGCTGTCGAGTGCGCGACCGTGCCGGGTGGTGTGGACGCGTGCGTCCAGCACCGACAGGTTCTTGCTGTCGAAGTAGCCGCAGATGCGCGCAAAGAGATCGGGCTGATCGGGCAGATAGGCCACCACCTGAAAGCCCTCGCCAAAGGGCGAGACGCGGGTACGCACGATCGGCTCATCGGTATCGGGGACGCGATGCAGCACGCGCGTTTGCCAGGCGACATCCTGCGGGTCGGTGCGCAGAAAGTAGCCGATATCGAGTTGCTTCCAGAAGTCGGCATAGTCTGCGCGGGCGACACCCGCCAGATTGAGCAGACGCATGGCCTCGGCATGACGTGCATCGATATGCGACTCGGGGTCGGCACGGTCGCCGCTGAGCGTGCGCAGCGTGCTGCGATACAGATCCTCCAGCAGCTTGCTTTTCCAGGCGTTCCAGACTTTGGGGCTGGTGCCGCGGATATCGGCCACCGTCAGCAGGTACAGCGCAGTCAGGCGGCGCTCCGAGCCCATCCGTTGGGCGAACGCAGCGATCGTATCCGGATCGCTCAGGTCCTGCTTCTGGGCCACCTGCGACATGGTGAGATGCTCGGTCACCAGAAAGGCCACCAGCTCGCAGTCCTCGCGGCTCAACCCGTGGGCGCGACAGAACCTGCGGGCATCCACGGCACCCATCGTGGAGTGGTCGCCGCCGCGACCTTTGGCGATGTCATGAAAGAGCGCTGCGATGTACAGCAGCCAGGGCCGCTCAAAACCGGCCATCAACTGGCTGCAGAACGGGTACTCGTGCGCATGCTCAGCCATCGCGAAGCGGCGCAAATTGCGCACCACCATCAGGATGTGCTGATCGACCGTGTACACATGAAAGAGGTCATGCTGCATGCGCCCGACGATGCGTCGAAAGGCCGGCAGGTAGCGCCCCAGCACCGACCATTGGTTCATGCGCCGAAGCTGGCGGGTCACCCCGCTGGGCGCTTGCAACAGGGCCAGGAACGCGGCGCGATTGGCCGGATCGCGACGAAAGGCCGCATCGATGCGGGTGCGGGCCCGCCAGATGGCGCGCAAGGTGCGGGCACTGATGCCGGTCAGGTTGCCATGAGCTTCCATGGCCAGGAAAGCTCGCAAAATCGCGGCTGGTTCGCGTTCGAAGAGTCCGTCATCGATCGCATCGAGCAGACCCCGATCATTGCGAAATTCATGGTCGATCGGTGCCTGCGGCCCGGTGTTCTCCGGGAACAGCTCGACTTCCACGCTTTGCAGCAGCAGTGTGGTGAGCTGGGTGACCGACTTGGCGCACCAGTAATAGCGCTGCATCAGGTGTTCGCTGGCCAGTCGCGCATTGTCCATGTCATGACCCTGCGCACGCGCCACCTGCGCCTGCAGATCGAAGACCAAACGGTCTTCACGGCGACTGGACACGATATGCAGCCAGGCCCGCGTGGTCATGAGACGTCGCTCATAGCCGGCCAGCAGGCGCGACTCCGCACGGCTCACGAATCCGCGCTGGGCCAGGGCAGTCCAGCTCTGACCCATGCCCGCAGCCCGGCAGATCCAGCGGATGGATTGCAGGTCGCGCAGTCCGCCCGGGCTCTCCTTCACGTTGGGCTCGAGGCTGTAGGGCGTGTCCTGATACTTGACATGCCGCTGACGCATCTCGAACAGCTTGGCGTGAAAAAACGCCCGCGGGTCCATCGCTTTTTTGAGCCGCTCATCGAGCGCCCGGTACAGGCCGCGTTGACCAAAGAGCGGGCGACGCTCAAGCAGACTGGTCTGCACCGTGATGTCGCCAGCCGACTCGACCAGGCACTCGTCCACCGTGCGCACGCTGTGACCGATTTCCAGACCCAGGTCCCAGCAGGCCCCGATCAGCCGCTCGATGCGGGCAGCGCGCTCGGGGTCTTCATGCGCAGGCACCAGCAGCAGCAGATCGACATCGGAGTGCGGCATGAGTTCGCCGCGCCCATAGCCGCCCACGGCGACCAGGCAGCAACTGGCATGTAGCGCGCTGTCATCCCACAGTGAGCGCAGCGCCCGATCGGTCAGCCGCACCAGTCGGCTGGCCAGCTGGCGTACATCCGGCTTCAGGCGAAAGGCATCAAGAAGTTGTGTACGCTCCTGACGCAATACGGCACGGCTCATCGCTGGCGCCGCGCCCTCAGCCAGCTCAGCGCCCAACCCGGACGGTGGAGTCTTCAAGTCAGTGCTCGTGGGGTGGCGGCTCACTGCCTGCGGCGCGCGGGACAGCGCTTAAGCGGCTGCAGGCAACCGTTGCGGGCGGCTTGGGCATCCGCTGGACACCGTGAGCACATCGTGGCCGGTTTCGGTCACCAGCACGGTGTGCTCCCACTGCGCAGACAAGCTATGGTCCTTGGTGACGATGGTCCAACCGTCGGCCAGCTCGCGAATCTCGCGCCGACCGGCGTTGATCATGGGCTCGATGGTGAAGATCATCCCCGGCACCAGAAGCTCGCCGGCGCCCGGTCGCCCGTAATGCAGGACCTGCGGTTCTTCATGGAACTTGCGCCCGATCCCGTGCCCGCAGAACTCCCGCACGATGGAAAAGCCGAGTGCCTCGGCATGACGCTGAATGGCGTGCCCGATATCGCCCAGCGTGGCCCCGGGGCGCACCTGATCAATGCCGAGCCACATGCATTCAAAGCTCACTTCACTGAGCCGGCGGGCCGCGATCGACGGCTCGCCCACCGAAAACATCCGACTGGTGTCGCCGTGAAAGCCATCCTTGATGACCGTGATATCGATATTCAGCACGTCGCCATGCTTGAGCACCTTGTCGCCGGGGATGCCGTGGCAGACCTGGTGGTTCACCGAGGTGCAGATGGATTTGGGGAAGGGGCGATACCCAGGCGGCGCGTAATTGAGCGGGGCCGGGATGGTTTGCTGCACCTCGACCATGTATTGATGGCATAAGGTGTCGAGCGCGCCGGTGGTGATCCCGGGGCGCACGTGGGGCGCGATGTAGTCGAGCACCTCGGAGGCCAGGCGGCAAGCGACACGCATCGCCGCAATCTCTTCTTCCGTCTTCAGGGTGATCGTCATCGAACTTGCCGCTAACTGGTTGTTCAGGCTATGATTATAGGCTTGCCTGGACTCAATCGGCCCAGATGACCCGCTGCAGTGAAACGCCTTAGGCGTGCTCTGCGAAGGGTGGGGTCGGCAGGTCTCGGGCAAACAACCGGCGGCGTCGCAGTGTGTGGCGTGTCCGGAATCAGGTGCGCAGATGCGCCGCGTTGGTCTCATGCAAGGTGCATGCAGGCAGCGCGGAGCGGGTGGTGGTCCCCAGGCAAATCGCCATGGATCCACCGACTGCGGGATGTCCCGAGGGTGCATGGCTGTTGGCCGTGTTCGGGCGCCCGGCACAGCGCCAGACTCAACCCTTATGGAGTGAAGCGTCATGTCAACCATGCGTCAGATGTTGGAAGCGGGTGTGCATTTCGGGCACCAGACCCGTTTCTGGAACCCCAAGATGGCCCCCTATATCTTTGGCCATCGCAACAAGATTCACATCGTCAATCTTGAGAAAACCCTGGTCATGTACCAGGACGCCATGAAATACATGCGCCAGCTTGCGGCCAATCGCGGCACCGTGCTGTTCGTGGGCACCAAGCGCCAGGCCCGTGAAATCGTAGCCCAGGAAGCTCGTCGCGCCGGCATGCCGTTTGTGGACGAGCGCTGGCTCGGCGGCATGCTCACTAACTTCAAGACGGTCAAGACCTCGATCAAGCGCCTGCGCGACATGGAAACCACCATCGCCGAAGGCGGTGTCGAGCGCCTGTCGAAAAAGGAAGCGCTGCTGTTTGGCCGTGAACTCGAAAAGCTGAACAAATCGATCGGCGGCATCAAGGACATGAACGGCCTGCCTGACGCGCTGTTCGTGATCGACGTGGGCTACCACAAGATCGCCATCACCGAAGCCGTGAAGCTCGGCATTCCGGTGATCGGTGTGGTCGATACCAACCATTCCCCGGCTGGCATCGATTACATCATTCCGGGCAACGACGACTCGGGCAAAGCCATCCAGCTTTACGCTGAGGGCGCAGCCGACGCCATCCTCGCGGGCCGTGCCAACGCGCTCGAAGAAGTGGTGAAGGGCGTGGGCGGCGAGGAATTCGTCGAAGTCGAATCCGAGGAAGCGTAAGGAACACACAGATGGCTGAAATCACCGCATCGATGGTGAAAGATCTGCGCGAGAAAACCGACGCGCCGATGATGGAATGCAAGAAAGCGCTGACCGAAGCGGACGGCGATATGGCCAAGGCCGAGGAAATCCTGCGCGTCAAGCTGGGCAATAAAGCCAGTAAGGCGGCTTCTCGGGTGACCGCTGAAGGCATCGTGGGCGTGCATATCGCGGCCGACGGCAAAACCGGCGCCATGGTCGAACTCAACTGCGAAACCGATTTCGTCGCCAAAAACGACGACTTCCAGGGATTCGCCAAGTCGGTCGCTGCACTGATCGCGACGGCTGCGCCGGCCGATGTCGAGGCCCTCTCGGGGCTCACGCTCGACGGCGTGTCGGTCGAAGAGCGTCGCAAGGCACTGATCGGCAAGATCGGCGAAAACATGACCGTGCGCCGCTTCGTGCGCGTGGCGGCCAAGGGCAAGGCGCTGAGTTACGTGCACGGCGGCTCGCGCATTGGCGTGCTGGTTGATGTCGAAGGTGGCGATGACACCCTTGGCAAAGACCTGGCCATGCAGATCGCAGCCTCCAAGCCGGTGTCCCTCGACCGTTCGGGTGTGCCCGACGATCTGATCGAGAAAGAGCGCTCTATCGCCACGCAAAAGGCAGCCGAATCCGGCAAGCCAGCCGACATCATTGCCAAGATGGTCGAAGGCACGGTGCAGAAGTACCTGAAAGAGGTCACGCTGCTGGGCCAACCGTTTGTCAAGGACGACAAGCAAACGGTGGAGCAATTGCTCAAGGCGCGTGCGGCGAAAGTGCATGCGTTCACGCTGTATGTGGTGGGCGAGGGCATCGAGAAGAAGCAGTCCGACTTCGCTGCAGAGGTGGCCGCGCAAGCCGCTGCGGCGGCGGCTCGCTGACCGGACGGAGCCACGCAGCCGCCTCGCGCCGCCTGCCTGTGCAGCGCGGCGCAATTTGGGGCGCTGCGCAGGAGGGTTTTTTCGGCCAGAATCTGCTTACCGAACCGTGGTTGCCGGCCGGGTGTGTGCCCCGTCAGCAACGACGGTCCCCCGAACAGCCGTCCCTCGAGTAGAGAGTCCAATACCGATGAATGCCGCGAGCACCCCGTACAAACGCGTTCTGCTCAAGCTCTCTGGCGAAGCCCTGATGGGCGATGATGCTTACGGCATCAACGCCGCCACGCTGCAAGGCATGGTCGGCCAAATCCGCGAGGCCGTCTCTCTGGGGACTGAACTGGCCGTCGTCATCGGCGGGGGCAATATTTTTCGCGGTGTGGCCTTGGGCTCCACGGGCATGGACCGTGCGACTGCCGACTACATGGGGATGCTGGCCACCGTCATGAATGCGCTGGCCCTTCAGGATGCGCTGCGTGTGGCTGGCGTACCCGCCCGCGTTCAATCGGCGCTCAAGATCGAGCAGGTTGTCGAGCCCTACATCCGCCCCAAGGCGCTGCGCTATCTCGAAGAAGGCAAGGTGGTGATCTTCGCCGCGGGCACCGGCAATCCCTTCTTCACCACCGACACCGCGGCCGCCTTGCGTGGCGCCGAGATGGGTGCGCAGGTCGTGCTCAAGGCCACCAAGGTTGACGGTGTGTACACCGCCGATCCCATGCTCGACGCTGCCGCCACACGCTACAAGACCATCAGTTTCGATGAGGCCATCGGTCGCAACCTGAAGGTGATGGACGCCACCGCGTTCGCCCTGTGTCGCGACCAGAAGCTGCCCATTAAGGTGTTTTCGATCTTCAAGCAGGGCGCACTGAGGCGCGTCTTGCTCGGTGAAGACGAGGGCACCATGGTGCATGTCTGACCCGAGGTTCAAACACCATGACCACTACCGTTGCCGAGATCCGCAAGGCCGCAGAGCAGAAAATGCTGAAGTCGGTCGATGCCCTCAGGACCAATCTCTCACGGGTGCGCACCGGTCGCGCGCACGCCGGCCTGCTCGATCATGTGCAGGTCGACTACTACGGCAGCATGGTGCCGATCAGCCAGGTGGCCAACGTCACCCTGGTTGATGCACGCACCATCGGCGTGTCGCCCTGGGAGAAGAAAATGGCCGTGTTGATCGACAAAGCCATTCGCGAATCCGATCTGGGTCTGAACCCCAGCATGACCGGTGAACTGATTCGGGTACCCATGCCGCCGCTCTCCGAGGAGCGCAGGCGCGAGCTGACCAAGGTCGTGCGCAGCGAGGGCGAAGATGCCAAGGTGGCCGTGCGCAATCTGCGCCGCGACGCCAATGGTCAGTTCAAGGAACTGCTCAAGGCCAAGGGCATTTCTGAAGACGATGATCGTCGCGCTCAGGAAGACATCCAGAAGCTCACCGATCGGTTCGTGGTCGAGATCGACAAGCTGCTCCAGGTCAAGGAGCAGGAAATCATGACGGTCTGACCGCCACTGTGCCCATGGCATTGACCTTCCTGCGCCGTCGACGCTTCTGATGACTCACGACAGCTCGACCGCCTCGGTCCCCCAGACAGCCGATGTGCCCCGGCATGTGGCGATCATCATGGACGGGAACGGTCGATGGGCCAGCGCGCGACACCTGCCCCGTGTGGCAGGGCATTCCCGCGGGGTCGACGCCGTGCGTGCCACGGTCGAGGCCTGCGTTGCACGTGGCGTCCAATACCTCACGCTCTTCGCCTTCAGTTCAGAGAACTGGCGCCGTCCGGCCGATGAAGTCTCCTTGCTCATGCGCCTGTTCATCATGGTGCTCGAGCGCGAGGTGGCGCATCTGCGTGCCAACGGAATCCGTTTAAAGGTGGTGGGCGACGTGAGCGCCTTCGAGCCGCGCTTGCAGCAGTTGATCCAGCAGTCGGAAAGTCGCACCGCCGGCAACAATCGTCTGACGCTCAACATCTGCGCCAACTATGGCGGACGCTGGGACATCCTGCAGGCGACTCGGGCCATGCTGATTGCGCGCCCCGAACTGGCTGCGCATCCTGAACAAATCACCGAAGCCGATTTGGCGCCTCATCTGGCCATGAGTCATGCGCCCGAGCCTGATCTGTTCATTCGCACCGGTGGCGAGCAGCGCATCAGCAACTTCCTGCTCTGGCAATTGGCCTATACCGAGCTGCACTTCACCGATGCCTTCTGGCCCGATTTCGGTGCCCAGGAGCTCGATCGTGCGTTTGAATCTTTTCGCACCCGCGAGCGCCGGTTCGGTCGCACCAGCGCGCAGCTTGCTGCGTCGGCGCCTGCTCCCGGCGCTTGAGCATAGCCACGACGATGCTCGGCCAACGTATCGTCACCGCGCTGATCCTGCTGGCCATCATCGTGCCGGCCATTTTTTTCGCGGCCCCCTGGGTCTGGGGCGTGGTCTCGCTGGCGATGTTGTGCGCGGGTGCGCTCGAGTGGGGCCGTCTGATGCATGCGCCACGTCAGGGCCTGATGCTGGCAGCCGGGCTGGCGGCGGCCGGTGCCCTCTACTTGGTCTGGCGTGGCCATCTTGCGCAAGCGCCGGCGCCCGCGATGGCTGCCATCGTCTGTGCCGGCAGTCTTGCCTTCTGGTTGTCAGTGGCGCTGGTCTCGCTTGCCCGCGTGCAACGGACCGGACCGGGGATGGCCATCGGAGGACTCGTGCTGGGCGCGGCCTGGTTGTCTTTGTATGAATTACGGCTCGAGTCCTCGCTGATGCTGGTCTCGGCCATGGCGCTGGTGTGGTTGGCTGATATTGGAGCCTATTTTTTCGGGCGCACGCTGGGCCGACACAAGCTCGCACCGCGTGTGAGCCCTGGCAAGACCTGGGAAGGGGCTGCCGGTGGTGCAGTGGTGGTACTGACGGTGGCCGCTGGCGTTGCGCTGTTGTGGCCAAGCCTGGCGACCCATGTGTACTCGAGCCATCTGATCAGTCATCTCGGTTGGGTTGCCGCCGCGTTGGCGCTGCTGCTGCTCACCGCGCTGAGCATTGTCGGCGACCTCTACGAATCGTTACTCAAGCGTGTGGCCGGGGTGAAAGACAGCGGACGCACGTTGCCTGGTCATGGCGGAGTGCTCGATCGGGTCGATGCCCTGCTGCCCACCATGCCTGCGTGCCTGTTGTTGTTGCAACTCCTGCGATAATCGCCTGATGAAACGGCTGACCGTCCTGGGATCCACTGGATCGATCGGAGAGAGCACGCTCGATGTGGTGGCGCGCCATCCTGATCGCTATCAGATCTTTGCCCTGGTCGCGCAGCGCAGCCATACGCGCATGCTCGAACAGTGCCTGCAGTTTCAACCCGAATATGCAGTACTGACCGATTCTCATGCAGCAGCGGACTTGCGTCGTACGGTGGCCGAACGCGGTCTGCGTACAGAGGTCCTCAGTGGCGTGCAAGCGGCGGTGCAGGTCGCTGCGGCCTCGCAAGTCGATCTGGTCATGGCGGCCATTGTCGGTGCAGCTGGGCTTGAGCCAAGTCTTGCCGCTGCGCGCAGCGGCAAAACCGTGCTGCTGGCCAACAAAGAAGCGATCGTCATGGCGGGGCCAGTCTTTCTGGACGCGGTGCGCGTGGGGCAGGCGCGTGTGCTGCCGATCGACAGCGAGCACAATGCGGTATTTCAGTGCATGCCCGCAGCAGGCTCGCGTCAGGGCGTGAGCCGCATCGTGCTGACCGCCTCGGGCGGCCCCTTTCGCACCATGCCGCTTGCGCAGATGCAGCAAGTCAGCCCCGAGCAGGCGGTCGCGCACCCGAACTGGAGCATGGGGCGCAAGATCTCGGTCGATTCCGCGACCATGATGAACAAGGGGCTGGAGCTCATCGAGGCCCATTTCCTTTTTGACATGCCCCCTGAGCGGCTGGACGTCGTCATTCATCCGCAGAGCATCATCCATTCCATGGTCGAGTACATCGACGGATCCTTGCTGGCGCAACTCGGCAACCCCGATATGCGCACACCCATTGCGCATGCGCTGGGTTGGCCGGAGCGCATCGAGAGTGGTGTGTCCATGCTGGATCTGGCCACGCATGGCCGCCTCGACTTCGAGCGCCCCGACCCCGAGCGTTTCCCGTGCCTGCGACTGGCGCGCGAAGCCCTGTCAGCCGGTGCGGCCGCGCCGTGTGTTCTCAATGCCGCCAACGAAATCGCGGTCGACGCGTTTCTCGAGCGGCGCATCCGCTTCACGGACATTGCCCGTGTCAATGAACAGGTGCTCGATGCGCTGGGCGCGTCGTCTGCACCGACCGACACCGAAGCGGTTCTCAGTCTTGACCGACGCGCGCGTGAACGTGCGCGCGCCTGTCTCTTGGAGTGTGCGGCATGATCACTACGCTGTTGGCGTTTCTCTTTGCCTTAGGTCTGCTGATTTTTGTGCACGAGCTGGGCCACTACCTGGTGGCTAAGTGGTGTGGCGTGAAGGTGTTGCGGTTCTCGATCGGATTTGGCAAACCCTTCGTCAAATTCGTCGTCGGCCCCGATCGCACCGAGTGGTCGATTGCCCCGATCCCTCTGGGTGGCTACGTCAAGATGCTCGATGAGCGTGAGGACCCTGCCTCGCCCGTGCCGGCGGCGGAGTTGCATCGCGCCTTCAATCGACAAAGCCTGGCTAAGCGCGCGGCCATCGTTATTGCTGGGCCGCTGGCCAATTTCCTGCTGGCCATTGCACTGTATGCCGCGCTCGGCATGTATGGCACCGAAGAGCCTGCTGCGCGTTTGGCTGCGCCTGCAGCGGGCACGCCGGCCGCGGCGGCTGGCATTCAGGCGGGCGATCGGGTCATTGCAATCGATGGGCGCGATATTCGCTCATTCACCGAGTTGCGGCTGCGGCTGATCGACGCCATCGTCGAGCGGCGGGCTGCCTCACTGACCGTCGAGCGTTCCGGCAGTCCGGTGAGCCTGCCTCTGGATGCTTCGGGTTTGTCTGCGGGCGAAATCGAAAAGGATTTCGTCCGCACGCTGGGTCTTGATCTGGCCGGTGGCAGCGTCGTGGTTGGCTCGGTGCTGCCTGATGGCAGTGCGGCGCGTGCCGGTCTGCTGGCGGGCGACGAGGTGTTGGCGGTCGATGGGCGGCCGGTGTCACGCGCTTCTGAATTGATCTCGGTGCTTCGCGAGGGCGCCGGGCGCGATATCGCGCTGGATACCCGACGCGGTGTACTCGAGCAGCGCATTGTGGTGGTGCCCCAGGCTCAGGTGTCTGATCGACCCGAAGATCAGGGCAAGACCGTCGGGCGCATTGGAGCCGCGCTGCAAAGCAAGGTCGAGATGGTGCGCATCGAGCACGGCCTGTTGTCGGCGTTGGCGCACGGTGCCAAGCAGACCTGGGACATGTCCTGGTTTTCGCTGCGCATGCTGGGCAAGATGCTCACCGGCGATCTCTCCTGGCGCAACCTCAGCGGGCCGGTGGCCATCGCTGATTTTGCCGGGCAGTCTGCAAAGATCGGCGCGCTGGCTTACATCGCTTTTCTCGCTCTCATCAGTGTGAGCCTTGGCGTGCTCAATCTGCTTCCCGTACCGGTCCTCGATGGAGGCCATTTGGTATATTACGGACTCGAGGCGATCAAGGGCCGTCCGCTGTCGGATCGGTTCATGCAACTCAGTCAGCGCGTTGGGCTCGCAGCCATTGTCGGTCTGATGGTGGTGGCCTTGTTCAACGACCTGAGCCGCCTGTTGGGCGGCTGATCGTCAGCTGCCTCGGGCCTGTCGGGCTGCTTCAGGAGATTCATGCGTCCGTTTGCGAAATCCGTGTTCGCGCTCGTCGCGAGCATGCTGAGCCATGCTGCGTGGGCGATCGATCCTTTCACTGTGCGCGACATCCGTCTGGTCGGTATCCAGCGGGTTGAGCCCGGAACGGTGTTCGGCTACCTGCCCGTGCGTGTCGGTGATCAACTCAACGACGACCGTGCCTCGCAGGCAGTGAGGGCGCTCTACGCCACGAGCTTGTTCAATGATGTGCGCCTGGAAGTCGAAGGCGATGTACTGGTGGTTTATCTCCAGGAGCGCCCCACCATTGCCTCGGTCGAGGTGAGTGGTGCGAAAGACATCACCTCCGAGAACATGCTCAAGGCGCTCTCGGGTCTGGGCATGGCGGAGTCGCGTATTTTCGATCGTTCGCTGCTGGATCGGGCTGAGCAGGAGATCAAGCGCCAGTACCTTGCGCGCGGTCTGTACGCTGCCAAGGTCACCGCCACCGTGACGCCGGTTGAACGCAATCGGGTGAACGTGGCGCTGTCGATCGAGGAAGGCGATGTCGCCAAGATCACCGAGATCCGCTTCATCGGCAACACCGCGTTCACCGAAAAGCAGCTGCTCGACGAACTTTCCCTGAGTACACCCACCTGGTTGTCCTGGTATACCAAGTCCGATCAGTACGCGCGCGAAAAACTGGCGGGCGACCTCGAGCGTCTGCGTTCGTTTTATCTCAATCGCGGCTATCTGGAGTTTGCGGTCACGGCCACCCAGGTCTCGATCGACCCGGACCGCCAGCGGGTGTACATCACCATCAGCGTGAACGAAGGTGAGCGTTTCACCGTGTCGGGGTACAAGTTCTCCGGCAACACCATGGGCCGAGATGGCGAGTTGGACGCACTGATGCTGGTGCGACCGGGTCAAGTGTTCTCCGGTCAGCGTATGACCGACTCCACCCGAGCCATGACCGAATTATTCGGCTCCATCGGCTATGCGTTTGCCAACGTCAATGCCATCCCGGAAGTCGATCGCGACAAGCGCACAGTTTTTTTCAATGTGGCGATTGATCCCGGCCGCCGGGCTTATGTGCGGCGCATCAACATCACCGGCAATGCCCGCACGCGTGATGAAGTGATCCGCAGGGAGTTGCGCCAGTTCGAAAGCGCCTGGTACGACACCGACAAGATTCGCCTGTCTCGCGAGCGTCTGACCAGACTAGGCTACTTGACGAATGTCACCATCGATACGGTGCCAGTGCCCGACGCCCCTGACCAGGTGGACCTCACGGTCAATGTCAACGAACGGTCGTCGGGCAGTTTCATGATCGGCGCTGGTTTTTCCAGCACCGACAAGATCATCCTGACTGCCAGCATCAACCAGCAGAACTTTCTGGGCACGGGCAACGCCGTGGGCTTGTCGCTGAATACCGGCAAGACCCAGCGCACCATCGACTTCAGCAGCGTCAATCCCTACTTCACACCCGATGGCATCTCACGCAATTTCAATGCGTATTACCGGACCTTCAACGCGCAAAACCTGGGCCTGGGCGATTACACGCTGAAAACAGCGGGTGCCGGTTTGCGGTTTGGAGTGCCGTACACCGAAGTGGATCGATTGATCGCAGGTCTGGTCTTCGAGCACAACAACATCACGTTGGGGGCTGCTCCGCCCGTGCGCTATGTCGAGTATGTGGATGCCTTTGGCCCCACCAGCTGGGCGTTGCTGGCCACTGCGGGCTGGGTGCGTGATGGGCGCGACAGTCCGCTCACCCCAACGCGCGGCGTTTATTTCGGCACCAACTTCGAAATCACGCTGCCGGTAGGCGATTTGCGCTACGCGCGGGCAGACGTATTTGCGCAGTGGTACCAGCCCCTCACCAGCCAGTACACCATCGGGCTGAGTGCCGCAGTGGCTCGGGGCTGGGCCTTGCAAGACAACATCTACCCGATTTTCAAGAACTACTATGCGGGCGGCATTGGATCCGTGCGCGGTTTTCAGCCCGCAAGCTTAGGGCCGCGTGATGCCGACAATTACCCTCGCGGCGGACAGAGCAAGTTCGTTGCCAGCGCGGAGTTCCTGTTCCCGATGCCCGGAGTGGGCAAGGATCAGTCGGTGCGTATGTTCGTGTTTTCAGACGTGGGCAACGTCTTTCCGACCACCTTCGATTTCAACGATCTGCGGGCCTCGGTGGGCGTGGGTCTGAACTGGATTTCGCCGCTTGGGCCCTTGAAGCTCAGTCTGGGCTATCCGGTCCGCAAGAAGCCCGAAGACAAGCTGCAGAACTTCCAGTTCCAGATCGGGACTGGTTTCTGATCGGAAGAATGCTTATGACCCAGCACACCATCATCGCGGCAAGGGTTCGTCTGCAAGACCGATGGGTCTGCCTGGGCGCTGCAAGCTGCGCCCATGCATGGGAGCGGCTCTGCCGTGCGTCTATGCTGGCGGTTGCGCTGCTGGGCGTCTCGATGAGTGCCGTTCAGGCCCAGGAGACTTTGCGCATCGGGTTGGTCAACACCGAGCGCATTCTGCGCGAATCCACGGCAGCGAAAGCGGCCCAAACAAAGCTCGAGCAGGAGTTTTCCCGCCGTGAGAAAGACCTCCAGGAGGCTGCGGCGCGCCTGAAGCAACTCTCCGAACGATTGGAGCGCGACGCCTCTGTGCTGAACGATTCCGACCGGCAGCGCCGTCAGCGTGAATTCGCTGATCAGGACAAGGACTTCCAGCGTAAGCAGCGCGAGTTCCGCGAAGACCTGAACCAGCGACGCAACGAGGAGTTGGCTGCAGTCATCGAGCGGGCCAACAAGGTGATCCGCCAGATGGCCGAGCAGGAGAAGTACGACCTCATCTTGCAGGAAGCGGTTTACGCGTCGCCGCGCATCGACATCACCGACAAGGTGCTGCGCGCGCTCAATGCGCTCAAGTAGGCGGGGCTAAGGCATGCACGCGCCGCTGCCACGCCCTGTCAGCGCAGCCGAAGTGTCCGCCAGGACCGGTGCCCAATGCCAGGGGGGCGACCCTCAGCGCAGTTTTTCCTCGCTGGCGTCTCTGGAATCGGCTGGCCCGGATGCCATCGCGTTTCTGGCTGGACGCAAGTATCTGGCCGCGGCGCAGGCCAGCCGTGCGGGCGCCATGCTCGTGACGCAGGCCTTGGCCGATCAGTTGCCCGAGCGACTCCTGAAACTGATCACGCCCGATCCCTACCTCGCCTATGCGCAACTGTCGCAGTGGTTCGAGTCCATGCTGGCCGCCCCCTCGGTCGCCGCAGCCATCCATCCTTTGGCCGTGGTGGCGGCCGATGCACAGATCGGCGTTGATTGCCGGATCGACGCGGGGGCCGTGGTGGCTGCGGGCGCCGTCATCGGTGCGCGCAGCGTGCTGGGTGCAGGCGTGAGCATCGGCGCCGGGGCGCAGGTGGGCGAGGGCAGTGTGCTGCATCCGCGCGTCACCCTCTATGCGGGTGTGAAGCTTGGGGCGCGGGCCATCGTGCATGCCGGCACAGTCATTGGCGCCGATGGCTTCGGATTCGCGCCCTCGCCGCAGGGCTGGGTGAAGATTGCGCAGTTGGGCTCAGTGAAGATTGGGGACGATGTCGAAATCGGCGCCAACTGCACGATCGATCGCGGTGCCCTGGACGACACGATCATCGGCTCAGGCTGCAAACTCGACAATCAGGTGCAGGTGGGCCATAACGTGCGCATTGGCGCCGGGACTGCCATTGCCGGCTGTGTGGGCATCGCCGGCAGCGCGGTGATCGGCGAGCGCTGCATGATTGGTGGTGGAGTGGGTATTGCCGGTCATATTTCGCTGTGCGATGGCGCCATCATCGGTGGCATGACCCTGGTCGAGCGCAGCATCGACACGCCGGGCTTCTATACCGGGGCCTGGCCGGTCCAGACCCACACGCAGTGGGAGCGCACCGCCGCGACCCTCAAGCAGCTTCCTCAGTTGCGCCAGCGCCTGCGTGCGCTGGCCGCACGCATCGGATTACCCAAGGATCCTTCATGACAGCCATCGACGTTCGCGGCATCCTCGAATATCTGCCGCATCGCTATCCCTTCCTTCTGATCGATCGCGTCCTCGAACTTGAGGCTGGCAAGCGCATCGTCGCCATCAAGAACGTCACCATCAACGAACCCTATTTTGTTGGGCATTTCCCGCATATTCCCGTGATGCCAGGTGTGCTCATGATCGAGGCACTGGCTCAGGCGGCTGGGGTGTTGTCCTTCGAGACCCTGGGGCAAAAGTCCGACCCGGGTTCGGTCTTTTACTTCGTGGGCATCGATGGCGCGCGTTTCAAGCGCCCGGTGGTCCCTGGGGACCAGTTGCGTCTGGAAGTCGAGATCGTTCGCTTTGCCCGCTCCATCTCCAAGTTCAAGGGCGTGGCCACCGTGGACGGTCAAGTGGCCGCCGAAGCCGAGCTAATGTGCACCCTGCGTACGGTTGAGCCGCCGCAGTTGCCCGGTACGGGCGCGACCGCAGGTTGAATCGCATGGCGCGCATCCATCCGAGCGCCATCGTCGATACCGGCGCCGAGCTTGCGGCCGATGTCGAAGTCGGCCCCTATGCGGTGATCGGCCCGCAGGTCGTGTTGGGCGAAGGCACCACCGTGGGGCCACATGCGGTCATCGAAGGGCCGACCCGCATCGGCCGCCACAACCGCATCCATGCCCACGCCACGCTGGGCGGTGCTCCGCAGGACAAGAAGTACCGGGGCGAGCCCACTCGCCTGGAAGTCGGTGACGGCAACACCTTTCGTGAATGCGTGACCGTGAATCGCGGCACGGTTCAGGATGGTGGCGTCACGCGCATCGGCCACGACAACTGGGTCATGGCCTATGTCCACATCGCCCATGATTGCCTGGTGGGCGACCACACCATTCTTGCCAACACCACGAACCTGGCCGGGCATGTGCAGATCGGCGACTGGGTCATCCTGGGCGGCTGCTCGCAGGTGCATCAGTTCTGCAAAATTGGCGCCCACGCCATGACCGGTGTGAGCACCGTGGTGCTGCACGACATCCCGCCCTTCGTCATGGCCTCGGGCAACACTGCGCAGGCGCATGGGATGAACACCGAAGGCTTGCGGCGACGCGGGTTCAGTGCGCCCAGCCTGGCCGCTTTGCGGCAAGCCTACAAGACCCTCTATCGCTCGGGACTGACGCTACAGCAGGCGCGCGAGGCCTTGTCAGAGCAGGTGCGCACGCTCCAGGCCACCGAGGCCCCGCAAGCCGGTGCATCGTCGCCCTCATCGGAAGGCCTGGCCGTGGAAGCACTGGCCGGACTGGACCCCGCCCAGGCAGTGGGCGTGCTGGTCGAGTTTCTTGCGCGCGTTGAACGCGGCATCGTGCGCTGAGCGCTCGCGGCATGACCGAGGGGCCGCTGTCATCCGAGGTGTCCGCGCTTCGGTTGGGAATGGTGGCAGGTGAAACCTCCGGCGACATGCTGGCGGCATCGGTGCTGGCGGGCCTGACACAGCGGCTCAGCGGTGCCCCCTCCGATCCCGCGATCATTGCCAGGCCTGTACACGCCGCAGGCATCGGCGGGCCGGCCATGCGTGATCAGGGCTTTGACCCATGGTGGTCCTCAGAGGAACTTGCGGTGCGCGGCTATGCTGAGGTGCTGCGTCAATACCCCCGCTTGCGCAGTATTCGCAATCGAGTGTTCGAGCGCATGTGCGACTGGCGCCCCGATGTGTTCGTCGGCGTCGATGCGCCCGATTTCAATCTGGACCTGGAGCGGCGGCTGCGGGCATCAGGCCTGCGGGTGGCGCATTTCATCGGGCCGTCGATCTGGGCCTGGCGCGGCGAGCGCATCCACGCCATCGGTCGCTCGGTCGACCATATGCTGCTGGTGTTTCCCTTCGAAAAGCCGCTCTACGATGCGGCAGGGATCGCCGCCACATACGTGGGGCATCCTCTGGCCGACGCCATTCCCTTGCAGGCCGATCAGGCCGGCGCCCGACGCGTGCTGAACCTGCCCGCCGACCGGCAGATCGTCGCGGTCCTGCCGGGCAGCCGAGGCGGCGAGATCACCTACATTGCGCCGTGTTTCGTGCAGACCATCGCCTGGCTGGCGCAACAGCGCCCCGAGCTGGTCTTCGTGGTGCCGGCCGCCACAGAGCGTCTGTTTGCACGGCTGCGCGCCATGATTGCGGCTGCAGGGTTGCCCGATGGCGTGGACTGCCGGCTGGTGATGGGTCATTCCCATGAAGCCATCGCCTCGGCCGATGCGGTCCTGGTGGCCAGTGGCACGGCCACCCTTGAAGTGGCGCTGTTTCGCAAACCCATGGTGATTGCCTACCGCATGGCCTGGGCCAGCTATCAGATCATGAAGCGCATGGGCTATCTGCCCTGGATCGGCCTGCCCAACATCCTGTGCAACGCCTCGGTGGTGCCGGAGTTCGTGCAATCGGCTGCGACTGCGCCTGCCATGGGTGCAGCGCTGCTGCGGCAATTGGACGATCCGGCGCATGCGCGTGAGCTGGCCGAGCGCTTTGCGGCGCTGCACGAGACGCTGCGCTGCAACTGCGGGCAACGCGCGGCCGACGCGTTGCTTGAACTGTCGCGTCGACCCGCATGAGGTTAGCTGCATGAGGTTGCCCGCATGAGGTTACCCGCATGAAGCGGCCCGAGCGTGTCACCACCCCGGCGCCGGTTGCCGGTTCGCCCACCCAGCCCTCGCTGCTGGTCTGGGCCGACGACGCGGGCCTGATTTGCGGCGTGGATGAGGCCGGGCGCGGCCCGCTGGCAGGGCCGGTGACCGCAGCGGCCGTCATCCTGAATCCGATGCGCCCGATCGATGGCCTGCGTGACTCCAAGCAATTGTCAGCCGCCCGGCGCGATGCGCTCGCCGAGCAGATTCGAGCCTGTGCGCTCGGATGGGCGGTGGCCAGCGCCAGCGTGGAAGAAATCGACGCGCTGAACATTCTTCAGGCAAGCCTGCTGGCCATGCGTCGGGCCGTGTTGGCGCTGCCGCAGGCGCCCGAACTGGCGCGCGTTGATGGCAATCGTGCGCCGGTGTTGCCCTGCCGAATCGAGTTGATCGTGGGCGGCGATGCCATCGATCCGGCGATCAGCGCCGCCTCGATCCTGGCCAAGACCAC
>CANHUQ010000010.1 GCA_947463885.1 Burkholderiales bacterium
TAGAATATGGGGTTAAACCCAGTGCGGCCAACCCCAGCCCTTCGGGCGGGAAGGCCTGCTTCACTGCCTGCCCTGTTCTGTTCTCTGGTGCCTGCCACATGGCCGTCGACTACCTCAAAAAGATTCTGACGGCGCGCGTCTACGATGTGGCGAGCGAGTCGCCCCTGGAAGAGGCGCATTGGCTGTCGCAGCGGCTGGGCCATACCGTGTTGCTCAAGCGGGAAGACCTTCAGCCCGTACATTCGTTCAAGCTTCGCGGCGCGTACAACAAGATGGCCCACCTGGGCGAGCGCGAACGCGCCTGTGGAGTCATTGCCGCGTCTGCAGGCAACCACGCACAGGGCGTGGCCTTGTCGGCGCAGCGCCTGGGATGCCGGGCGGTCATCGTCATGCCGGTCACCACCCCGCAGGTCAAAATCGATGCTGTCCTGGCACGGGGCGCTGAAGTGATCTTGCACGGCGACTCCTACAGCGACGCCTACGGTCATGCGATCACCCTGCAGCAGCGCGAAGGGTTGACCTTCGTGCATCCCTTTGACGATCCGGACGTGATCGCAGGCCAGGGCACCATCGGCATGGAAATCCTGCGCCAGCACCCAGGGCGCATCGATGCCATCTTCATCGCCATTGGTGGCGGCGGTCTGGCTGCGGGCGTGGCGGCGTTCGTGCGCGAACTGCGCCCGGACATCCGGCTGATTGGCGTGCAGACCACCGACTCGGACGGCATGGCCCAGTCCATTGCCGCTGGCGAGCGCATCGAACTCAAAGAGGTCGGGCTGTTTTCGGACGGCACGGCCGTGAAGCTGGTGGGCGAGGAAACCTTCCGGCTGTGCCGGCAGTACCTGGACGAGATCATTCTGGTCGACACCGACCAGACCTGCGCGGCCATCAAGGATGTGTTCCAGGACACCCGATCCATCCTTGAGCCTGCCGGCGCACTGGCCATCGCCGGCCTGAAGGCTTGGGTCGAGCGGGAAGCCCAGGTCAGCGGTCAGCCATCCCAGGGGCAGACGCTGGTGGCGATCGCCTGCGGTGCGAACATGAATTTCGACCGGCTGCGCTTTGTGTCCGAGCGCGCCGAGATCGGCGAGCAGCGCGAGGCGGTTTTCGCGGTCACCATCCCTGAAGAGCGCGGCAGCTTCCGGCGCTTTTGCGCTGCGGTCGGTCCGCGCAATGTCACGGAATTCAATTACCGGATCGCCGATGCGCGGGTTGCGCATGTGTTCGTCGGCATTCAGGTGACCAATCGGGACGAAGCGCATGCCATTGCCCGCAACTTCGAGGCCAGCGGATTTCCCACCCTGGACCTGACCGACGATGAGCTCGCCAAGCTTCATATTCGGCACCTGGTGGGTGGGCGCTCACCTCTGGCGCGCGACGAGTTGCTGTACCGCTTCGAGTTCCCGGAGCGCCCCGGGGCGCTGGTGCGCTTTTTGAGCAGCATGAACGCCGGCTGGAACATTTCGCTGTTCCATTATCGGAACCATGGCGCCGACTACGGCCGCATTCTGGTGGGTTTGCAGGTCCCTGCGGCCGACCATGCAGCCTTCCAATCCTTCTTGAATACGCTGGGATACCGGTTTTGGGATGAATCCCGCCACCCGGCCTACCGACTTTTTCTATCTGCCGAACACGAGACTGACGTCCAGTAGTAAACTTAACTTGACACTGGACACGCCATGCACCTGCTTACACTCGGTCTGAACCACACCACCGCGCCGCTGTCGCTGCGCGAGAAAGTCGCGTTCCCGGGCGATGCCCTGCGGGATGCACTCGCCGATCTGCGCCGCCATTTGCGCACGCTGATCCCGGAGACGGCGATCCTGTCCACCTGCAACCGGACCGAGATTTATTGCGCCACGCCTGCCCCGCAGGACGCGCGTGCAGCGGTCACGCAGTGGATGGCCGATCGCAACGGCATTGGCGCGCCTTCGGGTCTGGAAGAACATCTGTACGCGCTGCCCAATACAGACGCGGTGCGCCATGCGTTTCGGGTGGCCTCGGGCCTGGACTCCATGGTTTTGGGCGAGCCGCAAATCCTGGGGCAGATGAAAGATGCCGCGCGTGTGGCTCAGGAGGCGGACGCCCTGGGCACGCACCTGCATCAGCTATTTCAGCGGACCTTCGCAGTGGCCAAGGAAGTGCGCAGCAACACGGAAATTGGCGCGCATTCGGTGTCCATGTCGGCCGCCAGTGTGCGCCTGGCGCAGCGCCTGTTCGAAGATCTGCGCGACACCTCCATTCTCTTTGTGGGTGCCGGCGAGATGATCGAGCTGGCGGCTGCGCACTTCATGGCGCAGCAACCGCGCAAAGTCACTGTCGCCAACCGGACGGCCGAGCGGGCCCAGAAACTGGCCGGGCGTCTGGGCGGACAAGCCCTGCGGCTGGCCGACGTGCCCGACTGCCTGGCCGAGCACGACATCATCGTGTCCTGTACGGCCAGCTCACTGCCGATCATCGGCCTGGGCATGGTCGAACGCGCGCTCAAGCAGCGGCGCCATCGGCCGCTGTTCATGATCGATCTGGCCGTGCCACGCGACATCGAGCAGGAAGTGGCCCGACTCGACGACGTCTTTCTCTACACCGTGGACGATCTGGGCAAACTGGTGCAAACCGGCATGGAAAATCGTCAGATGGCGGTCGCTCAGGCCGAGTCCATCATCGACACCCGGGTCGATGCCTTCATGACCTGGCTCTCGGCACGCCAGGCCGTGCCGGCTATCCGTGCCCTGCACGCGCGCGGAGAAGCCCTCAAGAGCGCCGAGCTGGAACGTGCGCGCCGCATGCTGGCACGCGGCGATGACCCGCAGGCGGTGCTCGAAGCTCTGGCCAATGGTCTGACCGGCAAGTTTCTGCATGGCCCGACGACCCTGCTGCAGCGCGGTGGGCCTGAACAGCAGCAGATCGGTGCGCTGATCGATCGTCTGCTTCCCGAAGACAGGCACTAGCGCTCTGACCGGTCCTGCCGCCCGCAGTCTCAAGGGACCGGGCTGCGTGCGGGGCAGGTGGTGGTCATCCGATGAAAGCATCCATGTTGGCAAAGCTCCAGCGGCTGGAAGAGCGGCTGGAAGAGGTTTCGGCGCTGATGGCCAGCGAGTCCGCGACGCGGGATATGGCCGAGTACCGTCGTCTGGCGCGCGAGCATGCCGAACTGGTGGAGGTGGTTGAGCACTTTGTCGCCTGGCGTGACGCGCGCAATGACCGCGAAACAGCTGAAGCGCTGCGCGCCGACCCAGAACTGCGCGAATTCGCCGTCGAGGAAATCAGCGCAGCCGATGCGCGGCTGAGCGAAGAGGCCGCCACGCTGGAGCGATTGCTGCTGCCACGCGACCCGGATGACACGCGTGACGTCATTCTGGAGATCCGCGCCGGCACCGGGGGCGATGAAAGCGCGCTGTTTGCCGGCGACCTGCTGCGCATGTATCTGCGCTATGCCGAGCGGCGCGGCTGGCACACGGAATTGCTGTCGGAACATCCGTCTGAATTGGGCGGCTACAAAGAAGCCATCGTGCGCATCGGCGGCGAAGCGGTCTATTCACGGATGAAGTTTGAGTCGGGCGGCCACCGCGTGCAGCGCGTGCCGCAAACCGAAGCGCAAGGCCGCATCCACACCTCAGCCTGCACGGTGGCGGTGATGCCGGAGGCCGATGAGGCCAGCGAGATCGTCATTGCACCGGAAGACATTCGCATCGATGTGTTTCGGGCCTCGGGTGCGGGCGGCCAGCACGTGAACAAGACCGAATCGGCCGTGCGCATCACCCACCTGCCCACTGGCCTGGTGGCCGAATGCCAGGACGACCGCTCACAGCACCGCAACAAGGACAAGGCGATGAAGGTGCTGGCCACCCGCCTGCGTGATGCGCGACAGCGTGAGGCTCAGGCCAAGGAAGCCGCCACGCGCAAGTCCCTGGTGGGCTCGGGCGATCGGTCGGAGCGCATCCGCACCTACAACTTTCCGCAGGGGCGCGTTACCGATCACCGCATCAATCTGACGCTGTACAAACTGCAGTCAGTGATGGACGGCGATCTGGATGATCTCCTTGGGCCGCTGATCGCCGAATACCAGGCCGAAAAACTGGCGGCCATGGCCGAGGACGGCGCATGAGCACCGTGGCGGACCACCGGCGCGCCTGAGGATGGCCGAGTCTGCGCCCCTTCCTGGCACACCCAGCTGGGATGCGCTGCTATCGCAGTGCGGTCTGCCGCGTCTGGATGCGCGTGCCCTGTTGGAGCACGCAAGCGGCAGGCGTCGCGAATGGCTCCTGGCGCATGGGGACGATCCGGCGGCAGCGTCAGTCATTGAAGCCTTCAACGCACTGGCCGCGCGCCGTCGGGCCGGCGAGCCGCTGGCCTATTTGCTGGGATTTCGCGAATTCCACGGCCTGCGTTTTGCGGTCACCCGCGATGTGCTGGTGCCGCGGCCGGAAACCGAAGGGCTGGTCGATGCAGCCCTGGAACGCCTGACCGACACCATCCGACCTCGGGTGCTTGATCTGGGCACGGGGAGCGGGGCGTTGGCCATCACGCTGGCCTTGCTGCGCCCCGATGCGCAGGTTGTGGCCACAGACGCGTCGTCGCAGGCACTGGCCGTGGCACAAGCCAACGCCCGTCTGCTGGGCGCCGCCGAGATCACCTGGCAGGAGGGCGACTGGTTTGCCGCGTTGTCGCCAGATGAACCGCCCTTCGACCTGGTGGTATCGAACCCGCCTTACCTGGCCGACGACGATCCGCATCTGCACGATCCGGCCCTGCGCCATGAACCGCGCATGGCCCTGGTCAGCGGACCGCATGGCATGGAGGCCATCGCGTTGATCGCAGCCCAGGCCCCGGCTCGCCTGCGCCCAGGCGGTTGGCTGATGCTGGAGCACGGGGCGACGCAAGGGGCGGCTGCGCGTGCCAGCCTGCAAGACGCCGGGTTCACGCAGACTGAGACCCTTGCCGACCTGCAGGGACTCGCGCGTATCACCCTGGGCCGTTGGACCCCGCCTGTGACCAATCCCTCACGCAGCCAAGGCGCGGTTTGACGCCTTGCACCGGCCTGCCTAGACTCGCCGCTCACGGATCGCCCATCGATCGACCGCCGCCATCGGCGCGACACCACCCTTTCAGGATGCAGGACCATGGACGCCAAGGAATTCATTCAAAAAACCGTTACTGATCACCCGATCGTGCTCTTCATGAAAGGCACGGCTCAGTTCCCCCAGTGCGGTTTCTCGGGCAAGACCGTTCAGGTGCTGAAAGCCTGCGGTGTGAAAAATCTGGTCACAGTGAATGTGCTCGAGGACGATGAAGTCCGCCAGGCCATCAAGGACTATTCCAACTGGCCCACCATTCCGCAGCTTTACGTGCAAGGCGAATTCATCGGCGGCGCCGACATCGTCCAGGAGATGTTCCAGTCGGGCGAACTTCAGAAGATGCTGCCGGCTGAAGCAGGCCAGTGATCGCTGCGCTGCAGCCTGGTCGCGGGCAGGTCTGCGGGTGACCCGTCGGCTGATCGTCGCCATCACGGGCGCCTCGGGCGCCGTGTACGGGGTGCGGCTGCTGCAACTGCTGCGCGAAGTCCCAGGCATGCGCACCCATCTGGTGGTCACGCCCGCCGGATGGATGAACATCGAGCATGAAATGGCGCTCCCGCGTCGGGATGTGGAGGCTTTGGCCGATACGGTCCATGCCGTGCGCGACGTGGGAGCCAGTATTGCGTCGGGCTCATTTCAGACCGACGGGATGGTCGTGGCGCCCTGCTCGATGCGCACACTCGGCTCGATCGCTCACGGCCTGTCTGACAACCTGGTGACTCGCGCAGCCGATGTGGCGCTCAAGGAGCGGCGCAGGCTCGTGTTGATGGTGCGCGAAACACCGCTGAACCTCGCGCATCTGCGCAACATGACTGCCGTCACCGAGATGGGCGGCATGATTTTTCCACCGGTGCCGGCGTTCTACAACGCGCCGCAAACCGTTCAGGACCTGGTCGACCATACCGTGGGCCGGGTGCTGGATGTGCTGGGCATTGAACAATCGGTTTCGCCTGCCTGGCCGGGCCTGACCGCACCCAGGGCCTGAACCCGCAGGCAAACTCAACGCCTGCTCAGGGATGCAGCCTGCGGGTCAGACTGGAATCGCCATCGGGTGTCAGAGCTCACCGACAGGCGAGGCAGGATGGGGCCGCGCGTGGACGCATACCCGCGCTCACCGGATGCGCACACTGGCAGAAACTAGAGCGCGTGAGATACTTCAGACACGCTGATCACTGCACCGGGATCCCAAATGAAAATGCTCGTGGCCATCGACGGCTCGAAAAACGCGTTGCGTGCGCTTAAGTACGCCATCAAACTCGCCGGCAAGTTGTCTGAGCCCAGTTCGCTGGTGCTGGTCAACGCGCACGACGACACGGCCCTGCGGGGTGCCAGTCAATTCGTGGGCAAAGACACCGTCAAGGGTTATCTGGACGACCTGTCCAACTCGGAGCTCGCCGAAGCCGTGGCACTGGCCGAGAAATCTGGCCTGAGTTTTGAGACCCGCCTGGTGCGTGGTCAGGTGGCCCAGACCATCCTGAAGGCCGCCACCGATCGCGACTGCGACCAGATCATTCTGGGCTCCAAGGGGCGCTCGGCGCTGCGTGATCTGCTCATCGGGTCGGTGGCGCAGCGGGTCATCGCGATGTCGACCATCCCTGTGACCATCATCAAGTAACCGCAGGCGCTTCGCACCAGGACCATCGAACAATGAAGTGGCTACTGGGTTGGGCGATTAATGCGGGCGTGCTACTGCTGATGCCGTATATCTTGCCCGCTGTGCAAGTGCGCGACTTCGGTGCCGCTCTGATTGCAGCGCTGGTCCTGGGTCTGCTCAATGCCATCGTGCGCCCGATCCTGGTGGTGCTGACCCTGCCGGTCACCATGCTCACCCTGGGCCTGTTCATCCTGGTGATCAACGGCCTGATGTTCTGGCTGGCCTCACGCCTGCTTGATGGCTTTCAGGTGGCGAGCTTCGGTTGGGCGATCGTCGCGGCGCTGTTGTTCAGCCTGATCAGTTGGGTGGTCAGCACGGTGGTGTTGCGGCGCGACGCCTGAACGATCAGCCCCAGACGTGACCAGCGTCACGGCAAAACATCGACGAGCGGCCGATCATCGGTCATGAGCGGCAGAACATGCCCTGGCGGAGCGAACCTCGATGATCAAGTTCAACGCAGCACCAGCCTTCGATTTCGACGAATGGGCCACCCTGTATCAGCGTGACCCGGAGGCCTTCGAGGCACGCAGAAAGGCGATGCTTGCCATCGAGATCGCCAAGGGCGGCGTGCATGCGGAAGCCGGCAAACAGCTGGTTGAAAAGCTCGAGGCACAGCTGGCCGGAAAAACCGATCAGGAACGCATCAATCTGTCGATGCTGGCGATGGTGGCTTCGGCCAAATCGATGGCCGAGCGGCTCGGCGAACTCGGCAACGCCTTGCAGCAGCGCGCTGCTGCGGCAGCCGACCGCCCAGGGCGCCCTGACGGGCATCACCGCCCAGGCGCCTGAGGCATACGCGGCTGGTTCACATCGGCCGGTTCACATCGGCCGGTTCATGTCGACCGATTGACTGAAAGCCAATCGCGGCGGACATGGCAGCCATGGCGTGCCGGCTGAGCTTGGCGCGCAGCCAAGCTCAGCGCGTCACAGGCTGGGCCGCAGCTCCCGAGGCTGGCGGCAGCGGCACTTCGATCACCTGCGTCGTGCCATCCACGCCAGGAAAGCCGCGAAACACCGCCTCCACCAGCGCGGGCATCAGCTGTGGCAACGCAGGCTCCAGAGTTCTTGCGACCGCACTGGACTCGAACACCGTCCGGGGTGGGGCACCCGCAGCGGGCAAGGCCTCGATGATCGACAGCCGCAGCGTGTGGACCGAGACCGGGAAGTCCATCGGCGCCGCATATGCAGGCCCCCCCCACCCGCTCGAATACGCAGGCCATCGATAGGGGCCTGGGCGGCCCGGTCCGGGCCAGGGACCATAGGGCCAGCCATAGCCGCCCCCAAAGGCCGGCCCTAGCGGCGGCATGAACGCCATGGCACGGCCCACTTCAGCCTGGACCTGCGCGTCGAATTCAATGCGATAGCGGGCCCCCTGGGGCGCGGTCTCTGTGAACCCCAGCGCCACCAACTGTCGACGTACCAGATCGGCGTAGCTGCGATACTCCAGGGACGCAGCCCGCGCCGACGCCGTGCCCATAGCAAAGCTGCGCGGCGGCTGCTCTTCGAACCGGTGAAACCGCGTCACTTCAGCGCGCATCATCGGCGTGGATGCGCATCCGGCAAGCCAGGCGGCCCACCCGATCAAGACGGCACGGGCAGCGTATCGCCCAAGCTTTTCATTCAATCGGTCCATCGCATCCCAGTTTCTTCAACACGTGCCGGTGGCATCGGGTGCACGCCACAGGGGCGGCCTCTTTAGCCTGGAATTGTGCGCTGTTCTCTGGCAGCCCTCATATCGGGCGCGTTTCAAAGCGTAGGCCATCATGCCGCGCGCGCGCCGGCGCAACGATGACACGCACCTCCATGCTTGGCGGTGCGGCATGAATACGGTACCGTCGTTCACCCCAAAGAGTGAACACACTGAAGCATCGCCTGCACGGCAAGATGCTTCGAAGCAGATCGACCTGGAACGCATGAATACGCTGATCAAACGGAACCCGGTGGCCTGAGGCATCCATGAACCCAGCCTCCATGCCTTCACCCGATGCACGATGCGCCTGGCAGGTCAGCGATCTGCAAACCGACCGCTCATGGGTCATCGAGCTCGATGACGCCGATCGTGCCGACTTGCTAGGCGCCTTGCGCGCCGGACGGATGCCTGGCAAAGCGCTGCTGGAGTATCGGCGCAGCGACTTCACCTTCGGGCGTGCCCTCGCGCCACTGAAGCGTGCGTTCGCGCAGGCGCAGCACGGCCTGGGCATTGCGCTGATCAAGGGTCTGCCGCGCGAGGGCGTGAGCGCAGAAGAGTTCGAGCTCCTGACCTGGGCGATCGGCCTGCACTTCGGTGTGGCCCGACCGCAAGACAAGGCCTCGCGCTATCTCAATCAGGTGCGCGATGTAGGCGTGGATTACCGCAGTCCAACCGGGCGCGGCTATTCATCGAAAGCCGAGCTCGACTTTCACATCGACGGTGCGGATCTGGTGGCGCTCAGTTGCTACAACCAGGCGCCCACCGGGGGCGACAGCATGGCCACCAGCTCGACGGCGGTGTTTCACCGCTTGCGCAGCGAGCGCCCCGACTTGGCCGAAGTGCTGATGCAGCCCTATCCGTGGAGTCGACAGGGCGAACAGCCACCCGGAGAGCTGCCCTTCAGCATGCAGCCGATTTATGCGGTGCAAGGCGACCAGGTGTTTTGCAACTGGAATCGTAACCGGCTCAACAACGCCCTGAAGCTCGATGGCGTGGCGCCGCTATCCGCCCTGCAGCGCGAAGCCGTGGAGTACCTGGACGCACTGGTTCGCAGCGAGTCCTTCATGTTCACGATGCGCCTGGAAGCAGGCGACCTGCAACTGCTGAACAACCATTGCGTGCTGCACTCACGCACCGAGTTTCAGGATCACCCGGAGCCCGAGCGCAAGCGCACGCTCTACCGCCTGTGGCTGGCCACACCAGACGGCCCGCACATGCCCCCCGCCTGGTCGATCTTCTTCGGCGCCACTGCAGGCGGCACGGTGCGCGGCGGCATTCACGGCGACCACTACAACGACGCTTGCCGGGCCTTCGACCATGCGCAGGCGGCGGATCTGGGGATGCGGGTCTGAGGCCAACACGTGCCCAACCACCCTGCGCTGCGTCCCTTCCGAGGTCTTCGTGCCATGAGACACCTTCTGCTGATCTGTTTGCTTGCCGGCCTTGCAGCAAATGCAGCGCTATTCGGCTGGCAACTGCGAGCACCCGCGACAACACGGGTCACCACAGCCACTGTGGCGCCTGTCGTGATGCGCACGCCGGGCGGTCTGCTCGAGGTCAGCACCATCACTGCGGAGGAGCGCTTCGACTCCACCACCACCCACACGATCCTGGGCGTTCCAGTGGGCACGACCATCGCGCAGGTGCGTGTGCCGGCGGTCTACCGGTATCACATCCCGCTGGCCAAAGACTGGACGTTCAGGCAGACCGGTCAGGCGCTGGTCGTGGTGGCGCCTGCGGTGCGGCCATCGCTGCCCGTAGCGATCGACCTGTCAAAGCTCGAGTCCTTTTCGTCGGGGCTGTGGTCGCCATTGACAGGCACTGACGCAGTGGCCGCGCTGCAACGATCGATCACGTCCACGTTGGCAACGAAAGCCTCGACGCCCGAACGCATCGTCTTGCAGCGCGAAGCAGCGCGTCAGACCGTGACCGACTTCGTGCACAAGTGGGTGCTCCAGCAGCCGCAATGGGCCGGTGCGAAGCCTCCGACGGTGCTTGTGTTCTTTGAAGATGAACCGCTGGGTCAGCGGGCTGCACCGCTGATGCTTGAGGCGCTGTAGCAAAGAAGAAGGCACTCAGCAGGTCGCTCTGGATCACCACCACATACAGGATGCCGTCAGTAGCGCTGCGGCTCGGAAGAGCGAACACGTCATACCGGGCCCTCCGCCCATCACTGCGGGCGCAAGTCGGCGCCAGGTATACCGTGCGCTTCGAAGTGGGCGTTTTGTGCCGCGATTCGTGCTCCGAACGCTGCTTCGAACCTCTTTCTGCGGGCAGCGGGATTGGACTTTTTGAGTCATTGCCCGACCCGCCAGGCAAGAACGTCAGGCATCTGGCATTGGGACGGGTGAGCCTCGCAGACAAGCGCGCACGCGGTCATCGCCCTGAGAGCCGCTTGTTTGCTTGGAGTGTGCGCCCGAGACTGGCTTTGCGCCTGGTTATGAAGGAAGAGAGATGGTGCCCCCGGACGGAATCGAACCGCCGACCTTCGGTTTACAAAACCGCTGCTCTACCAGCTGAGCTACAAGGGCAAAAAAAGGTGCTGCACCGGACTGCGTGACCCCCCCGATGCGCACAAGCCACGATTCTAAACTGCGCCGAGGCCTGCGGTGCGCGTCTACTTCACGCGTGTCAACTTCGGACGACCGCCCTTCGGCGGGACGGGGTCGGGCGGTGCTTGGTCATCATCGCGCGCGCTGCTCGGCGCACCTGGTACCGAGGCCAGGGACGGGGGTACGGCAGTCGGCCGGGGCGCAGACTCTGCTGCCTCGCTGGGTGCGGACGAATCGTCCTCGGTCAGACTGAGTTGTACCGGCGCACGGCCCGCGCCTTCAGTGGGCTCCTCGACCACTGCGGGGGCCTTGGGTACCTCAAAGGCCATGCCGTGGCCGTTTTCGCGGGCATAGATCGCCGAGACATTCTCGACGGGAACGGACAAGTCACGTGCCACGCCACCAAAGCGTGCCTGGAAGGTGATCAGGTCATTACCCATCTGCAGGCGACCCGTGGCACCGTGGGACACGTTGAGCACGATCTCACCGCCTTTGACATGCTCGCGCGGCACGATCGTGCGCTCGTCCACGCTCACAGCCAGATACGGCGTGAACCCATTGTCGCTACACCACTCGTGGATCGCACGAATGAAGTAGGGCTTGGTTGAAGAAGGCTCGGATGAATCGGTCATGGCCAGTCTTCAGACGCGCGCGGGCAGCATGGGCGCGTGGCGCTCAGCGACGCATCACCTTCTCGGACGGCGTGAGCGCCTCGATGTAGGCCGGGCGCGAGAAGATGCGCTCGGCATATTTCATGAGCGGTGCAGCCGTCTTGGGCATCTCGATCGAGTAATGGTCCAGACGCCAGAGCAGCGGGGCAATGGCCACGTCGAGCATCGAAAAATCTTCACCCAACATGAACTTGTTCTTGATGAAGATCGGCGTGAGCTGCGTGAGACGGTCGCGGATCTGCTGGCGCGCACGCTCCATCAGCTTGGCGCTGTCCTTGCTGTGGTCCCGACGCTCGAGCTGCTGCACATGCACGAAGAGCTCGCGCTCAAAATTGAACAGGAACAGTCGAGCACGCGCGCGCATGACCGGATCGGCCGGCATGAGCTGCGGATGCGGGAAACGCTCGTCGATGTACTCGTTGATGATGTTCGATTCGTACAGGATCAGATCACGCTCGACCAGGATCGGTACCTGACCGTACGGGTTCATGATCGAGATATCTTCGGGCTTGTTGTAGAGATCGACATCGCGGATCTCGAAGTCCATGCCCTTTTCGAACAGCACGAAGCGGCAGCGTTGGCTGAACGGGCAGGTCGTACCCGAATACAGGACCATCATGGGCGTCGCTCCTCAGTATGTGGGGCTGCAGCACAGCATGCGCGCCCTGGGTCAAACGGAACAGGGTGCCCGCCGGACACCCTGTGAAACGGTCTAGCGGCGCCGCAGAAAGACACGGCGACACAGGCGACCAGCAGTGTTTACTTGATGTCTTTCCAGTACTCGCGGTTCAACCACCACGCCAGCAGAGAAAAGATCGACAGGAAGATCAGCACCCATGTGCCCAGGCGCACCCGCGTCTTGGCCGAGGGGTCGGACATGTACGTGAGATAAGCGGTAAGGTCGGCGATCTGCTCGTCATAGGCCGCCTGGCTGAGCTTTCCGCCCGTGGCCGCAGTGAGCTTGATGTCCGTACCTTCGTGCGGATGACCTTCGGTGATTTTTTCAGTCTTTTCGCTGCGGTTGCCATCGGTGTCGTAGGAGATCACGGTACGGGCAAACGCATGGGCGCCACCAGGTGCCCCGTCTTTCACCGACTTGATTTCCTCGATGGTCGCCCCGCGCGAACCCTGGAGCTCCCAGAGCACATGCGGCATGCCCACGTTCGCGAAGATCGCATTGTTCCAGCCGGTGGCTCGGGTGGAGTCACGGTAGAAGCTGCGCAGATAGGTGTAGAGCCAGTCTGAGCCAGAGCCGGAACTCGACGACCGCGCCCGCGCATTGACCGATAAGTCGGGGGGCAGCGCACCGAACCAGTCTTTGGCATCGGCTGGCGCCATGGCGATGCGCATGGTGTCGCCGACTTTGGTGCCAGTGAACAGCAGATTGTTCTTGATCTGGGCTTCGTTCAGGCCAAGGTCGCTCAGACGGTTGTAGCGCATCAGCTGCGCGCTATGGCAGCCGAGGCAGTAGTTGACGAAGAGCTTGGCGCCATTTTGCAGCGACCCTTCGTCATTGAGCTTCTCGGTGGGGAAGCGATCAAGCCGCACCGCATCGCCGGCCGCCAGCGCCACGGAGGGCAACAGCGCAGAGACACCGGCGGTGACCACGGCAAACAGGACGGATACGAGATGCCGAGGCGGGCGGAAGCTGAAACGGGCAGTCATACAAGCAATCATGGGGAAGTAGTCCTGGGCAGAGGGCGGTCCGTGAGCAGGTTCAGTGCGGGGCGAAGGTCACCCGCTCCGGGACGCGCTTGGACTCACCCATCGCACTCCACCAGGGCATGAACAGGAAGAAGCCAAAGTACAACAAGGTGCACAGCTGCGAGATACGCTCGCCAATCATCGACGGCGCCTGCACCCCAAAATAACCCAGCACGATGAAGACCACGACAAAGAGGGCATAGACGTACTTGTGCCAGTCGGGCCGGTATCGAATGGACTTCACAGGGCTGTTGTCGATCCAGGGCATGGCAAAGAAGATCAGGACCGACACGCCCATGGCCACCACGCCCCAGAACTTGGCGTCCAGCAACATGAATCCCAGCACCAGTGCGCCAACGGCGAGTGTTGCGATGAGCTTGGAAAGCGGTCGGGTTTTGCTCATCCAGACCACGGCCAGATAGACCAGCAGGAAGGGCGTGAGGCCCCAGGTCAGGAACTCACTGGTGATGGCACGCAGGATGGAGTAGTACGGCGTGAAATACCAGACCGGTGCGATGTGCGCGGGCGTCTTGAGCGGGTCGGCCGGAATGAAGTTGTTGAACTCGAGAAAGTAACCGCCCATTTCGGGGGCAAAGAAAATCACCGCCGAGAACGCCAGCAGGAAGACCGCCACGCCGAGGATATCGTGCACGGTGTAGTACGGGTGGAACGGAATACCGTCCAGAGGACGGCCTTGCGCGTCTTTTTTGGCTTTGATCTCGACGCCGTCAGGATTGTTGGAACCGACCTCATGCAGCGCCAGGATGTGTGCCACCACCAGACCGAGCAGCACCAGCGGAATGGCAATCACGTGAAAGGCGAAGAACCGGTTCAGGGTGGCGTCGCCCACCACATAGTCACCGCGGATCCAGACCGAGAGCTCCGGCCCGATGATCGGAATGGCCGAGAACAGGTTCACGATCACCTGAGCACCCCAATAGGACATCTGTCCCCAGGGAAGCAGGTAGCCGAAGAAGGCTTCGGCCATCAGCACCAGAAAGATCAGGCAGCCGAAGATCCACAGCAGTTCACGCGGCTTGCGGTACGAGCCATACATGAGCCCGCGGAACATGTGCAGATACACAACGATGAAGAAGGCCGAGGCGCCCGTTGAATGCATGTAGCGCACCAGCCAGCCCCAGGGCACATCGCGCATGATGTACTCGACCGACTCGAACGCACGCTGCGCGTCGGGCTTGTAATGCATGGTCAGGAAGATACCGGTGACGATCTGGATCACCAGCACCAGCATGGCCAGCGACCCGAAGAAGTACCAGAAGTTGAAGTTCTTGGGCGCGTAGTACTCGGACAGGTGCGCCTTGTAATTCGCCGTCAGGGGAAACCGCTGGTCGATCCAGCCGAGCAGGCCGGTGGTTTCGATCTTCTTGTCTGCTGCTGCCATCGGAAAACTCCAGGACACTCTTTTGTTCTTGCTCGCGCCCGATCAGTGCCGGGCGCTGCGATTCGGATCGTGTACCTGCGCGGACCCCAGGGGTACGCAGGGTGGGTCAGGCCTTCTTGTCTTCGCCGATCAGCAAACGGGTGTCGGACAGGTAGGTGTGCGGCGGCACATCGAGATTGGCATTGGCCGGCTTGTTCTTGTACACCCGACCGGCCATGTCGAACGTGGAGCCATGGCAGGGGCACAGGAACCCGCCCTGCCAGTCTTCGGGCAGCGAGGGCTGAGCGCCCGGCGTGAACTTGTCGCTCGGCGAGCAACCCAGGTGCGAGCAGATGCCGACCACGACCAGATATTCCGGCTTGATCGAGCGCGCCTGATTCTTGGCGTACTCGGGCATGGCGAACTGATAGGGCTTGCTCGAGTCGGGGTCCAGCACATGAGGCTCGGTCTTTTTCAGCGACTCAAGCATCTCGGGCGTGCGACGTACGATCCAGACTGGGTTGCCGCGCCATTCGACGCGGCGCAGATCACCGGGCGCCATGCCCGAAATGTCGGCCTCGACCGGCGCCCCGGCGGCCTTTGCACGCTCGGAAGGCTGGAAGGTGCTGATGAGCGGGATGGCGCAGGCAGCGGCACCCACAGCGCCGACCGCAGCCGTGGTAACCAAAGCGGCGCGGCGGGACGGTTCAGTGGGCAGCAGACTCGGAGCGGACAGGCTCGAGGTGGTGTTAGCCATGAAGACCTCGGAGAAAACAGCAACAGAACGAAGCGACCGACCCACCGCGGAATACTGGAGCGCGAACAGACTCCAATCCCGACTGACAGCATCGACCACGCGCAATACGACCCCGATACAGGCTACGGGGCAACAACAACCCTCAATTCTAGCCGTTTATCGTGGCGCTGCAAAAAGCAGACTGGACACCGAGGGCAATTGGCTGAACCAGTGATACCTTTCATTTCCCCAATGAAGATCACGAGTTTCCATTCATGAGTCTAGCGTCCGAATTCAAGGCCTTCGCCGTCAAGGGCAACGCAATCGACCTGGCCGTTGGCGTCATCATCGGTGCGGCGTTCGGCAAGATCGTCGATTCCATCGTCAATGACCTTGTCATGCCGCTTATTGCCCGCCTGCTGGGCGGCAAGTTTGACTTCAGCAACCTGTACGTGTTGCTGGGCGACATTCCGGCCGGCACCCCGAACACGCTGGATGCGCTCAAGAAGGCGGGTGTGCCGGTCTTTGCCTGGGGCAACTTCCTGACCATCCTGATCAACTTCATCCTGATGGCCTTCGTGATCTTCATGCTGGTCAGGTACCTGAACAGAGTCAAAGACACGGTCCTGGGTGAAGAGGCCGCTGCCGAGCCGGCGCCCCCGCCCGCCACGGAAGTGCTGCTCGCTGAAATCCGCGACGAGCTCAAGAAGCGCGCGATCTGAGGCGTGGTGCGACGACCCGCCGGCCCTGAGCGATGGGTCGGCGTGTGGTGTGATCGGCCTGCGCGCTAAAGTTTGGCGCTCAAGCCTGGCGCTGAATCCGCCCCGGATGCTGACGAGATCCGTCGCGCTCAGACCGGATTCGGGTCGTCGATGAAGACCACTTCAATGCCGAATTGCTCGGCCACGCGCGCGCCCAGGGCCTGCACGCCATAGCGCTCGGTGGCATGGTGGCCGGCGCTGGCATAGATGACGCCCGCCTCGCGCGCCAGATGCGTGGTGCGTTCGCTGATCTCTCCGCTCACGAAGGCGTCTGCTCCGGCCTCAATGGCTTGTGGCAGAAAATCATGCGCAGCACCGGTGCACCAGGCGATGCGATGGATCGGTCGGTCCAGGGCGCCGACCAGCAGCGGCTTGCGTGCCAGGCGTCGCTGCAGCAGGCGGCCGAGACCCGCAGCGTCCGAGGGCGCGGGCAGCGAGGTCATGCGGATCAGGCCCTGGCGCCCGAACGGCTCGCCCGCAGGCCATCCCAGATGGCGCGCCAGCGCCACGTTGTTGCCCACCTCGGCGTGCACATCGAGCGGCAGGTGGTAAGCAAAGAGGCTTATGCCTGAGGCCATCAATGCGCTCAGACGCGCATGGCGTGCGCCAGTCACGCAGGGATCTTCACCTCGCCAGAACCAGCCGTGATGCACCAGCACCGCCTGCGCGCCGGATTTCGCTGCAGCCTGCACGAAAGCGAGGCTTGCGGTGACACCGCAGACGAGCTTTCGGATCTGCGGGCTGCCTTCCACCTGCAGGCCGTTTGGGCAATAATCCTCGATGGCGCCGGGCTGCAGGTAATCGTTCAGCCAGCCTTCCAGTGCATCGCGCGCCACGCGTGCAGGGGCACGCGCAGCGCTGCTTCGCGCCGCACGCCCGCCTCGTCCTTCAGATCTCTTCATTGTCCGCGGCTCCGCTCATGCTCAAGAAGTTGTGGTTGACCTTTGCACAGGCCGTCGCGGTGGCGCTGGCCATGGTGTTCGTGGTGGCCACCCTCAAGCCGCAATGGCTGCCGGCGCGCCTGTCGGGCCCCACTGCGGGGCAGGCGGCCGCGCCTGCGCAGAGCGCATCAGGCCGCGATGCCGTGACCGGCGCGTCGATTCTGTCATACGCCGATGCGGCAGCCCGGGCCACTCCAGCCGTGGTGAATATCTACACCACCAAGGACAGCCGACTGCCGCCCGACCATCCGTATCTGAACGACCCGATGTTTCGCCGCTTCTTCGGCGACCCGCAACGCAGCCAGCCCACGTCCAGCCTGGGCTCAGGCGTGGTGGTGTCGCGCGAGGGGACGGTGCTCACCAACCATCATGTGATCGAGGGGGCCGACGGCATTGAAGTGCTGCTGTCGGATGGGCGCCGCGCACGGGCCAGCCTGGTCGGCTCTGACCCGGAGAGCGATCTGGCTGTCCTGAAAGTGGAGTTGCCCGATCTGGCGGCCATCGAGTTTGGCGATCCCGAGCGCGCTCGCATCGGCGACGTGGTGCTGGCGATCGGCAACCCGTTTGGCGTGGGGCAGACCGTGACCATGGGCATCATCTCGGCCCTGGGGCGCACGCAACTGGGCATCAATACCTTCGAAAATTTCATCCAAACCGATGCCGCGATCAACCCGGGCAATTCGGGCGGTGCACTGGTCGACACCCAGGGCCGGTTGCTGGGCATCAATACCGCGATCTACTCGCGCACCGGCGGCTCATTAGGCATTGGCTTTGCCATTCCGACGTCCACCGCGCGCAATGTGATGGACCAGATCCTGAAGAACGGCAGCGTGGTGCGCGGCTACATTGGGGTGGAGCCGCAAGATGTGACACCCGAGTTGGCGCAGGCCTTCAAGCTGCCGCGCAAGGACGGGGCCATCATCGCCGGCATCATGCGCGGCGGGCCAGCGGACAAGGCCGGCGTGAAAACCGGCGACATTCTGGTCGAGGTGGAAGGCAAGGCCATCCCCAACACGGCCACCATGCTTAACGTGATCGCGCAGATCACGCCCGGGTCGAGCAGCCGCTTTACCTTCGTGCGCGACGGCAAGGAAATCGAGTTGCCCATCACGGTGGGCAAACGTCCGAAACCTGGCGGGCGGCAGGCCGAATAAAGCGGGCCTGCGCGCACAGGCCCGCCTTCGGGGCGTTGTTCAGGCCGCTGTTCAGGCGGTTGCGGTGCGCCGCACCTCAATCACCTGTTCGCCCCCGCCCGCCGGCGCCAGGAGCGCCGTGCGCTCGCTGGCCACACGCTGCGCATGCGCTTCACGCACATGCCCATAACCACGGATCTTGTCGGGCAATGAAGCCAGTTGGACCGCACGCGCATGGGTCTGAGGGTTGAGCTCGGCCAGCACACGCGTGATGTCAGCCTCGTAGGTGGTCAACAATTCGGCCGCCAGCGTGCGCTCGGACGAATGACGGAAAGGATCGAGTACTGAGCCACGCAGTCCGCGCAGCGGCGCCATCAGCCGGAAAGCGCGCATGAGCCAGGGGCCCACTTCGCGTTTGACCAGCTTGCCGCTCGCCGGGTCGCGCTTGCCGAAAGGGCCGCCGGCCACATGGAAGTTGAGGGAATACGGACCCTCGAAGGTGCGCTCGAGCTCCTGGCGAAATTCCGGCCGCGCATACAGCCTGGCCACTTCCCACTCGTCCTTGTGCGCCATCAGCTTGAACAGTCCGCGGGCCACCGCACGGCCTAGAGCATCGCCCAGACCAAGTGGCGCTTCAGCTTGCGCGACCTTGCGCACGGTCTGCTCATAGCGCGCGGCATAGGCAGCGTTCTGATAGTCCGTCAGGAACGCTACGCGCGTGGCGATCAGTTCATCGAGCGAGGCTGACTTGCGCGGATCGAAGCGAATGACCTGCGCGGTGGACGGACCCGCCCCGACCGCAATCTTTTCGACTGCGGCCAGATCGTGCGCGGCGCGGCGCCCCCACAGGAAAGCGCGGCGGTTCTGTTCGAGCGCCACGCCGTTCAGTTCGATCGCCCGGTCAATCGCGGCATGCGTGAGCGGCACCAGGCCTTTTTGCCAGGCGGCGCCCAGCAGGAACATGTTGGCCGTGATCGAATCACCCATCAGCGAGGCCGACAGGCGCAACGCCTCCATCGCCAGGCCCCGGTCACCGAACACGCCAGCCAGGCGCGCGGCGAGCCGGTCGGCATCGGGGTTCCAGTCGGGATTGCGCGAAAACTCGGAGGTGGGAACCATGTCGGTACACACCACCCCACCGCTGCCTGCCTTGAGCTTGGCCACCGTGTCATCGCCTGCCGAAACGATCAGGTCGCATCCGATCAAGGTGTCGCATTCGCCGTTGGCCACGCGCGTGGCGTGCAGCATGGCGGGGTCGGGTGCGAACTTCACGTGTGACAGCACGGCACCGTATTTTTGCGCCAACCCGGTCACATCGAGGTTGGAGCTGTAGAGCCCTTCCAGGTGCGCGGCCACGGCCAGGGTCTGACCGATGGTGACCACGCCTGTGCCACCAATGCCCGCCACCAGCAGACTGAATGCGCGCGTCGGTGCGGCGATGTGCGGCTCGGGCAAGCTGGCAAAGACCGCCTCGCCCGCAGCCAGCGCCGCTGCTCGCGGGTCGGCAGGGGTGGCCGAAGCAGCACCCGACTTACGCAGCTTGCCGCCCGTGACCGTCACAAAGCTGGGGCAAAAGCCTTCGGTGCAGGAGTAGTCCTTGTTGCAGCTGGATTGATTAATCTTGCGCTTGCGGCCGAACTCGGTTTCAAGCGGCTCGATCGACATGCAATTCGTGACGGTGCCGCAATCGCCGCAGCCTTCGCACACGGCGCTATTGATGAACACGCGCTTGTCGGGGTCGGTCCATTTGCCGCGCTTGCGCAGGCGACGCCGCTCGGTCGCGCAGGGCTGGTCGTAGACGATGACCGACACATCGGGGTACTCGCGAAACAGCCGCTGCACCGCGTCGAGCTCGGAGCGGTGATGCACGGTCACGCCCTCAGGAAAACGCGTGCCCTGCCACTTCGCTGGGTCATCGCTCACCAGCGCGATCTTCTTCACCCCTTCGGCGGCCAGTTCGGTGATCGTGCCGGGGATGGACAGCTCGCCATCAATCGGCTGGCCGCCGGTCATCGACACAAAGCCGTTGTGCAAGAGCTTGTAGGTGATCGGCACATGCGCGGCCACCGCCTGTCTCAGGGCCAGAAACCCCGAGTGGAAGTAGGTGCCGTCGCCCATGTTGGCGAACACATGCTTTTCGGTCGTGAAGGGCTGTTGACCGAGCCACATCGCGCCCTCCCCGCCCATGTGCGAGACCGTGGTGGTCTTGCTTGGGTCAAGGAACATCGCCATGGTGTGGCAACCGATCCCGGCCAGTGCGCGGCTGCCGTCGGGCAGTTTGGTGGAGCGGCCATGCGGGCAGCCCGAGCAGAAACTGGGGGCACGCAGCGGGGCACTTAAGCCGGGCTGCGTTGCAGAAGGAAGGTCGGGCAACCCGACCGGACAGCGTTCACCGCGAGCTGCTGCGCGCTCGCCGAGCACGCCCGCCACGACCATGGCGACCAGTGAAGGATTGATCTCGCCGGCATTCGGAAACACCGCCTCACCGCGCTCCGGACTCAGGTAATGCCCGGCCGCATGCTTGCCGATGATCACAGGCGTCTGCTCGGTGCCATAGAGCACGGCGCGTATCTGATCTTCGAGCAGCGGCCGCTTTTCCTCGACCACCACGATGGTGGACAGGCCGCGAGCGAAGGCCCGCACGACCTCGGCCTCGATCGGCCAGACCAACCCCATCTTCAACGTGCGAATGCCCAGCGCCTGCAGACGCGCTTCATCCAGACCGAGGCTGGCAAAAGCTTGCTGCACGTCCTGCCAGGCCTTGCCAGCCGACAGAATGCCGATCTGAGCGCCCTCGCCCGCCCCGCCGATCCGGTTGAGTGCATTGGCCCGTGCATAGGCCAGCACACGGTGAATCTTGTGGTGGTAGAGGCGGTCTTCCTGCGGCAGGGCCGCATCAACGGAGCGGGTGTGCACACCCCCTGCGATCTGCATCGGCTCGTGGGGCAGGACGATCTGCGGCGAATCAGGTGCAACATAGACCGAGCCGCCACCCTCGACCACATCGGTGACGACCTTCATCGCCGACCAGCAGCCCGAGTACCGACTCATGGCGATGCCGTGTAAACCGAAGTCGAGGAGCTCCTGGGCATTGCTCGGATACAGCAGCGGGATGGCGGCCGCCACGAAATTCAGATCGGAGTAGTTGGCGACTGTGGACGACTTGGCGCCATGGTCATCGCCCGCCAGCGCCAGCACGCCGCCGTTGATTGAAGTGCCGGCAAGGTTGGCATGTCGGAACGGGTCGCCCGAGCGATCCACTCCGGGCCCCTTGCCGTACCAGATGCCAAACACGCCATCGACCGTGGCACCAGGAAACACGCCGACGTACTGCGCGCCCCAGATGGCCGTGGCGGCGAGGTCTTCATTCACCCCGGGGCGAAACACCACGCGGTGCCGATTGAGCACGTCCTGTGCGCCCCACAGTTCGATGTCGTAGCGCCCCAGCGGCGAGCCCCGGTAGCCCGAGATATAGCCACCCGTGTTGAGCCCAGCCGCCGCATCGCGCAGGCGTTGCTGGATGGGCAGGCGCACCAGCGCCTGAATGCCGGTCAGGTAAAGCCATCCCTGCTCGGCGGTGTAGCGTTCGTTCAGGCTGCCGACCAGCCGCATGCCTTCGGTGGGCGCATTCATGACGGATCCTCTTGAGTGCCGGTCGGGGTGCGGCCCCGACGCCGTCTGAGGCGAGTGTAACGTGGACGTGGCGCCCACCTCTCGATCAGTCAGGCTACGGGCTTTGATGTGAATCAATGCCCGCACCGTGCACCGCCCGACAATTCCTGCTGTAGCGCCCCCCCATGGCGCGCACGCCCCTGGAGTCATCGCATGTCATGGCGCACATCACCTTGCACTTCACGTCCCCTCTCGCTTGATCATCGGCCAGCGGCCCTGCTCATTACGGCCACGATGCTGTGGAGCGCGGCCTTGCAGGCCCAGACCCTGTCGCCGACCGAAATGGGCAAGCGCGAATACCAATCGGCCTGTGCCAGTTGCCACGGGATTGACGGGCGCGGCGATGGCCCGATGCGGCCCTTCCTGAGCCGCCCGCCTGCCGATCTCACGACCTTGGCCGCGCGCCACGGCGGCAGTTTTCCCAAATCGCTGATTGCCGATCTGATCGATGGTCGCGGGGTGGAGGGGCCCGGGCCGCATGGCAGTCGCGACATGCCGATCTGGGGCCAGGTCTATCGCGAAGAGTCAGACTGGCGGCTGCGCGGCGTGCCCTTCCCGGCGGAATGGAGTGTGCGCGGACGCATCCTGGCGCTGGTGGAGTATCTGGGCACGATGCAGCGCTACTGAGAGGTGCGCTTGAATGGAACCGGTCCGTGCAGCCGGTGGGTCGCCCTGGGCTAAGCTTGCGCGCCACGGTGCACCACGCACCGATCGACCAAGCGACACCCACTGGGAGACAAGACATGAAACTCGCGCAACGCGTGATCGTGATCACGGGCGCAGGCAGCGGCATTGGCCGTGCGCTCGCCAAACGCTTCGCAGCAGAACAGCCTGCAGGCCTGGTGCTGACCGATCTGCCTGGCCAGCAGGCAGGCCTGGACGCCGCATGCGCCGAGGCGCTGTCGGTCATGCCTGGCGTGCCGGTGCTGGTGCACGCCTGCGATGTGGGTGTCGAAGCCCAGGTGCAGGCACTGGTCGAGGCGGCCCAGGCGCGGTTTGGTCGCATTGACGTGTTCTGCTCGAATGCGGGCCTCATTCGCGATGGCGATGAGCACACCCGTGATGCCGACTGGACGCTCAATTGGCAGGTCCACGTGATGGCCCATGTGTATGCAGCGCGTGCGGTCGTGCCGCAGATGCGCGCACGCGGCGAGGGCTACCTGCTGAACACGGCCTCGGCCGCGGGTCTGCTCACCTCACTGCCCTCGGCCAGCTATGCCGTCAGCAAACATGCCGCCATTGCGCTGGCCGAGTGGCTCGCCATTCAGCATGGCGATGCCGGTGTGCGCGTCTCGGTGCTGTGCCCCCAGGCGGTGGACACGCCGATGATTGCAGGCCGCGCAGGCTCGGCAGCCGCCCGCAACGACGGGGTGATTTCGGCTGACGACCTGGCCAGTGTGGTGGTCGAAGGGATGGACAAGGAAACCTTCCTGATCCTGCCGCATCCGCAGGTGCTGGAGTATCACCAGCGCAAAGCCGGCGATTACGACCGCTGGCTGGGCGGCATGCGGCGCTTTGCGGCCAAGGTGGGCGTCAAACCGAAGGTGGGCTGATCCGAGGATGGACTGAATCGGGCTTGGGGTGAACGCCTGGGCTGAGCCCGAGGCGTCGGCGACCCGCCTGACGGGCCGGTGCGCCGAGCGCGCAGGCCGCCCGGCCCTTTGCTTCAGCGCTGGTCTGCGCCTTCAGTAGGCGCCGCTGCTGCGGCTTCTTCCGGCGCCTTGCTGTGCGCCGTGATGAACCCTGACATCCAGATGCCCAGCTCGTACAGCAGCAACAACGGGATGGCGAGCATGAATTGGGACAACACATCGGGCGGCGTGAGCACCGCCGCCACGACGAACGCGCCGACGATGACATAGCGACGCGCCTCGCGCAGCTGCTGCGTGGTCACCATGCCGAGTTTGACCAGGAGCATCTCGACGACCGGCACCTCGAAGGTCAGACCGAAGCCAAAGAAAATGGCCAGGGTGAAATCCCAGTACTTCTGAAGATCTTGCATGGTTTCAGCGCCGGTTTGCGCGGAAAACGAGATGAAGAACTTGTAGGCCGCCGGCAGCACGAAGAAATAGGCGAAGGCGATGCCGACACACAGGAAGAAGACACTGGAGACGATCAACGGCAACGCAAAGCGCTTTTCATGTTCATACAGCCCGGGCGACACGAAGGCCCAGGCCTGATACAACACCCAGGGCAACGCAGCCAGCAGCGCCGTGAGAAACGCCACCTTGGTGAGCGTGAAGAACGCCCCGGCCTGGTCGGTGAAGATCGGTTTGCTGCCAGCCGGCAAGGCCTGATACAGCGGCTGCGACAGAAACTTCATGATGTCGCCGCTGAAGTAAAAGCACACGCCAAAGAGGACCAGCACGACCAGCAATGACTTGATCATGCGGTCGCGCAATTCGACCAGATGCGAGAGGAAGTTCTCGTCCTGGGCCGCATCCTGGGCGGGCTTGTCGCGGTTGAACAGCTTCATGTGAGGGCGGCCCGGATCAGCGGTGCAAAGGGCGACGCGGACGCTTCAGCCCGAGGTCTTTCTCGCGCTCGATACGACGCTCCTTGATGCGGTCGCGGGTGCGTCGAAGTGCGTAGATGCGGTCCCAGTCGGTCATGGGTGGCGGTGCATTGCCCTCAAGCGCCTGCTGCACCTCATCGAACTGGGATTGGGTCGTGGAGACGGTCTCGTTGACGGCGGACTGGATGTCGCGCGCCGCGTCGGTCACCTGCTCCTTGATGTTGCGCAGCTCGGAGAGTTCCATCTGCCGGTTGATGTCGGACTTCACATCGTCGACATAGCGGCGCAGCTTCCCCATCCACTGACCCACCTGGCGAGAAACCTTGGGCAGTCGCTCGGGGCCGAGCACGACCAGTGCCACGACCGCCAGAACCACCATCTCGGAAAAGCCGATGTCGAACATGTGCTGGGAGCGAAGGCCTTGGAAGACGGGGCAGGCGGTGCAGGTGGAACGATGAGTCAGCGCGGCGAGCGGGCAGAGCAGTCAAAAAGAAACGAGCGGCGCTGGGCCGCTCGATTCCGATGGCCTCCTGCGGCGCCCCGGAACACCAGGCGGCCGCAGGCCAGACGCGGCCTCAGGACTTGCGCTGAACCTCGACGTCGATGGTTTTCTTGGCGGCGTCGGCACCCGGGGCTTCAGAGGCGCCGTCCTTGATCCCTTCCTTAAACCCTTTGACCGCGCCGCCCAGGTCGGAACCCATGTTGCGCAGCTTCTTGGTGCCAAAGACCATCATGATGATCACCAGCACAATCAGCCAATGCCAGATACTCAGCGAACCCATGGCGATACTCCTTGGTCAGGCGCCCGGCCAACCCGGCTTGAGGGGTTCCGGACCGCCCAGAATGTGGATATGGAGATGATACACCTCCTGCCGACCGATTCTGCCGGTGTTCACGATCGTGCGAAAACCGTCCGTCAGACCTTCCTGACGGGCCAGCTGGCCGGCCATGCCGAGCATCTTGCCCAGCACCGCCTGATGGGTGCCGTCGGCGTCATAGAGCGTTTCAATGTGCACCTTCGGGATGATCAGAAAGTGCACTGGTGCTGCCGGCCGAATGTCGTGGAAGGCGAGGATGTCGTCGTCTTCATGGACCTTGCGGCTGGGAATCTCGCCACGCACGATGCGGCAGAAAATACAGTCGTGACTCATGAGCCCTCCTTCGGGGCAATGGCGTCGGGGGGCGGTGAGGCTGACCTGTGCACAGCAACGGCCTCAGCCGGCGGGGTCCGGCGCGCCTTTTCTTCCAGGCCCGACAAGCCTTCGCGACGGGCCAGCTCGGCCAGGACATCAGCGTGAGACAGCCCGTAGTGGGTCAGCATGACTAGCGTGTGAAACCAGAGGTCGGCGGTCTCAGCCACGATGTGGGCCGGGTCGCCATCCTTGGCCGCCATGATGGTCTCGGTGGCTTCCTCGCCGATCTTCTTGAGGATGGCGTCTTCGCCTTTGTGCAGCAAACGGGCCACATACGAGCGCTCGGGATCTCCGCCGCGGCGACTGGCCACGGTGTCGGCCACACGGCCCAGGATGTCGTCAGAAGAGGGACTCATGGGACTCGGGTCAGCCATAGATGGATGACGGATCACGCAGCACCGGGTCGACCGTGACCCACTGACCGTCCTCCAGGCGACTGTAAAAGCACGAGTGGCGCCCAGTGTGGCAGGCGATGCCCCCGGCTTGTTCGACCCTCAGCACGATGGCGTCGCCGTCGCAGTCAAGGCGGATTTCGCTGACTGATTGCGTATGGCCAGAATCCTCGCCCTTGCGCCACAACCGCTGACGAGAGCGCGACCAGTAAATGGCGCGTCCGGTGGCGGCGGTTTGCGCGAGGGCCTCGCGGTTCATCCAGGCAACCATGAGAATGCGCCCGCTGGATGCTTCCTGGGCCACCGCGGCCACCAGCCCCGATGCGTCCCACTTAACCGAATCGAGCCAGTCGGCGGACGATGCGGCCGCGGCTGGCGCGCTGTGTGTTGGCGGTACGGCCGCGCTCATTGCAGCCTCATGGCGATGCCCTGGTCGGCCAGGTGCTGCTTGGCCTGGCCCACGGTGAACTCGCCGAAGTGAAAGATGCTGGCAGCGAGCACGGCATCGGCATGGCCCTGGGTGACCCCATCGGCCAGATGCTGCAGTGAGCCCACGCCTCCCGAGGCAATCACCGGAATGCCCACCGCGTCGGATACGGCGCGCGTGACGCCCAGATCGAAGCCCTCGCGGGTGCCGTCGCGATCCATGCTCGTGAGCAGGATCTCGCCCGCCCCCAACCGCTCGACCTCGCGGGCCCACTCAATGGCATCGCGGCCGGTGGCGTTGCGTCCGCCGTGGGTGAAGACTTCCCAGCGACCCGGCGCCACCTGCTTGGCGTCGATCGCGCACACGATGCACTGGGCGCCGAAATAGGACGAGGCCTCGGCGATCAGAGCCGGGTTCTGCAGCCCCGCCGTGTTGATGGACACCTTGTCGGCACCGGCATTGAGCAGACGACGGACATCGGCGACGCTGCGCACCCCTCCGCCCACCGTCAGCGGAATAAAGACTTCGGCCGCCACGGCCTCGATGACATGCAGGATGATGTCGCGCGCGTCACTGGAGGCGGTGATGTCGAGAAACGTCAGTTCATCGGCGCCTTCGCGGTCGTAGCGGCGGGCAATTTCGACCGGGTCGCCGGCATCGCGCAGACCCAGGAATTTGACGCCCTTGACGACCCGACCGGCGGTGACGTCCAGGCAGGGGATGATCCGCCGTGTGAGCATCAGGCCTCGCCGCCGATGGCGTCGGCGTGGGCCTGCGCTTCGGAGAAGTCGAGCGCGCCTTCATAGATGGCCCGCCCGACGATGGCCGCCTCGATGCCTTCGTGTTCGACTTCGCACAGGCGTTCGATGTCCTGCAGGCTGGTCACGCCGCCCGAAGCAATGACCGGCACCGTGAGCCCCTGGGCCAGGCGCACCGTGGCCTCGATGTTCACGCCGCCCAGCATGCCGTCTCGGCCGATGTCGGTGTAAATGACCGCCTCGACGCCATAGCCTTCAAACTTGCGCCCCAGGTCGAGCACATCGTGGCCAGTGAGCTTGCTCCAGCCGTCGGTGGCCACCTTGCCGTCGCGCGCGTCGAGTCCGACGATGACCTGACCGGGGAACGCGCCACAGGCGTCGTGCAGAAAGCCGGGGTTCTTGACCGCAGCCGTGCCGATGATCACGTAGGCAATGCCGCTGTCCAGGTAGCGCTCGATGGTGTCGAGGTCGCGGATACCACCGCCGATCTGCACCGGAATGCGGGAACCGACTTCGTTGACGATCGCCTTGATGGCCGACTCATTGCGGGGTTTGCCGGCGAAGGCCCCGTTGAGATCGACCAGATGCAAGCGGCGTGCGCCCAGTTCGAGCCACTTGCGGGCCATGGCCGCCGGGTCGTCGGAAAACACGGTGGCGTCGTTCATGTCGCCCTGACGGAGGCGGACACAACGGCCATCCTTGAGGTCGATGGCAGGGATCAGCAGCATGGGGAGGAGGGGTGCGAGGGCGGGCGTGGCGCCGGAGGCAGGACAGGTCCGAACGAAGCGACGGTTCGGATCAAGGCTGCCAACCGACGAAATTGGCGTAGAGGCGCAGCCCGAGGGCGGCGCTTTTTTCCGGATGGAACTGGGTAGCAAAAATATTATCCCGCGCCACCGCGCAGGTAAAGCGCACACCGTGTTCAGCGCTACCCACGGTGAGGGCGGCGTCGGACGGCTGCGCATAAAAACTGTGCACGAAATAGAAATACGCGTCGTCGGGTATGCCGGCCCACAAGGGGTGCGGGCGATCCTGACGGACCCGGTTCCAGCCCATGTGCGGCACTTTCAGGCGGCTGCCATCGGGGGCCTGCAGGCCGGGCGCAAAGCGCACCACCCGCCCTGGCATGATGGCCAAGCCCGCGCAGGGTCCCTCTTCGCTCATGTCGAAGAGCATCTGCTCACCGATGCATACGCCGAACAGCGGCTTGTTGCGGGCGGCTTCCAGCACCGCTTCGCGCAGGCCGGAGGCATCGAGGTGACGCATGCAATCGGGCAATGCGCCCTGCCCGGGCAGCACGATCCGGTCGGCGCGACGCAATGCATCAGGGTCGCCCGACACCGTCACGGTCGCATCAGGCGCGACATGCTCCAGCGCCTTGGCCACCGAGCGCAAGTTGCCCATACCGTAATCGACGACCAGGATCGTGGTCATGGCACTGGCCCGCGCCCTCAGCCCTTGAGGCTGCCCTTGGTGGACGGAATATGGCCCGCCGCCCGGGGATCGGGCTCGAGCGCCATGCGAAATGCCCGCGCAAAGGCCTTGAAGATGGTCTCGCACTGATGGTGGGCGTTGTCGCCGCGCAGGTTGTCCACGTGCAGGGTGAGCTGCGCATGATTGACGAACCCCTGGAAAAACTCATGGGCCAGGTCGACATCGAAGCCGCCGATCATGGCCCGGGTGAAGGTCACGTTCCAGACCAGCCCGGGGCGCCCGGAAAAATCGACCACCACCCGCGACAGCGCTTCATCCAGCGGCACGTAGGCGTGCCCATACCGGCGAATGCCGGACTTGTCGCCGATCGCCTGGGCCACGGCCTGACCCAGCGTGATGCCGATGTCTTCAACCGTGTGATGCCCGTCGATATGCAGGTCACCGTCGGCGTGGATGTCGAGGTCGACCAGGCCATGGCGCGCGATCTGGTCGAGCATGTGATCCAGGAA
>CANHUQ010000011.1 GCA_947463885.1 Burkholderiales bacterium
CAGCACCTGGATGGTCCAGTGGAGATGCTGGTGCTGCAGTATCAGGACGGTCCGCTTTTTGGCGCGCAGGTACGCGAGCCTTCGTAAGAGGCACCGCGATAGGATCACTGAGGGGTCACTGAGGGGGGCACTGCGGGCTCCACGACGAACCCGTGCTGGCCTACGCTCCTTAGGCGTTCGGTGGATGCTCCATTGATTCGGCCAGAGGCAGTACGCCCCGGGCACGCAATGAGTCAGCAGCCCCCTGAACGTCGCGTGGCTCACGGTTCTGGCTGAGCTTCGACTTGCCTTCCAGGCGGGTGACCAACACCTCGATGCCCACGATCGCTCTGACCATGCCATCGATATAGTCGGGCGCCGAATCGCCCATCTTCCAGGGCTTGGGTTCCTGGGCTTCATGCGTGCGGGTGAGGCGTGCCACCACCCCGCGCACAAACTTGTCGTCATCGCGCACGGTGAACCGCCCGTGCGCATGCACCACTTCATAGTTCCAGGTCGGCACCTGCCGATGCGTCTCGTGCTTGCTGGGATACCAGTTGGGCGAGATGTAGTGCTCATTGCCGCGAAATACGATGAGGACATCGGCACCGCCTGCGCACTGCTGCCACACCGGATTGGCCCGGGCCACATGGGCGCTTAACAGTCCGTGCGCACCCACCGTCGGATCAAACTCGAAGGGAATATGGTTGGCGTCCAGACCATCTGGCGAGGGGGTCACCAACATGCCAAGGGGATGCTCGCGAATGATGCGATGCAGGGCCGCCGGGTCAGTCACTGCGAAATGTGCGGGTGTGTACATCAGTCAGATTGCGTCGAAAATCAGTGAGCAACGATACCATTTGAATGCACTGACCTCATCAGCTCACAAGGGCGAGGGTGCCACGAGTAACTCGCGAACCGCCGCTGCAATGAAGGCTGCATCCACCGGGTTGGCCATCGGGTTGCCAGCACGGTGGCCCCAGATCGATGGGATCGGCCTCAGTTCTGCGTTGCGCAAATGCGCCAGATCCAGCCGATTGTCCTCAACCTGGAAATAGAGGTCGTGATCACCCGGCATCAGTAGCACCTTGGCACGAATCGACCGCAGCGCAGCAGCAAGGTTGCCGTTGAAGTCTGCATGGGCCGAGATATCACCGTGCTGCCAGGTCCAGAGCTGTGCGAGGAGATCGCTGGGATCGCGGCGAGAAAACGTGTGCTCCCAGCTGCGAACCAGGAAATCCTCCTGCGAGCTGAAGCCCAGCGAGCGCCAGGCCTGCTCGCGATAAAAGGTCTGCGATAGTGCCCAGCCAGCGTAGATGCGGCCCATCGCGCGAAAACCGCGCACAGGTCGACCGGTGAATGCGCCATCGATGAACGTGGGATCGGCCTGCAGCGCTGCGCGCACGCCCTCGATGAATACTGCATTGTGCGGCGCGCAGCGCGATGAGCCACAGACAACGGCGATGCGTTCGACCAGCTCCGGGAAGGCCACAGCCCAGTGAAAGGCCTGCATGCCGCCCATCGACCAGCCATAGACCATCTTCACGCGTTGAATGCCGAACACTTCGGCAAGCAGTCGCTGCTGCACCCGAACCGCGTCGTGATAGGTGACGTCCGGGTACCGGTTGCCGGTCAAAGGCCAGGGCGTATTCGATGGTGAGGACGACAGACCGTTACCGAACAGGTTCGGAACAATAACGAAGTCGCGAGACGAATCGAGTATGCCGTCGGGTCGGATGAGCCACTCCGTATCGTAGTGCTGCGCCGCAAACGAAGTCGGATAGACGATCACGTTGCCGCGATCAGGCGCCAGCGTGCCATAGGTCTTGTAGGCGATCCGCATCGACGGGAAGGTACGGCCGCTTTGCAGCACGACGTCACCGGCATCGAAGATTGAGTAGTCTGGCATGCTCATGGCAACCTCCTTTTCAGCGCTTATCGGTGACACGTGGATCAGTCACCTTGACAACAGCGGCATCATCGCATCAGGCCCGCCATTCAACTCACCACCGACTCGCCGATGTCGCTGCCTGCCAGCAGCGACATGACGCCGACCTTGAAGCGGAACATGGCCACAGCAGCTGCGATACCAATCACGGCAGACAGTAAATCGAAGCGCCTGCCGAAGCCCTGAGTTTCACAACTGTACCCATGATGCACCGCCAAGGCCCCCAAAGGGCCAACCAAAACCGCGGGGCAAAATCAATTCACAGCGCATGCAATTGGTGCCCGTGACGCGAAGCCCCGCGTGGCGCGGGGCTCTGAGCGCCTGACAACTCGACTGCGCAAGTTGGCAGGACTTGTTCCAGCGGTCCAGTAGAGATCGCTGCACAAACTCGATCAGGCTCAGCCGCGCGATTTTTTGGTGCTGTCGGGGATTCGAACCAGCGAGCTACTCATGACCGCGACATGACCTGAAAGTTATCGACGGCTCGACTACAATTCTGATATTCCGTACAGTCTGTACATATTTATTGAGGCTCCGAAATGAAGTCGATCTATGGGCTCGAGCAGGCCCGCGCGCAACTGCCGCATATAGCGGCCGAGGCGCGCGCCGGGCGTACCAGCGTGATCACTCGACACGGCGAGCCGGTGGCTGCCGTCGTCCCAATATCGTTCTTGCGGGCACAGGAGACCGGCCGAATCCGCAAGGGCGGCATCCTGGCCCTGCGTGGAACGGGACGTCATATGTGGCCTGAGGGGGCAGGCCAGACGGTGGCCGACATGCGCGACGAATGGCAAACCTGAAGAAGTCCACCAGCGGCCGCCAGGACCGTTCTTGGGGTGCCTTGCCGGAAGGCGCCACTGTCCTGGTGGACACTGCTCCCTGGATTTACCTGCTGCAGGACCATCCTGACTTCGCACCGCGCTTCGAGGGCCTTTTTGCGGCGGCCGAGGAAGGCCGGGTAGAACTTGCGTTGTCCACCATCACGCTAGCTGAAGTTCTGACAGGCCCCTACAGGGCAGGAGAACTGGCGTTGGCCAAGCGCTACGAAAAAGCCCTGGGCAGATACCAGATCATGCCGTTCTCGGTAGCGGTAGCCATCCAGGCTGCGCAGTTACGGGCTCAGTACGGACTCAAGCCACCCGACGCCGCACAATTGGCTACCGCGCTCGACATGGGTGCCGCCGCCCTCGTGACACATGACCGCGACTTTTCCGCGGTTCAAGGGCTGCCGATCTTGTACGGTGGGTGAAGGATTCCTTCTGACCGCGGAAGCAAAAAGCCCCGCGTGGTGCGGAGACTGACCCAGCGCCAACAAGCCGGTTGCCTAATGCGGCGACCAAGGGTACCCCGGCAGGTTCTGGAAGCGCGCTTCCTCGGTTCTTTGATCAACCATCGGCTTCACGTTTTCCCCTCAGTTGCTGACACTGGGCGCACGGCGCAGGTACTTATCGGACGAAACCTGTTCCAAAAGGAAAAGGGCTGCCGATTCAGAAGTGATGGAAAGCCCAATGCTTCGACCATCGGCACTCACCCGACACGGTTTGACAGGTCCTTCCACGATGTTTGGTAATCGAACCGACACCCATTCGACAGAGCTCTCTTTCAGAGCCGCCTCCATGCGATTCTTGTCGTCGACGATGGGGACCAGCCACCGCAGAAACAGCGGGATGATGATCCGGGCTGCAAACCAGGTACCGCTGTCCCCTGCCCCGACGTTGGACATGCACACGATGCGCGGGACCCCGTAGCGCCGCATGGCAGCCAAGACTACCTTGACCGAACCAGAGATGAGTGACGTGGGCTTGCCATCCCCTTTACCGCCAATGCCCAGGCAGTGGATCACGGCATCGGCGCCGTGCACACAGCGCTCGACATCGCGCAGCAGGGTCGGGTCACCGGCGATCACCGTGAGGCGTGGATGCGTCAGCGTCATCCGGTTGGGGTCGCGCACCAGTGCGCTCACCGTATGGCCCTGCGCAAGCGCCTGCTGCACCACGAGCCCGCCGGTCAAACCGGTGGCACCGAAGACGGCCAGTCGCGACATCGCCGTCACCACCGCTCCGCCGCCGGGCGCAGGTCCAGCTCGAAGGTCCATGCATCGCACGGCAGGTTGTGCAGCCACCAGTACGCCTCAGCGACGTGGTCGGGGTTCAGGCTGCCGTCTGACCCAGCCTCGACCACGCGCTGAGCGAAGTGCTCGCGCGAGAAGGCGATGTCGATCAGGCCGTCAATCACCACATGCGCCACATGCAGGCCCTTGGGACCGAGTTCGCGGTCTCGAGGATCGGAAAGCGGGGATTGCCCCCACGTTGAACACCACCGCTTCGATCGCACCCACCTGCGCTTCGATGCGATCGAAGAAGCCGACCACTTGGTCCTCGCGTCGCGCATCCAGGGCGTAGGCTCCGACGTGTCCGCCGGCGGTGGTGATCCGGTCCACCAGTGGTTGCAGCGCGGCCACGGTGCGCCGTGCCACGCACACGGTCTAGCCTTCCCCCGCGAATCGCCGAGCGACCGCCGACCCGGTGGCGTCACCCGCGCCGATCACGCAGCACACCTTGGGCTGTGCCATGGTCGTGCCCATCGTGCTCTCCCGGATGCGCCGGCTAGGCCCGCGCCGTGGGTCGTGCAGCGACATCGGCGAACCAGCGCGACAGATTCGTCAACTCCGCCGGGATACGCATCCCCGTAGCCTTGCCCAACACGCAGGCGCACTGGGCGACGATGTCGGCCATCGAGTAGTCGTCGCCGGCGATGTGGCGGCGCGCGGCTAGCTCGCGATCCATCCACGCCATCGTCTGCAGCGCACGACCGCGCGACCAGGCAGCGACCTCCGGCACTTGCTCCACGCGTCCGCGATAAAACTCGCCACTGTGTAGGAAAACCTCGGTGATCGGACGCGACAACTCATACTCCATGCGCAAGGTCCACATGTCGATGACCGCCGTCTCGCGCGGCGAACGGCCCATCAAGGCCGGCTCGGGGAAGACCGACTCAAGGTAACGACAAATGGCCAGCGATTCCGTGATCGTGCTGCCATCCTCCAGCTCCAGTACGGGCAACTTCCCCAGTACATTGAGCTTGCGGAATTCAGGGCTCGCGTTGGCGCCAGCCGCTGCATCGACTTCGCGCCGTTCAATGACGGCGCCTTTCTCGGCAAGGAAAATGCGAACCCGGCGAGGATGCATGCCCGGGGTGAGATCGTGAAGAATCATGTCATCAACTCCTGGAAGGATTGGGCGCATGACGCAGCGTCAGCGCCAGACGGGCTCTCAAGCCTGATCTGGGATCCAGCTGCCGTGAAAACCGAAGGGCACCCGCGCGGGCAGTTGGATCACGGCTTTGGGCGGCCCGGAAAAATCACTGGCGTCGATGATCACCAGGTCGGACTTGTTGGTCGGGGCGTTCCACACATAGGACATGACCCATCCGTCGCGCTCATGGGCAGCATCCGACTTCGGGACGAACACACACTCCGACGCGAACCGACCGGGCCCGAAATCGTGCGCCTGCTCCACCCCGGCCTCGGTGTCGTAGCACAACGCCGACCCCCGATCTGACCGGATACCCGCCCCGTAAACGTAGCGATGTTGACGCCCCGTCAGTCGCTCATCGATGCGCGGAAACTCCTGCGGCGTGGCCGACAGCACCACCTTGCTGAATGAGCACGACTTGGGGTCGAGTTTCCACCGCGCCAACACCGGCGGACCCTCCCCAGGACCATTCAAGGCGGTCCGGAATACGCTGGGGTGTTCGACCAGATCGACAACGACGCAGCCATCAGCCGCGTCATAGGCATTCGCGGTGTGAAAGACGTAACAGGGCGGGATATCGATCCAGACCACGTCCTTGGCCGCACCTTCGCGGGGCAGGAGGCCCACTCGGGCAGCACGACCATCCGACCATTGATACGGGAAGATATGGCCTTTCGCAGCCGATGCGTCATTCCAGACGACCGGCAGATCAAAAAGCAGGATGTACCGCTGCGTCATGGCAAAGTCGTGCACCATGGGGCCGTCGGACACCCCAATCACTTCCGATCGTCTCACCTTGCCATCTTTGCCAACGACGACGTGCCGGATTTCGTTCCTGTTTTCCAGCTCATAGGTCACGGCGTGCCACTCCCCTGTCAGCGGATCGAGGTGCGGATGGGCCGAGAACGATCCACCAAGGGTGCCCTGGAAGTCCTCATAGGACAGCGTGTCCAACTCGTGCGAAAGCGCCATGGCAGGAGGCCCCGATTCGACCAGTGCCAGGGTCTTGCCGGCAAAGTGCTGGATGTGCGTGTTCACCACATCCACCTTGCTGCGTGGTTTGCCCGCGGGGTAGGACTCTCCGAGCCGATCGCACACCAGACGGCTGCGCACGTAGCGATTTCGGTACCACTCGGCCTTGCCCGCGCGCAGGTACACACCGTGGACCATGCCTTCCCCGAGAAACCAATGGTGGGTGGCAGGATCAGCAACTTCAATCGGATTGGGACCGTTGCGCACAAAGCGACCGATCAGGTCTGATGGAATGTCCCCAGTCACGGGCAAATCAAGCGCGGTCACTTCTTCCAGTACCGGACCATATGGCCCGATCAGGTAGTGGTTGCCGATGTCAGCCGGGAAAGGGGCGCGTCGGGCGGCACGTGCCGTGCCCGTCGAAATCTGGGAGGTCGTCACGGAAGTCATGTGCTCGGGCTCCTGGGTGGTTCAGTGGTTGGGGTCAAGGGGAACTCGTGAGGCCACGGTCAGCGCAGCGACTGGATAACCCTGTCGGCCACGTCATTTGCCAGCGCCGCGACAGGGCCCAGGGCCGCGAAGACATGCCCGCCACGCAGCATTGCCGCGCCGTGGACAGCGCTCCAGGCAAACAGCGCATCGCGCTCATCTGGCGCCCGACCGATGACGCCCGCCACGTGCAGGCCCATCAACGCAGCCGGCAGGTAGTCATAACTGTTGGGCCGAAAGAGGACGTCCGCCTTTGAGCGGTACGCTGCGGCCTGGGTTCCGAACATGAGACGCCAGAGCGCCGGCGCCTCGTCCGCGAAGGTCAGGTAGGCACCCGCCAGCTTTCTCAACCGGGCGGTCGCCTGGGTAGCACTTGCGGGTGGCTTGGCAATGTCAAAAGCCGCTGCAAACCGAGCCTCCAGCCGATCAAACCCGATTCGGGCAACCTCACCAAGCAACTCCTCGCGACTGGCAAAGTGCCGGTAGATCGCAGCAGGCGTGACGCCTGCGCCGGCAGCCAGTTGAGCTATTGACAGCCCTTCAAGGTCGTCGCTGGCTAGCGCTGCATCGATCAGCGCCTGCTTCAAGCTGCCGTGATGAAAGCGCTTGCCGCGATTCACCGGCACACGGTCAGGTTGGGATGTCTGTCGGGCGGTGTCAGGTGGCATGCCTAAATGTTAATGGCATTTACTTTATAGGCGCAAGCCCCTACACTCACCATCGACGACACTCCACGATCATGGACACATGAGGCTTGCCACTGCGGCGCTGACCGTATCGACCCGGCTCGGCCAACTGGCCGTGCGTGATTCAGGCCCGGTCAATGGTCCAGGTGAACTGCTCGTGCTCTGGCCATCCATCCTCGCCGACCACCGCATCTATGGAGTGCCGGCTGCAGCCTGGCAGGATCGGCACCGAATGTTGATGATTGATGGCCCAGGACATGGCGATAGCGGGCCTTCGCCAAGCACTTTCACGATGGCCCAGTGCGCGCACGCTGTGGCGGACGTGCTGGATGCCCTGGGCATCCATCAAGCGGTCATCGTCATTGGCACCTCGTGGGGCGGACTGGTCGCCGGGGAATTTGCCCTGTCTTATCCGAACCGGACGCGTGGACTCGTGATGATGAACACGCCGGTCTACACCTCGCCCACCAGACCGCATCTCAGTGATCAATTTGTCACCTGGGGGGCACGCTGGATTCACGGCACGTCGATGTACCGTCAGGGCGTTGCCAAGACCTTCTTCTTGCCCGAGACGATCCGACGGGGAGGCCCAATCATGCAGGCCTTCCATGAGCACCTTCGGCACGTCAAGGGCGTTGGACTGGCCCGAGCTGTTCGATCTGTACTCATCGAGCGTGAACCTCTTGCGCCTCGGATGAGCGCCATACATGCGCCCACGCTGTTTGTCGCCGGGCGATACGACACGCTCTACCCAATGGAGCCAATGGCCTCTGCAGCGCGCACGTTGCCCAAAGGGCGATTCGAGGCACTCGACACCGCCCACATCTCGGTCGTTGATGCCCCGGATGAAGCGACTGCGCTCATCGACGCTTTTCTGCGCACGCTTGCGTGAAAGACCTGCTGTGACCCAGCCTGTCGCGATGCCCCCACCTCAATCGTCCCAGGCCTGGCGCACCTTCTGGCTTTCCAGTGCAGCCGTTTTCCTGGTCATTCTGGACAGCACCGCTGTGGTGGCGACCTATCCATCCCTCAGGGCATACTTCCAGGACGTATCCGCCGCCGACCTGTCATGGACGCTGAACGCATATACGGTGCTTTATGCCGCCTTGCTGGTCCCGGCGGGACGATTGGCAGACCTACAGGGTCGCAAGCGTGTGTTTCTGCAAGGGCTGATCCTCTTCACCCTGGCTTCGGCATTTTGCGCGTGGGCAACCGGCATCGGCCCCCTGATCGCCGGACGTGCATTGCAAGCCATCGGCGCGTCGCTGATGAGTCCGGCATCCTTGGCTCTGATTCTCAACGCTTTCCCGAGGGACAGGCGCGCCGCAGCGGTCGGCATGTTCAGCGCGTCCGGAGCGCTGGCGGCGGCGGCTGGGCCGGCCTTTGGATCATGGATCATCGAGTTGGCGTCCTGGCGATGGATCTTCCTGATCAACCTGCCGCTGGGCGTCATCATTTGGCTACTCGCCAAGCGTGGCCTTCAGGAATCGATCAGCCCCGAGACCGGGGCACGGCTCGACTGGCCTGGCATCGCGATGCTCAGCCTGGGCGCAGGCACAGTCGCCTGGGCCATCGTTCTGAGCGACGCCAACCACTGGCGGCAGGCGCTCGTGGCCTTGGCAGCCGGGCTCGCGTTGCTGCTGGCGTTTCGCCGCTGGGCAAGCGGCAGACCCAACGCGGCTCTGGACCTCACGTTGTTCGAAGACCGCAGTTTTCTCTTCGTGAACATCGCCTCAGCTGTCTTTGGCATCGCCTTCACAGCCATGTTTCTGACCGGATTTCTGTTCATGACCGGTATCTGGGGCTATTCCCAAGGGCAAGCGGGATGGGCCGTCACGCCGGGCCCGCTCATCTCGATCCCGGTCTCCATCCTGGCGGGGCGGCTTGCGGGTCGAATGGGGCATCGACCTCTGCTACTGGCAGGTGCCATGCTCTTTTCGATCTCCCAGGCATGGCTGAGTCTGCGCATCAGTACAACACCTGATTACCTTGCCGTCTGGCTGCCGATGCAGTTCGTGGGTGGAACGGGCATCGGCCTGGTCTTTCCGTCGCTCAGTGGCGCAGCCGTTGCGGCACTTGGCCCCACCCGGCTTGGCGCAGGCAGCGGCGTCAATAACGCCATGCGACAGTTCGGCAGTGCAGCAGGCGCTGCACTGGCCGTTGCAGTCGTCGGCCAGGTCGGCGCCAGCCTGCTTCGGTACCAACAGTTGTTTGCCATATTGTCCTGCCTGGGGCTGCTGACCGTCGTGCTCTGTCTGCCGGTTCGGCAGGGCAAAGTGCACTGATCACGAAACGCTGAACCACAACGGACATACCTTGGCCCAACCAACCCTTACGCGGCGACGCTTGCTATTGCAAGGCCTCGCAACCGGCCTGCTACTGATCGCGAAACCCAGCCTGTCTGCTGGTTTGGGCTTGCGAACCTGGCAAAGCGTCGACCTGGATTGGTTCGACACCAGCCGAGCGCGCCAGGTTCCTGTGAGGCTGTATCTGCCGATGGACTCCGCCTCTCGCAAGGTGCCGCTGGTGATCTTCTCTCACGGCATGGGAGGCTCTCGCGCCGGTTACCGCTATCTTGGCCAGCATTGGGCCTCGAACGGTTTCGCAACCTTGCATGTGCAGCACATCGGCAGCGATCGATCATTGTGGTCTGATGGCAGTCCACTGGCCGTTGTGAACCGGCTGCGCCGCGCTGCCCAGGAAGACGAAGCTGTCTCTCGTGTGCTCGACCTTCGCTTCGCCTTGGACAGTCTGCTTGGCCATGTGCTGGGCGACGTCATCGATTCCGAGCAAATTGCGATCGCAGGCCATTCCTACGGTGCCAACACCGCATTACTGGCCGTTGGCGCGCGAGTCGATCGCGATGGGCGAAGCCTTCAGTTTCAGGACTCACGCATTAAGGCCGCCATCATGATCTCCGCACCGCCGTTCTATGGCGAACGATCAGCCCAACAAATCCTCGCTTCTGTGCACGTACCAACTCTTCACATCACCTCCACAGGTGACGTCATCCGGATTCCAGGTTATTTCAGCGCGGCCGAAGACAGAATCGGAGTCTTTGAAGCAGTACGAAGCAGCCGCAAATGGCTGGCAGTGTTCAAAGGCGGAACACACAGCATGTTCACTGACCGAAGCGGGACAGGCGGGCCCCTCCTCAATACTCAGGTCAAAGAGGCGACAAGAGAACTCACAACCGCCTTCCTGCAAAGCGTCTACCGTGGCGAAGTCCTTCAACTCGGCGATTGGTCAGAGCGACATGCAGGCATTCTGGATCGCCTGACTGAACGCCGCCTGTAGCCAAAATACGATTCGAGGGCGCCTGCGGCCATCGGGTTGCAATTCATCCAGCTTGTCGACGACAACACACGCCACGCGGCTTCACGCGCATCAGGTTCGGACAAAAGCTGCCAGTGGTCGTCGGGGTGTGGCGGGTACTGCTTGACCGGTGTAGCCGAGTCTGCAAAACATCTGCAATGTCTCATCGTCTGGCGTCATTGGCACCGGCCTTTTCAGCGTTAGCTGATGGGCTTGCGCATAGTGAGGGGCCATTTCAGGAAACTCCTGCAAAGCCTGACTCATCGGATGTACGCCCACACCGAGTTCGGTTGCCTTGAGTTGGAGTCGCACGTAGGCGCGTCCTGCGTTGATCTGATCTGCGCGCCGATTTTTGCCGCTCAGCCAGACAAATCCCATCGATGTGTTGCTGTGACCTTCAAAGCGTCCCATCATCGCCTTGTAGGCCTGGCTACCCTGCGTCGGCGGCGCATTCCGGTCGAACTGTCCGAGCGCGTCGAGCGCCCGAACCATCAAGCCGTTGAGGCTGATGCCATCTCGGTGCTTTAGAATTTCCGCAGGCCCCACGCGCGTGAGGTGGATGCTTTCCATGATGGTGCGCGGGGTCAGGACTTCGACCTGCGCTGACTTCCAACACAGCTCTCGCAGAGGGGGTAAATCCGGCGCGCTGACCGTGCCCCCAACCCGCAGCGTCTTATCGGTCACGCTGGCCATCAGCGCACTTAATGTGTCTGCTGAAACTGTCCGACTTGGGTCGTAATCGGATTTCGGCGTGTGCCGATTGAACACTTGTGCAAACAACGGATCCTTCAGCCCCCCAGGCTTAAGGGTCAGTCGTGCCACCGGGCGGCGATCCCATCCTTTGAGGTCAGCGCCAAGCTCACCCTGCGGCCACAGGGCCACCTCTGCTGCAGTACCTTGCGCCGCCAGTGCCATCACCAGCAGTTCCAGGAACGCGCCATGCCCGATCAGGATCTGCCGTCCAAACGGATCCGTCTGCGGTAATACACGCTGAGGATCAGTCAGCACCGTTATCACACCGCTTTCCCGCAGATCGACCAACCAGGGCTGAAGGTTATGAGGATTAGGCGCGGTAATCGCGTAAGCGAGTGCGCGTCTGCGCGGGTCGGACTCATCTTGAGGCCCCTTCCAAGCTTCTACTGCCTGAGCCGGGAAGTCGCTGCTCAACGAGCACGCGGTCATCGGCATTGCGGCGGCCACGACGACTCCACCACCCACGAGTCGAATGAAGTTCCTTCGTTGCATCGTTCTCTCCACGTTGGATGATCTTTACGAGAAACCGGTTAGCAGTCAGGCTATTCAGGTATTGTGGGAAGGCGTTGATATGAACGCAATTGGCTATATCTGTATCTCTAAGTTTCATATATGAATAGCTCATTTGACTGGTCTCTCGTACGCTCTTTTCTTGCAGTGCTTGAACGAGGCAGCCTCCTAGCAGCTGCGCGCCAGTTGCAATCAAGCCAGCCCACCGTCGGCCGACATGTGGCAGAGCTTGAAGCTCAACTTGGCCTGGTTCTGTTCGATCGCACCGGACGAGGCATGACTCCCACCGAGGCTGCGCTTCGTCTCGCCGACTCGGCGCGCACGATGCAAAGCGGTGCCGATCAGCTTGCCCGTAGTGTCGTCGGCTCTGATCGCTCTGCATCTGGGACCGTACGCATTACAGCCAGCCAGCCTATAGCGTGCTTCGTCCTACCCCCCTTACTGGCGCAGATGCGCGTATCCCTGCCAGAGGTTCAGGTTGAGCTGGTGGCGAGTAATGCCGTGAGCAACCTCTTGCGCAGAGAGGCCGACATCGCAGTGCGTATGGTCCCTCCCGATCAAGCCAACGTGATTGCACGACGGGTTGGAAACGTGGCGCTGAGGGCCTGTGCTCACCAGGAATACTTGCGTCGGCGTGGCGTGCCACGCCATCTGCCCGACCTCCTTGTGCATGAACTCATTGGGGGTGACCGCAACGACGAGATCCTCAAAGGCTTTGCCTCTCTCGGCTATTCGGTTGAAAGGGAGCAGTTCGCATTTCGGACCGACGACTTGATCGCCATATGGCAGGCAGTGCGCGCCGGGTTAGGAATCGGCTTTGTCAGCGAGCATCTAATCCGGACTGATCCCGCGGTGATCCCGCTACTGCCGAAACTGAAAATCGAGCCCCTGCCAGTCTGGCTGGCTGTTCACAAGCAGATCCGCACCAGCAAGCGGATCCGTGCGGTCTATGACTTCTTGGCCGATGCACTACCCAGTGCGATCTGAGACACGAAGCCTCCTGAGTCATTGCAGCCTGTTTGTGCGCGGTTTGTTCAAGGGCGCATGCGATCTGATGAAGTCCATGCATGTTTATTTCCAACTCCGTTTCCTTGCTTCTGCTCGGCCTCATGATGAGCACCGTCGGCGATGTCGTGGGCTACCGCACGCCGAGCCAGGTGCGTCAACTTGAACAGGGCCCGCAGTCTGACCCGAAAGCTACGTTGGCTGCCGAGGCAGCGCGCCTGCAGAAGGGCAACAATGCATGGGGTCGTGACCTGATGCTGTAGGGATTGCTCGGTGTAGCGGGCCTTGCCCTGCGGTTCGTGACGCAAAGGGACTTTGCGCAAGGCTTGGGCATCGCGCTGGTTCTCTTCAGTGGCGGGGACGCCTGCCGCAGGTTGGCCGACCGGCGCGCCCGCGAAGATGTCAAGATCGTGAGAGTGCTCCTTCGCGATCGGTCGAAAAGTGAACAGATCAGACACGCGTGAGCCTTTTGGAGCAATAGCCGCTCGTAGAGCGAGTCGAAGGACGAACCGATGAATCAACCCGCGCTCATCTTCTGGTCCCGCCTGATCCAGGCAGCCGCGGGGGTGGTGTTGGCCTTGAGTGCAGTGCTGCTATTCGCGCCGTCGCTGGGCGAGACCTTCTTCAACCTCGTGTACTTCCATCAGCCCGCGAGTCCGGTGCCGGTTCCGATCGAAGCGCAGGGCTACATACGGTTTGCCAATGGCATCATCGGGGCTGTCATGGCCGGTTGGATGATAGCCATCATCGTGCTGGCCCGCCGGCCCTTCCAGGCAGGCCAGCGCTATGCGTGGAATGCCATCGCCTGGCCGCTGTTCGCGTGGTACCTGGTCGACACGGCCTTCTCCCTGGCGCACGGCGTCTGGGGTAATGTGCTCCTGAACACGGCCACTGCGCTGATGTTCTGCTTGCCGCTCGTGGCCGCTCGGCGCCACTTTGCGCCCGGCGCTTGAGGCCGTGATGCTCGAGCAGGCGCCGGTGCCGTTTAGGTCGTCGGGCAAGCGCTCGCCACGCCTCGCGCCTGTGACGGCGCGCAGTCGGCTCAACGTGGTGTGTGTTGTGTTACGTCATGCCGTGCCAGTCGTGGGCGTAGCCACAGCGCAAGGCCGGCAGCGGCCACCAGCGGAAATACGCCCCACTGGATGAGCCCCAGAAAGGTCTCGTTCGAGCGCAGAGCGCCCGAATAGACGAATGCGCCGATGAACGGCGATGTCGCCAGGTGCAGGTTGCGGATGAACTTGAACGGCAGCTGCATGTTGGGTCTCCGGAACGCAATGAACCAAGGGATCGGCGTTTGAGAGGGCGAATGAGCCGGATTCAGCGAGGGGCGGTGGCGGCATCGCATCTGCGCTGACGACAGGTATCAGTCGGAGCTCAGCAATCAATCCCTTCGTCGAGTCATGAGTCCTTGTTTCGAGGGTTCGACTCGCCGCGAACGTCGCGGCTGGAGTTGGCGCCCGTCGGCAATGTCAGATCGAGCACGAGTCGGCCCTCGACCTGTCCTGATTCGATCAGGCGATGCGCCTCTGCGGCATCCGTCAGCCCGAAGACACGTTGAACGCGTGGCGTGATCCGCTCGCCCTCCAGCAGGGTGAACAGCGCGACGAGATCATCAGCGAATTCCTTCGGATGCCGTTTCCGGCGACCCGAGATGTCGTAGAAGACAACCCGCCTCGATGAACCCGGCCGCGACGAGAGCCACTTGATACGCAGAAAGTCGAGGGCGAATCGAAGCCGCGCGAACACACTCGGGCTGTCGTCGCCCGCTTTGTAGGCGTTGCGGAATGCGGCACTGAATCCCAGGGCAACCAGCTGCCCCTGCGGTGCGAGGCGAGCCATGACTGCCGCAAGCGACTCGGCCCTGGCAGCATCGACGATAACCTTGAAGCCGCCGACCTCTCGCGACAGGCGATCCAGCTTCCCGGCTGCATCGGGGCCGTCGTATGCGACGAAAGCCGCGCCGAGACTGGTCACAACCGGCTCCCGCCGTGCCGAGGCCACACCGACCACTCGCAGCCCGAAGGCTCGGCACAGGTCGAGCGCGGCCATGCCCACTGCGCCACTGGCGCCGCAGATCAGGACGGAATCGCCCGGCTTCGCGTCCGCTTCACGGAACAGCGCCTGATAGGCGGTCATGTAGCTCAGAATCAGAGGCTCCGCCCGGGTCGCATCGAGCCCTTGTGGCACCGCGACAAGCCCTTCGGCTGGGCGCACGAGGTGGGTCGCATTGCCGCCAAGCTGGATCAGGTCTGCGACACGATCGCCGATGTGCCAATGCGTGACGCCCGCGCCAAGTGCATCGATACGGCCCACGAAGTCGTAGCCCAGCGTCAGCGGCAGGCTCAGCTTCAGGACGGGATACAAGTTTCGCCGGATCAGCATGTCGGTGAAGACCAGGCTCGATGCCTCGACCTGGATACGGACCTCGCCCGGGCCAGGCTGCGGCAGCGCCGCATCCTCGACCAGCCGGATCATCTCGGGGCCACCGAACTGTGAGATCTCGAGTCGTCTGAGAGGCATGTCGGCGGCCTCAGGCTTGCCTGCGCAGGGCACGCCAGAGGAACAACACGGCAAGCGCGAGGAACCAGAGCTGGATGCCAGACGTAGACAACACGATCGAGACAGGTGGTTCGATGCCAAAGAGTTCGAGCGCAGGCAGGGCGCCAAGGGCGACGCGGCTGTCTTGATCTGATGCGGATAGCGACACTACGGACCACTCCTCTGAAAGGCCACATCGGTGCGGTCTCGGCCGTCAATCCCGTTCAGGAATTCGCCAATGCGGCGCTCCAGGTCCGGGTAGTGCGGGTTGAACGTCGCACGGGCGCCCGCTTCACCGGCAGGAGGCGACTGCCCGCCGACGCCATACCAGACGTACCGGGCCTGCCTGCAGGACTCGACCTCATCTTCTCTGCGCAATGGCGGTCTGCCGCAGTTCCGATAGCTACCCGAGAGACCATAGTGGGCATTGTGCGGCGAGATGTGCAACGCAAGGTGGGAGAGTCCCACCACGCGCATCGTGGTATCGGCAGCGGGAAGCCATACCTCACGATCACCAGACATTGCCTTGGGCTGGCGGGAAAAGTAGTTGACGACCCTGCTTCGTGGATGCCCGGCGTTCGCATCGAAAAATCGTCGGTTCGCGGCGACATCGATCACTTCGTCATCTTCGCTTTGCACGAAGAACCACGGCGTTCCGACTGTCCCGTTGCTCCTCATGCGTGCGTCCATCATGCTGATCACGGCCATCGTCGAGGCAATGGCCCGTGTGGGCAACGCGCCATACCGTGCGAAATCGTCGCGCCCGCCCAAGTCAAGCCATGGGCGAATGGTGGCCACCCATCTTGCTTGACGCGCAAGGGTGTTCGAGCGCAATCGATAGGCCGGCGACACGCCGATGACCGCATCGACGTGGCCTGGCGATTCGGCTGCGACAGTGAGTGCAAGGGCTGCCCCGAGGGAGAAGCCAGCGAGCACGACGAAGTCACTTTCGCGTCGGGCCTGCACGACCGCCGCTTGAACATGAGCCAACCAGTCTGTGTGATCGACGACGAGCAGGTCCGCAGGACGTGTCCCATGTCCGGGCAGCAGCAGCACCCGAGCCTCGAAGCACTGCTTCGACAGCGACTGCGCAAGATCGCGCATGGCGAATGCCGTGTCAGACAACCCATGGATAAGGACCGCTATGCCTCGGGGCGACTCGGCGCGACAACCAGTGTCCGGCCTGATCCGCAGGGGTGCGACCACGCTCAGCTCCGCATCGGCCTTTGACCCATTGAAGGGCACCCGGTGAACACGCAATTCCTGGGTGATATCCACCACATAGGTATCAAAGTCGGCGACAGGCGCCAGGGTTGGCGCACTGCTCCATCCGCTACTCACCAGCTCAGGCGAGGGTTCATCCCTCCCGTTGGATGCGCAGCCGAACACAAACGCAGTCAGAGCGATCCCGGCGATCCTCGCCATGAGGGAGCCTGCATGAGGTGGTGGATGCCGAGTCGACACGGATTGCGCACTGAATTCTTTGAAAGATCATCGTCTCGCAGATAAGCACCCCAGAGCAATCCTCAAGAATGCATACCTGCCATGCGTTATTCGTGTGATTCAGAAATGGCGTGCATATACAATTGCACATACAATCGTCGTATGGGAAAGCAGCGAATCGACAATCCGAATCTGAGCGACTACTTCACGGGGTGCCTCTACTTCACGGCAGGCGCCTTGTTCCGTCGCATCGATCGTCAGGCCACCGAGGCATTTCGGGACGTGGGGGTTTCGCAGAGTCACGCGTTCGTGCTCATGGCGCTGGCCGAGTCGCCTGGGCGGACTGCCAGCGGCTCGCAACTCGCCGAAGTAATGACACTCGACCGGTCGACGGTGACGCGCTTGATCGAGCGGCTTGAGAAAGAACGTCTCGTCAGACGCACACGCGAAGGGCGCAACACCTGGCTCACCCTCGAACCCGCAGGGGTGAGGCTCATCCCCCGGATTCACGACGCATGGCACGAGCTCTATCGCCGCTACAGCGCCGAGTTCGGCGAATCCCGAGCCGAATCCGTCAACCGAGCGATCGTGAAGACCATCCATGGAGCAAGACGATGATCAAGGGACGCACGCTGGGTAAAGGCGGTCCGCGCGTTGGCGCGCTCGGCTACGGAGCCATGGTGCTTGAGGGCTACTACGGCGCAAGCGACGACGACCAGGCCATCAAGACCATCCATCGCGCGCTGGAAACCGGCATGACGATGATCGACTCAGCCGATGCCTATGGGAATGGCCACAACGAAAGCCTGGTCGGTCGCGCGGTGCGCGGCAGACGTGACGCCTTCGTGGCCTCCAAGTTCGGTATCGTCCATGAGCCTGATCAGACTGGTACCGAGCTCCCCACGGGATGGGGCTTCTCGCTCAAGATCAACGGACGTCCCAGCTACGCGAAAAGAGCGCTCGATGCCAGCCTGTCGCGTCTGGGTGTGGACGCGCTCGACCTGTGGTACCTCCATTACCCCGACCCGGCGACGCCCATCGAGGAAACGGTCGCAGCGATGGCGACGGCCGTGCGCGCCGGCAAGGTCCGTCATCTCGGGCTGTCCAACGTGACCGCCGAGCAGGTACGCCGCGCCCATGCCGTTTATCCGATCGCCGCAGTGCAGTATGAATACTCACTCTGGCGGCGGGAGGCAGAGACATCCTTGCTGCCGACCCTGCGCGAATTGGGCATTGCACTGGTGGCATGGTCCCCGCTGGGGGCCGGTTTTCTCACCGGCACCGTTACGAGCCTCCAACCCACCGACTTTCGCCAGAACAATCCGCGCTTCGCTGGTCGGGGGCTGGCCACCAACACTGCCCGGTATGCGCCGATCATGCAGATGGCCAGAGAGCTGTCGTTGACGCCGGCGCAGCTGGCACTGGCGTGGCTGCTGCATCAGGGCGAGGACATCATTCCGATTCCAGGAACTCGACAATTGGTGCGGATCGACGAAAACTCGCAAGCTGACGCGATCAGCCTGAACGCCGAGCAATTGCGTCGGATCGACACACTGGCTAAACCGGGCCTGGCCGAGGGCAGGCCCCTGGTCTGAAGGACCGTCGATTAGCGATGCATTCGAACCCTCGATTGGTGACCCCGCGAATCTGGATGTTGTTGCTCCCATGATGGCTGGCGCAGCGGCTAAGTTCCTCTGCCTGGCAATTGCGTGGCCTCCCGCTGGCCATCCGCAGCACCAGTCTTACCCTAGGTCTGACATCCTGATCTGTCGATTCCAATGCACCTGCGGATCAGCTACAAATTCGAAGCCCGACATGTCGCGGTCTATAATTGAAAGTCATCCATTTGCGCGTGCGCAGATATGGGTTCTCCTGACTTTCCCGCGACAGCAACCGCTCAGGCAATCGGGAACGACGCGAATTCAGCAGGCATCCTTCGTTACCTGACCATCGCAGGCCTGGTGTTTCTTGCGCTCATGCTGGCACTTAAGCCTGACGTAGGCTTCTCGGCGCCATTTGCCATGCGGCTGTTGTTCTGGACCTTGCAGATCGTGCCCGGCTTGCTTGTCCTGCAGTCGGTGCTCTACCTGCTGACCCGCAGCTACGGCGCCAGCCGGGCACCCAGTTGGTCATTGGTGCTGCTCTCTGGTCTGCTCGGCTCGCTATTGCTGACGCCGCTGTATTGGCTGATCGGGGAAGGCCTGATGGAGGGTTGGCTCGGCTACGCGGCTCGACCTGACGATGAAGCGGCTGATCTTGCCGGCCTTACGCTCGCCAATCCTCTGGTCAGGGAATATCTGGAAATCGTCGCACCGGTCACGACATCGTGGGTATTGATCTGCTTGCCTCGCATGCACTGGCTGATGCCACCGCTGCTGCACGGGAAAATCCGCCAGTGCGAAGCGGCCGGCAACCCCGGGGCGAGGCGAGCAGCGCTCGATCCATCCCCCGATCCGGGGCATGCTCAAGCTACGGTCTTGCCTGCTCAACGTCCTGATACCTGGCGTCATCGACTGCCAGCGGAGCTCGGCACGGACGTGATCGCAGTCACTTCCGAGCTCCAGTACCTGCGCGTCTGGACTCCCCGAGGCTGCGCCCTGATCCTGGGCGCCTTGGCGGATGTCGAAGCACAAGACGCCGCGACGGGATTGCGCGTGCACCGGTCGTGGTGGGTGGCGACCGACCATCTCGTCGCTGTTCGGCGCACCGCCACCGGCGCGGTTTGCCTGATGAGCGATGGTCGCCAGGTGCCGGTCAGCCGCCGCCGACGCAGCGAGGTTCTCGCCCGCTTCGGCGGCGCAGCCCAATACCGATTCGGGGGCGTATCAAAAGCTGTAGCGGATGCCGACTTGAACTGAGAGCGGGTTGTACTTGAGCAGGCCCGCACTACCCCCAGGGTTGCCAGACGCGTTATCCAACCGCACGCTGCCTACCCGAAGCCAGCGAGCATCGGCGGTGAGACGCCAGCTGCGGCTAAGCGCGTACTCGACACCGCCGATGAGTTGGAAGGCTGCCTTGCTGCCAACCGAGTAGCTCCGGTCGGCGCCACCGCCGACGGGCGTGATGTCCATGTCAAGTTCCTGCACCCATCCGATGCCGGCGCCCACGTAGGGGGTCCATCCCCCTGCCAGATTGAAGCGACGCAAACCGTTGATCAGCAGGATGTTCGATGCGAAATCCCCATCCCGAGCCAGGTTGCTGCCGTTGCGCTGCAGCGCATCCAGCGAATGACGCCGGTAGTTCCACTCGACTTCTGCCGCCCAGCCGTTGCCGTATCGATAGCCGATATCGCCGCCGAAGCCGATGCCGCCTCCAAACTCGGCGCGCAGACCCGATCCGGCACCCTGGGCACCCGACTCGGTAAAGTCCGAGGAGCCAATCTGACTGTACTGGCCGTAGATCGTGGCGTAAAAGCCCTTGGGCTCGGCCTGCGCCATCGCAGCGGCGGGCGCCAGGCTGGCAAACAGGAGGGGAACGTAACCTCGGCAGAGGGTGCGATGAAACATGATCGTGAACCTTCTGAAGAATGAATGGAAATGTCGGCAAACCGGCGAGAGCCTAAGTCAAGGTATGCATTGCCTGCTCGTCAGACGAGCACAGTTGCACCAGCGGTTCGCGAATTGAACGAGCGGCAAGGTTGGGCTGGCGGAATATCAACCAGCACGACACAGCTCCTTCAGATCATGGACCTGCTGAATCACAAGACCCCGGTAGTGGCCGCTCGCGACAGCCACCTCAGTCCCATCATGATTCGCAGGCGCCCATAGGGCGCCTGTTTTGTCTTGAGCCACAGGCCCGCACGACTCAGGCAAATCACTGGCGGGCCAATCGAGATCGTCGAACAAACCCGCTTAGGTCGAGATGAATTTCTTGCGAGGTACTCAGGGATTCGAGCCATAGCGACCCGAACCTGTGATGACCGCAAGTGCAGCACGCAGGTGTGGAGGCTCTAGATATCCGACAACACCGCGTCCATAGCCGACACCAAGGCACTGCCCTGCGCAGCCACGTTGTCGATCCGGCGCCGCAGCCCCAGGAATACCTCTCACTTCAAAGCGCGCGTTTTATGCAGTGATCCAGTCCCCAAACTCGACCTCGAACCTCTTCTTTCGAGCGGCACGGCTGGCCTTGTCGTGATTAGCCTGCAGGGCGTGGTAGTGCTCAGCCGAAAGGATCACGGTATCGAGTTGACCCGCCTTTTCCACGAACACAGGCTCGCGCTTGGCCTGGGCCGACAGGCTGCCGAATCGGTTTTGGCTTCGGTGGCGGAAACGCGCATGGTGTAGACCTCACAAGGATGGCCATCTTGGCCATCCGATGACCCGCATGACAAGCAGACTAAGCAGTGGAGCCGATGCGCGGACATGGCAGCTTTTCTGGAAGCGGCGCTTCCAGAACGGGGCTCTGCACTGGGTGGACGTACGCCAAAGGCCGGAGCCCTGTCATCCAGCGGCATCCGGTCGGGCTGCGGCGCGCCGCTGGTCGATAAGAATCAGGCCCAGGGTCGTCAGGTGTAGGGCCACGATGACGAGGTTGCTGATTACCACCGGATTCGCAAAGCTGCCCACAGTGAATGGCGTAGTCACCTTGTAGAGCACCTGAACCAGCAGCAAGGGCGCGACGAGCATCGGCTCCTGCGTGAACAGTAACGCCGCTGAAACGACCAGTATTGCACCGTACACCGACAGCAGAATGCCCCTTGCGGCGCTAGCGGCACCGTACACATCGGCAACCCAGGAAGCATTCAAGAGCAGACTGACACAGACCGGGATGAGCACCGCCACGTTGGTCAGGAGGGAGACCAGGATCATCTTTCTCATTCGAGTGGCCCCTTCAAGTGTCACGAAAAAAAGTGGCAGGAAACAACAACGCCCGCAGATGCGGGCGCAGGTGTCTGGCGGCCCAGAGGGGATGGTTTAACTGACTCGCTCAGACAGTCTGCCCGCCGTCGATCGGGATTTCGGCGCCGGTGATGTAGGACGCCTTGTCGCTGCAGAGGAACTCGATCAGGTCGGCCACCTCGTGCACGGTACCCAACCGGCGCATCGGGATGTCGTTCTCGACGATCCGCGAGGTACCCGGCGAGAGGATGTCGGTGTCTATCTCACCCGGCGCAATCGCGTTCACCCGCACGCCGAGCGGCGCCATGTCGTTGGCCATCTCACGCGTCAGCGCACCGAGCGCCGACTTGGAGGTGGCATAGGCCGAGCCCGCAAAAGGGTGCACCCGGTGGCCAGCGATCGAGCACAGGTTGACCACCGCTCCTCGGGCGTTGGACAGCTCTTGTGAAAAACCACGGGTCAGCACCAGAGGCGCATAAAAGTTGGTGTTGTACATCGACTGCCAGACATCGATGTCGGTGGTCAGCGAATTGATGCGGCTGCCGCCTGGCCCCTTGGGCGAGATGCCGGCGTTGTTGATCAGCGCATGCAGCTTGGCTCCGCTCAGCAAGGGTCGCAGCTGCTCGACCGTATGCATGATCTGCTTCAGATCGGACAAGTCCAGCGAGATGTGCGTGTTGCCGCCGTCGCTCCAGGGGCAGCGGTCGGGTGGTGGCTGGCGAGAGACCGTGATCACGCGCCAGCCCTGGTCGCGAAAGCGCTGTGCCACGGCATGGCCGATGCCGCGGCTAGCGCCGGTGACGACGGCGGTCTTGGTCTCGGGCATCGGCAGACAACTCCTAAACAGAGAAGAACGGAGGGTGGTGGTAGCGGCGTCGGGCCGGACGGTATCACGTTGCCTGTGGGCGGACGCAGTCTCTGTCGAGGTCGCTTGGTTCAGCAGAAGACTTTGCGATCCCGCCAGCAAGGGCGCGGCAGCTTCTTCTATAGCGGCGACTGGCATGACGAGAGATCGCCGCACCATCACTCAATCGGTACGGCGCGAAATCCGGCATTCCCGCCGTCACCATCGGTGCCTGGTCGCGGCGAATTACGCAGGAGCATCGCTGTGCCTACCTGATCAAGTCCAACCGGATCGAGTTGTTGCAAGGCCGTTACCACTACTGAGACAAGCCAAGCGCCAAGCAAAACGCCCACAGGGCTGGACCAGAAACGAGAGCCTCTTGCCCGCGATGCTTGCGGCGGGACAGGCTCAGACAATATGAGCGAGACAAAGCTCCCGGGCGGCAGCGATCCCAAGCGAATTTCGTTGGGCATGCTTTTGGAAATGTAGAAATAAAAAAACGCCCCGAGGGGCGCTTATTTACTTAATGCTTGGCGGAGAGGGTGGGATTCGAACCCACGGTACGGTTGCCCGTACGCCTGATTTCGAGTCAGGTACATTCGACCACTCTGCCACCTCTCCGGGGTCTTTAACGCGTGCACGCCAAAACGTGCCGAGCGAGTAATCAAGCCGCAAATCATAGCACGACAGTGGCAGCGGCTCCGATTTGCCGGCTATCGGTGAGCGCCTGCCGCCCAACCGGTACTTCACGTGTCAAAGGGTCGGAGAACGCCCCGGCGTTCTATGCTGACTCATCCATGCGGGTCACAGGTTACGCCTTACGGTGCGACCTCCCGCCCGCCCTGCCCTCGCCCAGGAGATGACCGTATGACGCCGCGCAACGCAGTGCTGATTCTTGTCGCAACAGCCGCCTTCACGCCTCTGGCCGCAGCACTCGGGCTATACGACAGCTCGCTTGAAGACGTTCAACATGTCGCAGCCCCTGTACTGGGCGCAATCAGCGCGCTGATCCTGATGCGCATTGCCCGATCACGGCTCGGTCGGCGCTCATGACCGTTACAAGCCCAACCGGCGCAACGATCGTGTCGCGCCCTTTCAAGCTGGCAGGGACCGTCACCCCTGAGTTGTACCCCTAAGTGACTTAGGGACTACACGCGACCGCGCTCCCAGACTAATGACCGGACTGCGCACACCCGTCGGGACATGACAAATGGCCCGACACGCATCACATCGAAGACACTAAGAATTCAAACAATAGATACAAGGTGCGTGAATAAATGCCTAGGCTCGGAGAGTGATTTCTCCGGAGCCTTGACATGTCGTTGCACCGTGTATCCGCTTCAGCCTGCATCACTGCAGCACTGACGTCTTTCCTTGCTTTTTCGGCGCAAACGGCGTTTGCACAGCCCCGTCACGGCGAGCGCGTGCGCGATGACCTCGATCGCGGACGGTCCCACCGCCCGGCAGAACTGATTATTCAGTTCAAGGCCACGGCCAGTGAAGCAGACATCAGACGAGCGATGAGCCGGGTGCAAGGCACAGTCAGCGAAGAGGTCGCCCGCAAGTCAAACCGCCGCGATCGCAAGGGCGATCTGCTGTCGATCCGTACGGGTCAGGGGCGCAGCCTCAAGGACGCGATGACCCAGATCGAAGCCGATGATGCGGTCGAATTCGTCGAGCCGAACTGGACCTACACCCATCAACAGGTGGCCAACCCTAACGACCCGGCCATGGCGGGCACCTGCCGCGCACCTGACGCCTATAACGGCAATGTGCCGTCGCACTGCCTGTGGGGTGTCTTGTCTGCCACGACGTCACCCTCCAATGCGTACGGCAGCGGCGCGCTCGCAGCCTTGGGCGCAGGCGCACAGTGCAGCAGTGCCGTGCATGTCGGTGTGATTGACGAAGGCGTCATGATCAGCCACCCCGACTTGTCGACGAACATCTGGGTGAACTCGCGAGACGGCACAGTCGATCGTCGGGACAATGACGGTAACGGCTTGATCGACGACATCAACGGCTGGAACTTCGATGGCCGCAACCGAACGGTGTACGGCGGTTCATTCGATGATCACGGCTCGCATGTGGCCGGCACCATCGCGGCACGCGCAAACAATGCAGCAGGTGGCTTTGGCATCTGCCCGAATGCCAAGATCATCTCCGCCAAATTTCTCGGTCTGTTGGGCGGCAGCACAACCAATGCCATTGCGGCCATCAACTACATCACTAAGCTGAAGGTGGACAACCCGACCCTGCGCATCGTGGCGACCAACAACTCCTGGGGCGGTGGTGGCTTCTCGCAAGGCCTGGCGGATGCAATCGCCAATGCCGGCAATGCTGGCATTCTGTTCGTGGTGGCTGCGGGTAACAGCAACGTCAACCTCGACGCAGCGCCAAGCTACCCTGCAAGCTACAACCTGCCCAACATGATCACGGTGGCCGCGATCAACTCGGCAGGCAGTCGGGCGAGCTTTTCGAACTACGGCGCAAATTCGGTGCACATCGCGGCGCCTGGCACGAACATCTACTCGACCGTGCCAAACTCACGCGGACAGGCTGCTTACTCCTACTACGCCGGAACCTCGATGGCGACACCGCATGTGACTGGCGCTGTGGCCCTCTACGCTTCGATGTGCCCGAATGCCACGGCACCGCAGATCAAGAACGCGATTCTGTCGGCTGCAAAGGTGAACGGGAACCTGACAGGGCTGGTTCAGAACGCCCGACAGCTCGATTTGTCGTCCTTCGTGCCGGGCATGGTCTGCCCGCAGTAAGACTGAGCTGCGATCACCTGAGCGTTCTTCGTCTGCATCTTAGGACCCGGCGTGTGTGAGCGTCGCCGCACACCGGGTCGACTGAAACAGCGTCACGAGGCGGTCGGCACAATGCGCTCGAGACCACCCATCCAGGGCTGCAGCGCCTTCGGGATGCGAATGGAGCCATCCGGCTGCTGATGGTTTTCCAGTATTGCCACCAGGGTACGGCCGACTGCCAAGCCTGAACCATTCAGCGTGTGCACCAGTTCGGTCTTGCCCTGTGCATTACGAAACCGTGCCTGCATGCGGCGAGCCTGAAACGCCTCGCAGTTCGAGCATGACGAGATTTCTCGGTAGGCGCCCTGAGCCGGCAACCAGACTTCCAGATCGTAGGTCTTGGTCGCACCAAACCCCATGTCGCCGGTGCACAGCGCCATCACGCGGTAGGGCAACTCAAGCCGCTGCAGAATTTTCTCTGCATGCCCCACCATCTGCTCGAGCGCTTCATATGAGGCCTCGGGCTGCACGATCTGCACCATCTCGACCTTGTCGAACTGATGCTGGCGGATCATGCCGCGGGTGTCTCGGCCATGCGAACCGGCTTCCGAGCGAAAGCACGGCGTATGCGCGGTCAGGCGCATGGGCAGCGCATCGCTAGGCAGGATCTCGCCGCGTACCAGATTGGTGAGCGGCACTTCAGAGGTCGGGATCAGATACAGCGGGCCGGCCTGTGAACCGTCGCCTGCGTCCTCTGCCGGGTCGGCGTCCTGCCCGCCCTTTTTCGCTGCAAAGAGGTCCTGTTCGAACTTGGGCAACTGCCCGGTGCCGCGCAGGGTTTCAGCGTTGACGATGTAAGGGGTGTAGCACTCGGTGTAGCCATGTTCGCTGGTATGCACATCGAGCATGAACTGGGCGAGGGCACGGTGCAGACGCGCGATCGGCCCTTTCATGACCGAAAAGCGCGCACCCGCGAGTTTGGCGCCGGCTGCGAAATCGAGCCCCAACGGTTCGCCCAGATCAACATGGTCGCGGGCCTCAAAGCCCAGCGGCTGGGGCTCAGCACCCTGTGGGGACCAGCGTCTTACCTCCTGGTTGTTGGCTTCAGAGGCACCCTGCGGCACTGATTCATGGGGCAGATTGGGTACGGTCAGCATGAAGGCCATCTGTTGCGCCAGGACGCGCTCGGTGCGCGCATCGCCGACCTTCAGCTCCTCGGCAAGCTCGGACACTTCCTGCATGACCGCTGAGGCGTCTTCACCGCGTGCCTTGAGTTGACCGATGGACTTGGACAGCGCATTGCGCCGCGCCTGCAAAGCTTCGGTGCGGGTCTGCACCGCCTTGCGTTCGGCCTCCATGGCCGCGAAGGCCGCGGTGTCGAGTGAGTAGCCTCGGGCAGCCAGTCGCGATGCGACGCCGTCGAGGTCCTTGCGAAGTGTCTGAATGTCGAGCATGGCCAGCATTCTAGCGGCCCCGCCTGGCCTCCTCGTCCAGGCTGCGCAGCCAATCCAGCTTGTCGGCAATTTTCGACTCCAGACCACGCGGCGCGGGCTGATACCACTGCGGCTCGTCCATGCCATCAGGCATGTAGCGCTCATTGGCCGCATAAGCATGAGGCTCATCATGGGCGTAGCGGTACTCGCGCCCATAGCCCAGCGATTTCATCAGACGCGTGGGCGCATTGCGCAGATGGACCGGCACAGGCTGCGAGGCCCCTTGCTTCACGAATGCGCGCGCGGCGTTGTAGGCGTCGTAGCCCGCCGACGACTTGGCGGCACACGCGAGATACAGCGTCGCCTGCGCCAGCGCCAGTTCACCTTCGGGCGAGCCCAGACGCTCGTAGACCTCCGCCGCGTCCAGCGCCAGACGCAGCGCTCTGGGGTCGGCCAGACCGACATCCTCGATCGCCATGCGCACCAGGCGACGGGCCAGGTAGTGCGGATCGGCGCCACCATCGAGCATGCGCACCAGCCAGTAGAGCGCGGCATTGGGGTGCGAGCCGCGGACTGTCTTGTGCAGCGCTGAAATCAGGTCGTAGAAGGCGTCGCCGCCTTTGTCGAACTGACGCACGCGCTCGGCCAGCACACGCGACATGGTCTGCGCATCCAGCACGAGGGGTTCGGCGTCGGCGGGCGGTTGGTCGAAGGCGCCTGCAGCGGTTGCCGCCTGCTCCAGGTGATTGAGCAGTCGACGGCCATCACCGTCGGCCGATTCGATCAGCAATTGCGCAGCCTGGGGCTCAACCGACAAACCACTCAGATGCTGTACGCAGGCTCGGTCGATCAGTTGCTGCAGGTCTTGGGGTTCCAGCCTGCGCAGCACGTACACCGCAGCCCTGGACAGCAACGCGTTGTTGACTTCGAAAGACGGGTTTTCGGTGGTCGCGCCCACGAACGTGAACAGACCCGACTCGACATGCGGCAGGAAGGCATCCTGCTGGGCCTTGTTGAAGCGATGCACCTCATCGACGAACACGATCGTGCCGTGCGCCCCAGTCTGAAGATTCAGCCTGGCCTGTTCCACGGCCTCACGAATGTCCTTGACGCCCGCCAGCACGGCAGACAGCGCGATGAAGCGGCAATCGAAGGCCTGCGCGAGCAGCCGGGCCAGCGTGGTCTTGCCCACGCCGGGCGGGCCCCACAGGAGCATGGAATGGGGCCGTGCGGCATCGATGGCCGAGCGCAACGGCATGCCGGGCCCCAGCAGATGCTGCTGGCCAACCACCTCGTCGATGCGCGTCGGGCGCATCGCTTCGGCCAGCGGTGTGCCTGCGCGCAGCATGAGCGGCGCGACCGCTACTGGACGATATCGACGCCCTTGGGCGCCGTGAAGCGAAACTGCGTGGCATCGAGTGTCGGGTTGCGCTCGATAGCCTTGAAGGTGAATCGATTGACCTGCCCGAAGGCATCGCGCACATCCATGGCCGCAGGCAAACCGCCCTTGAAGCCGATCCGGATGCGATCGAAGCCCGACTCCTTGTTGCGCGGCACTGCCTCCAGCCATTCCAGTCCGTCGACCGTGCCGCCATCGGTTACGACGAAGTTGGCCTCCAGATCGTTGGACCCGAAGAGGATTGCAGCCGGCGTGGCGCTGATGGCCTCGGTCACTTTGCGAACCGTCACCTGGCGCAGGTCCTTGTCGTAAAAATGAACGCGCTCGCCGTCGGTGACGACCAGCTGTTCATAGGGCCGCGAGACCTCCCAGCGAAACTTTCCGGGCCGCGAGAACGCGAAGGTGCCGCTCGATGACTGGCCACTTCGCCCACTGCCCAGCACCTGCTGCTGGGTGAATTCGCCCCGTGC
>CANHUQ010000012.1 GCA_947463885.1 Burkholderiales bacterium
CACCTGGAACCACTGCTGGTCAAGCATGCGGCTGCGCGTGGCGCGAGTCTCGCGTTCAACACCGAATACCGCGCGCACACCCAGGATGACAGCGGCGTGACCACCACCTTGCGTGACCGGCTCTCCGGGCGCGAGTACACCGTCCGCAGCCGTTACCTGGTGGGCGCAGACGGCGCTCGCTCGCGCGTGGTCGAAGACGCAGGCCTCACCATCACCGGACAACACGCGCGCGCCGGCACCATGTATGTGCTGTTCTCGGCCGACCTGGCGCACCTGGCTGCGCACCGACCCAGCATCCTCTACTGGATCGTGACCGACAGCGCGAGCTTCGGTGAAATCGGTCAGGGCGTGCTGCGTGCCATTCGACCCTGGAATCAGTGGATCGCCGGATGGGGATTCGATCTGGCGCAGGGCGAGCCGCAACTCTGCGAAGCGCAGATCATCGAGCGGATACGCGTGCTGGTCGGTGACCCCGAGCTGAAGATCCGTATCGACATGCAGTCGATCTGGTATGTGAATCAGGCCTGGGCACCGCACTATGCCAAGGGCCGAGTGTTCTGCGCCGGTGATGCCGTGCATCGGCATCCGCCCTCCAGTGGCCTGGGCTCCAACACCTGCCTGCAGGACGCGCACAACCTCGCCTGGAAGCTCGCCTACGTGATCAAAGGGCATGCGGGCCCAGGGCTGCTCGATTCTTATTCTCTCGAGCGTGCGCCCGTGGGAGAGCAGGTGGTGGCGCGCGCCAATCAGTCGCGCCTGGACTACGCACCGCTCAATGCCTGTTTTCGTGATCCGCAGGCCGCGCAACCCGTGCGCGCCGGGCTGGCCAGCCTGGCCGACCCGGGGCCTGAAGGCGTGGCTCGGCGTGAGCGGCTCGCCGAAGCACTGCGCCTCAAACATTACGAATTCAATGCCTTGGGCACAGAGGCCAACCATCGCTATGTTTCTTGTGCCGTCATCGCGGATGACGCGCTGCCTGAAGAAGTCTGGAAACGCGATCGACAATTGCACGCTCAACCCACCACACGACCCGGGGCCAAGCTGCCCCATGCCTGGCTGGTGGGGTCGGACGGGCGCAGGGTCTCGACACTGGACCTGGTGGGCAAAGGCCGCTTCACCCTGCTCACCGGGATTGCAGGCCAGCCCTGGGCACAGGCAGCGCGCGACATGGAATGGCCGTTCCTGCGCGTGATCGTGGTCGGTGAAGAAGGCGCGCGCGATCCTTACTTCAACTGGGCCCAGTTGCGGGACATGGCCGAGGCGGGTGCACTGCTGGTGCGACCCGATGGCGTGGTGGCGTGGCGTCAGTCAGACGCCGCGCATGACCTGGCAGACGCACAGATGCAATTGCGCTTGGCACTGCAACAGGTCCTGGCCCGCTGAGCAGACGCGGCGGTTTTCCGGGCGTTGTGCCGGATGACTCGCTACAATTGAGGGTTACCTCAGCCCCGCCGCGATCCGCGCGGCCGCCTCGCACCGATGCTCAGCTTTCAGCAAGTGATTCTGCGCCTGCAGAAGTATTGGGATGATCAGGGCTGCGCCCTGCTGCAGCCCTACGACATGGAGGTGGGTGCCGGCACCTTCCACACCGCCACCTTCCTGCGGGCCATTGGCCCGGAGCCCTGGCGAGCCGCTTATGTGCAGCCCTCAAGGCGACCTAAAGACGGCCGCTACGGGGACAACCCCAATCGGCTGCAGCACTACTACCAGTACCAGGTCGTCCTCAAACCGTCGCCCCCCGAGATCCTGGATCTGTATCTGGGTTCGTTGCGCGCACTAGGCATCGACACGACCCGCAACGACATCCGATTCGTCGAAGACGATTGGGAATCACCCACACTGGGGGCCTGGGGCCTGGGCTGGGAAGTCTGGCTCAACGGCATGGAAGTCACCCAGTTCACCTACTTTCAGGAAGTGGGTTCTCTCAAGTGCCAGCCAGTGACTGGTGAGATCACCTACGGCCTCGAACGTCTGGCCATGTATCTGCAAGGCGTCGAAAGCGTCTATGACCTGGTCTGGACCGATGGCGTGAAATACCGCGACGTCTTCCATCAGAACGAAGTCGAGCAATCGACCTATAACTTCGAGCAGTCCAACGCCGCGATGCTCTTCCGGCACTTCGACGAATACGAAGCCGAAGCGCAGCGCCTGATCGCAGCAGAGCTCGCCCTGCCGGCCTACGAGATGGTCATGAAGTGTTCGCACAGCTTCAACCTGCTCGATGCGCGCGGCGCCATTTCGGTGACCGAACGGGCCGCCTACATCGGCCGGGTGCGTGCGCTCGCACGCGCGGTGGCTCACGCCTACTACGCCTCGCGCGAGCGGCTTGGCTTCCCCATGGCCCGCCGCGCCGACGCGAAAGTCTGAGCCCCGCCATGAACGCACCGCTTCTGATCGAACTGCTCACTGAAGAGCTGCCCCCCAAGGCCTTGGCACGTCTGGGCGAGTCATTCGCAGCCACGCTGACCGACGGACTGCGTCAGCAGGGTCTGGCACCCGCAACAGGCACCGTAGACGTCTTTGCCACGCCACGCCGACTAGCCGTCAGGGTGCACGACGTGCGCGAGCGTGCCGATGATCGCGCCATCGAAGTCAAAGGGCCGTCGGTGTCTGTGGGCCTGGATGCACAGGGCGAACCGACGCTGGCCTTGCGCAAGTGGGCTGAAAAGCAGGGTGCAGCAGTGTCCTCACTGGTGCGGGCATCCGACGGCAAGCAGGAATGCTTTTACTTTCGCAGCACTGCTGCCGGTGCCACGCTGGATCAGGCGGTCGGTGCGCTCGTGAATCAGGCGATCAGCAAGCTGCCGATCCCCAAGGTCATGCAGTACCAGCTTGCTGACGGCATCACCGACGTGAGCTTCGTGCGCCCCGCCCATGGGCTGATCGCGCTGCACGGTGAACGCGTGCTCCCCGCTCAAGCGCTGGGCTTGCAGTCGGGTCGCACCACGCAGGGTCACCGGTTTCAGGGCGAAGCCCACATCGACATCCCGCACGCAGCGCACTACGAGTCACTGCTTGCTGAACGCGGTCGGGTGCTGGCTTCCTTTAACGAACGTCGCGCGCGCATCGAGGCCGCATTGCGCGCGCACGCCGCAGCGCTCGGGGCATCGCTTGGCGACGAATCAGCGGTCACGCCCCTGCTTGACGAAGTGACCGCGCTGGTCGAGTGGCCGGCGGTCTACGTAGGTGCCTTCGAGGAAGCCTTTCTGCAGGTGCCGCAGGAATGCCTGATCCTGACCATGCGCACCAACCAGAAATACTTTCCGCTCTTCGATGCGCAAGCGCGGCTGCTGCCGCGATTTCTGATCGTCTCGAACATGGTGCTCGACGATCCGTCGCTGATCGTCGACGGCAATCAGCGGGTCGTGCGGCCGCGGCTGGCCGATGCGCGCTTTTTCTTTGAGCAGGACAAGAAAGTGCGGCTCATCGACCGCACCCCGCAACTCGCATCGGTCGTGTATCACGCCAAACTGGGCACGCAGGCGCAACGCACCGAGCGCGTGCGTGCGCTGGCCCGTGGCCTGGCCGCCGATCTGGGGATCGACGCCTTGCAGGCCGATCGCGCCGCGCTGTTGGCCAAAGCGGATCTGCTCAGCGCAATGGTCGGTGAATTCCCCGAGCTGCAAGGCACGATGGGTCGGCACTATGCCGTGCACGATGGCGAAGCACCCGAGGTGGCTCAGGCGATCGCTGAGCACTATCAGCCGCGCTTTGCGGGCGATGCGCTGCCGGCCAGCCGTGTCGGCACGGCCGTCGCTCTGGCCGACAAGCTCGAGACCCTGGCAGGTATCTGGGGCATCGGTGCGCAGCCGACCGGCGACCGCGATCCGTTCGCACTGCGCCGGCATGCTTTGGGTGTGGTTCGAATGCTGGTCGAAGATCCTGCTGCGCCGCAGTTGGGTGAACTGTTGACCCGTGCATTCGAAGCATTCTCGCAAGTGCCCGGCGTACAGCCCGACATCACCGGACTGCACGCCTTCATGATCGAGCGGCTGCGCGGCTGGTTGCGTGATCGCGGTCATCCGAGCGCCGATATCGATGCCGTGTTGGCGGTGGACGCGGAACACCTCGACCTGATTGCGCCGCGCCTGCAAGCCTTGGCAACATTCAGGTCGCTGCCGCAGGCCTCCAGTCTCGCTGCAGCCAACAAGCGTATCGGCAATATTCTGCGCAAGGCGCCCGATACCGATATGGGTCATGCGGTCGACACTGCGCGGCTCATCGAACCCACCGAGCAGGCGCTACACGCAGCCATCGAGCAGATCACACCGCAAGTCGAACAATCCCTGGCTGCCCGGGACTACACCGGTGCACTCAGCGCGCTGGCCACCCTGCGCGAGCCAGTCGATGCGTTTTTCGAGGCTGTGATGGTCAATGCGGACGATCTCCATTTGCGTCGCAATCGCCTGGCGCTGCTCGCAGGCCTGCACCGTCTCATGAACCGCGTGGCCGACCTGTCGAAGCTGGCAGGCTGAACCGCTACACTGGACACCGTGAAACTCGTCATCATCGATCGGGACGGTGTCGTCTCACGAGACCCTGACGGCCGCACCGTACGTGCGGACGACTGGCGTGCCGTGCCAGGAGCCCTGGATGCCATCGCGCGACTGAATCATGCGGGCTACCAGGTAGTCATGATGGCTGACTGTGGCCCGCTCGCACGCGGTGCCTGCGACATGACGACCCTCAACGCCCTGCATGCGCGCATCCTCAGCGATATCGTCGAACATGGCGGTGCGGTCGATGCCGTGCTCTTCGTCCCGCCGGCTGATCAGCCTGGTCGTACCCTGGCTGCCGCGGGTGCCTTGGAAGCATTGCTCGAGCGTCTGGGCGTAGCGGCTGCCGAAACGAGGGTCGTGAGCGATTCGCGTCATGAACTGAACGCCGCGCATGCGGCTGGCTGCCGACCGATCCTGGTGCTCAGCGGACACGGCCGGCGTACCTTGGAGGGCGGCGAACTGCCCCCCGAAACACTGGTTCGTGTCGACCTGTGCGCGGTGGCCGCCGAGCTCGACGCATGATCCGGTCATCCCTCTCCACCGCAACACGCCCGCCCTCCTGACCCCATGCTCGCCCTGCGATCCGCACTCTTCCTGCTGTTTCAGGCTGTCACGGTGGTGCCCTACGGCATCCTGTGCCTGCTGATGGCGCCGCTGCCTCTGCATGTGCGCTACCGCGTCACCACCGGTTGGCCTCGCATCGTGCTGTGGGCGGCCCGAGTCATCTGCGGGATCCGCTGGCAGGTCAAGGGCTGGGAGAATCTTCCGAATGGCCCCGCCGTGCTGCTCTCCAAGCATCAGTCCACCTGGGAGACTTTCTTTTACATCTCCTACATGCCCAAGGAGCTGTGCTTTGTATTCAAGCGCGAACTGCTCTGGGTACCGTTCTTTGGTTGGGGTATCGGGCTGCTCAAGATGATCCACATCGACCGCTCTCAAGGTCGCGATGCCTTTGAGTCAGTCGTGCAACAAGGGCAGCGCAAGTTGGATGAAGGGCGCTGGATCATCATGTTCCCCGAGGGCACGCGAATTCCCCGCGGTCGCCGGGGCAAGTACAAATCGGGGGGCAGCCGACTCGCCATCCGAACTGCAGCGCCCGTGATTCCCATGGCCGTGAATTCCGCCGCCTGCTGGCCCAAGCGGCCCTGGATCAAGCGACCCGGTCTCATCACGGTCTCGATCGGGCCGCCGATTGCATCGGACGGATTGAGCCCTGATCAGCTCAGTACAGAAGTCGAACACTGGATTGAAGCGGAAATGCGCCGCATCGACCCCGATGCCTACCACCACACCCAGGCAGTGCAGGCACATGAAGCGACTGCGTGATCTGGCCCGGGATGCCGGGCAATCCATCTTGCAACTGGCGCTCCCGCTGTTCGACGCGGTCGAAGAGCCGCCCGTGGTTGCCCCCCGGACGCCGCGACGACAGGGCTTCGGGCCCGGGGGCCTTGTGCCCGCAGACGGCGGGCTGCGTCGCAGTATTTCTCGACGCACGGCTCGCCTGGGCGGACACCCAGTGGAATACGAACTGCGTCGCTCACGCCGTCGCACGATCGGATTTTGCGTCGACGACGCCGGCCTGCGGGTCACTGCGCCCAAGTGGGTCACGTTGGCCGACATTGATGCCGCCCTGATTGAAAAAGAACGCTGGATCCTGCGTAAGCTGGTCGAATGGCGCGACCACGCACAGCGGCGCGAACGTCTGTCCGTGCGCTGGGAGGACGGCGCTCCGGTCGCACTGATGGGTCGCCAGATCATGATGCGCATCGACGCCACAGCGCGAGGCATTGTGTTGCATGACGATGTCCTGAGCATCGGGCTGCCCCAGGGCGCCAGCGTTGAACAACTCAGCGACGCCGTGCACGCCTGGCTGCAGGGGCGCGCCCGCATCGTATTTGCCGAGCGGCTGGCCCTGTACGGTCCGCGACTGGGCCTGGAGCCCACCCGCTGGAGGCTGTCCTCTGCGCGCACCCGCTGGGGCAGTTGCGCAGCCGACGGATCCATCCGACTGAACTGGCGGCTGGTGCATTTTCCCCTTGAGATCGTGGACTACGTCATCGTCCACGAGTTGGCGCATCTCAAAGAGATGAACCACGGCCCGCGCTTCTGGGCCACCGTGCAATCGGTGCTTCCGGAATTCGAAGCCGCCCGCCAGCAGCTCAAGGATTTCCCCGACGACCTCACCATGAGCTGACCGGACTGCGACGATGAGACTTCTACACACCATGCTGCGGGTCGGTGACCTGCAAAAATCGATCGATTTCTACACGCGGGTGATGGGCATGCAACTGCTGCGCACCACCGATCGCCCCGAGCAGCAGTATTCGCTGGCCTTCGTGGGCTACGGCGGCAATCCCGGTCAAGCTGAAATTGAACTCACGTACAACTACGGCGTGGAGCGCTACGAGCTCGGCACAGCCTTCGGGCACGTGGCCATCGCGGTCGCTGATGCGGCTGCCACCTGCGCACGGGTGACGGCCGCTGGCGGCACCGTCACGCGCGAGGCCGGCCCGGTCAAAGGCGGCTCGACCGTGATCGCCTTTGTGCAGGACCCCGACGGCTACAAGATCGAGCTGATCGAGCGACGCGACGCCTGATCACACCAGCGCGCTGCAGCTCAGTGGGCGGGCGCAGCGCCTCGCAACGCAAATAAGGCGTCCGCCAGGCAAGCCCACTGCGTCACCGCGACATCTTCTGGCCGGGCGGTCGGCTCCAGCCCAAACCGAGGATCCTCCGGATCCAGACCCTGGCTTCGAAGCCAGGGCATGAGCGTGCCGCGCAGCATCTTGCGTCGCTGCGCAAATGCCATCGCCATCAGACGCTCAAGCGAATCCAAATCCTTGGCCAGCGGCTCGGCGCGCGTGATGAGCCGCACCACCGAAGACTCCACCCGCGGAGGCGGGTCAAAGGCTTCGGGCGGCACATCAAAAAGCTGCTCCACATGATGGTGAGCCTGCAACATCACGCTGAGTCGACCGTAGTCGGCACATCCGTGCTGCGCCACGATCCGATCGACCACTTCCTTTTGCAGCATGAAGTGTTGATCGATGATCACCTCGCGACTGTCGAGCAGACCAATGAGCAAGGGACTGGAGATGTTGTAGGGCAGATTGCCGACCAGTCGGAGTCGGTCGGGGCCCGCCAGGGCCGCGAAATCAAAGGCAAGCGCATCGGCTTCATGCACCAGCAGGCGCTCGGGTGGCCAACGATGGCGCAGCCGGGCTACCAGGTCACGATCGATTTCAACCGCCTCAAGACGCTCGGTCCGTTCGAGCAACCCCACCGTCAGTGCGCCAAGACCCGGGCCGATTTCAACGAGGCGCTCGCCCGCACGCGGCGCAATCGCTGAGACGATGGCGGCAATGACCGAATGATCGGTCAGAAAGTGCTGGCCGAATCGCTTGCGCGGAGCGTGCTTCACCGATCTTCGAGTCGGTACTCAACGTAGGCGCGATCGCGGGCCTGTGCCGACCACTCCTGAAACGCCTCGGCAGCCTTGCGGGTACGCACTGCCGCACGTGCGCTGGCCCGTACGCGTTCAGGAGAGGCTTCGTCGGTGCGCCGCTCCAGCACTTGAATCAGGTGATAACCGAAGGGCGAACGGACTGGCACGCTGATGTCACCCGGCTTGAGGGCATCCATCGCACGTTCAAAGTCGGGCACGGTATCTCCGGCATAGACCCAACCGAGATCGCCACCCTGGGCAGCACTGCCATCGACCGAGTATTGCCGGGCCATGTCGGCAAACTCAACCGTTCCGGCTGCAAGCCGTTCACGGATTTCCTGCATGCGGCGAGTCACCTCGCCCTCGCTGTTCAGTTCGTTGACCCGCATCAGGATATGGCGGGCACGGGTCTGTCGCACGGGTGCTGAAGCTTGCTCCCCACCGCCCCCGCCACGGCGCTCCATCAGCTTGAGCACATGAAAACCGGCAGGGCTGCGCACAACATCCGCAATCTCACCGGGCGCCAATTTGGCGACGGCATCGACGAACAGAGGAGGCAATCGATCGGCTGATCGAAACCCGATCACGCCGCCATCGATGGGCTCACCCGCAGAGGCATAACTGGCAGCGATGCGGGCAAAGTCGGCACCCTCACGCGCACTACGCGCGATCGTTTCAGCACGAACACGCGCCCGCTCGAGCTCCTCAGCTGAAGCCGACTCCGGCACACGGATCAGAATCTGGGCGATGTTGTATTCGAGCTCCGCGTTTTTTTGAGTATCGAGATAAGCGTCGATTTCCGCCTCGGAGACCTGCACACGCGAGTCGATATCGCGCTCGCGGACCCGACCCAGCGTCATCTCGCGGGCGATTTCCTGGCGAAACGCGGTGTACGTCAAACCATCGCGCTCGAGTTGCTCGCGCAACTGCGCCAGCGTCAGATTCGAATCCTGCGCAATCCGCGCCACGGCGCGGTCAAGCATGCCGTCATCGATCCGCACACCGGCGTCGCGCGCCGCTTGCTGCATGGCGAGGTCGCTGACCATGCGCTCCAACACCTGGCGCCTGAATTCCGCCTCGGGCGGCAATTCGACCCCGGCTTGCGCGCGCAAGCGCCGCGCCAACGCATCGCTGCGGGTCACCCACTCGCGTTCAGTGATGGCCTCGGTGTTCACGATGGCCACCACACGGTCAATGGGACGCGCCTGCACAGCCTGCGCACGGCCTGCGACAGGCATCAGCAGCCCTGCGGTCGCAATCATCGCAGCCAGCGGCAGCACCCGTCGCATGGTGAAAAGAAGGTTCATTCGTATCCGTGGAACTTGGACATCGGAGTTGGGCGCAGCTCGGCCGGCCGATAGCCCGGAATATTGCGCAACAGTATATTCTCGAACCCATCCAGGCCGACCCGCGCGAATCCGGTCAGCTCAAATTGCAAGGAAATCGAGGTGGTACGGGTGGCGCTGGCCGTGATGAAGCGTTGCGCCACCAAACGAAGTGCCCAGCAATCCTGCTTGTACTCAAACCCTGCGAGTCCTTCAAGCAACTGGGGCGACACCGGCTTGAGCGTGCCGCTGGCGGCATCAAACTGTTCCTTGAGCACCGAGTAGTTGATCCGTCCCAAAGTGGTCCAGCGCCCCGTGATCGGCCATCGCCAGGAGGTATCGATCTGCGCGTAGTCCTTTTCCTGGTAGCGCAGGGCGACATTGAACAGCCGCTCTGCAGACGGCCACCAACGCCAACCCACCCCCAGGCGCGGCATGTTTCCGGTGCTCAGCGAAAACTGCGCCCCTACATCCACCCAATGCCCTGCGCCTAGTGCGCCCGACGCCGCCATCAGGACATCCGAACGCGAGTCGGTCCGCACCGGTACGCCGGGCAGCGACACCCGCTGCTCGGAAAAGTATTGGCGCTGCGCCAGAGCCAATCGCAAGGACTCAGCACCGGTTTCGGCGTCAATGAACCGCGACACCGCACCGGTCGTGAGCTGATTGGCATCCGAGATCCTGTCGTTGCCAACGAAATTGTTTTCGGTGAACAGCGTGGCAAAGCTCAGATTCGCTACGCCCGAATCAAAGACCGGAATCTTCGACTGATCACGGTATGGGGTGTACACATAAAAAAGCCGCGGCTCGAGCGTCTGAATGGTGGCACGCCCACCCAGCGTCACCGGACGCTCGAACACCATGCCGGAATCCAACGAGAAAGTAGGAATGACCCGATCGATGTCATTGGGTCCGGACGGATTTTCATCGAGGCGATAGGCGGAGGCATGCAGCATCGCCTTGGGGGTCACGTACCAGGCCGGCCCTCCGATCGGATATGCAATGGCCGGGTTCACCGTCATGCGCCAGCCCTGCGCCGTTCCAGCCAGGTCGCGCCGGAAATTGTTCGTGTCCAGCGTCATGGTGAGGTCAGCGCCACCAAAATCGCGACGCGCCCCGCTCACGGTGAGCTGCGGCAACCGGTCATAAGGCGGCGCATTGCGCGCTTCCAGGATGTTCTGATACTGCATGACATTCAGTCGCACCGCCCAGTCGCCCCAACCACGTGCCACAAAGACATTGCGCGGCAGGCTGCGTTCGGCACTTTGCGTAATCGAACGGGCGTAGTCGACGAAATACTGATCATCCGAGACGCCACGCAGCAGCCATCCTCCGGACCAGCCTTGCCAGTTGGTGGTCGTGTGCATGCTGTTGAGCATCCACCGCGAGGTGCCGGTGGTCTGATCATGCGCGGTGTACTCGAACAGCGTGGTGCCCGATGCGGAAGGCTCCAGATAGCGGGCCATGCCGCCCACCTGGAACCCGCGCTTTTCGGTGTAGTTGAGCGACATGAGCAGGTCGCGGTTGGGTGCGATATCCCAGTAGTAAGGCACCCGCACTTCAAGGCCGACCTTGGATGACTGCCCGAAGGCCGGGGACATGAAGCCGCTGTGACGGCCCTCGGTCAGCCCGAAGGTGGCCTGGGGTAGAGTGAAGACCGGAACGTCGCGCACGTAAAGGGTGGGCCAGCTGGCCTTGCCCTCGTCGCGCTCCTGATCAATCGCCAGGCGCTCGGTCTTCAGATACCAGTCAGGATCATCGGCCAGGCAGGAGGTGTAGACCGCACGGGTGAGCACAGTCTCGGAGCGACTCAGGAATTCGACACGCTCGGCGCGTCCGCGCCCGCCATTGAGCGCAATCGAAAACCGGGCGGACTCGAACTGTCCGCGCATGGAATCCAATCCGATCTGCAGCTGCGGACCGGTAAACACCTGGCCGTCGCGCGCCACACGGACATGGCCCACTGCGACCACTTCATCGTCGGCCTCGTAGTGGGTGATCCGCTCGGCGCGGATTGAGGTGCCGCCGCGGCGGATCTCGGCATTGCCCTCGTAGGTCAGCTCACGATCCGTGCGCCCGGTCATGCGATCACCGCGCGCAAAGGTGGGGCGAGGCACGTCTGCTTCCAGACTGCTTTCGCGCAGGGCCGTCTCCAGCCGCAGCGCAGACGCTTCAGGCAACCTGAGCTCGGGGGTCTGCGGGTCAGTCGGATCGGCGGCCCGCGCGCCCAGCGAGCCACCACTGCCCAGACCGATGACCAACGCGAGTACCAACGGCCGAGATAAATGAATCGGCCAGTGCGCAAAAGCACGCGCCGATACGGCTGAGCGCCGCGGCATGCAGGCGCAGCAGGATCCGGGCGCGGGCAAAGCAGGACGCATCCCGTATTATAGGGAGCGCATCTTCCGGCCCACTCGGCCGGCCCACGCCGGGCATCGCCCGGCAAGCTCACCACAGCCCATCCGGCCTTCGCCCGACATGCCCAACGACGCGCGCCTGGACCTGCTCCAGGTCTGGCTGCAACAGCAGCACCCCGATCTGGGACTTCGCCTGGACTCGATTCGCCCGGCATCGAGTGATGCGAGCTTCAGACGCTATTTCCGCGTGGATGCGGCCGCCTCAACCGGCGGCAGTCTGATCGTGATGGATGCGCCGCCTCCGATGGAGGATTGCGCGCCCTTCGTGCATGCGGCAGGCGTGTTTGCACGCAGCCGCATCAGTGTGCCGCGCATCGTGGCCAGCGATCTGGCGCAGGGTCTGCTGCTGCTGGAAGACTTTGGATCCGTGACCTACCTCGAGCAGCTCGACGCACAGCGCGCACCCGCGCTGTATCAGGACGCCTTGCGCGCGCTGGTCATGCTGCAGCTCGACAGCCGCGACAATTCCTTTGCGCCTTACGACCACGCCCGTCTGCTCGCCGAGCTCGAATTGTTTGCGCAGTGGTACGTCGCGCGCCACTTGGGCGTCACACTTTCGCCCTCCGAGCGGCAGATGCTCGATGACACGTTTGAGCAGATCGTGCAGTGTGCGCTGGCGCAGCCACGCGTGCATGTGCACCGCGACTATCACAGCCGCAACCTGATGGTGCTGCCGGATGCACGCAACCCGGGGGTGCTCGATTTTCAGGATGCGCTGTACGGCCCCATCACTTATGACCTGGTGTCGTTGCTGCGCGATGCCTACATCCGCTGGGAAGAAGAGCAGGTCCTCGACTGGGCCATCCGCTACTGGGAGCTCGCGCGCAAGGCGCACCTGCCAGTGCCTTCCGACTTCGGTGCGTTTTACCGCGACTTTGAATGGATGGGCCTGCAACGGCATCTGAAGGTGCTGGGCATCTTCGCGCGCTTGTACCATCGCGACGGCAAAGATCGCTATCTGGCCGACCTGCCCCTGGTGCTGCGTTACGTGCGCGAGATGGCTGGGCGATACGTGGCGCTCAAGCCGCTCGCGCTGCTGCTCGATCGGCTGGACGGGCGCACGCCGGCCATCATGCACACCTTCTGAGCGCACACCATGCGTGCCATGATCCTGGCGGCGGGCCGAGGCGAGCGGATGCGCCCCCTCACTGACACCTGCCCCAAGCCACTGCTGGAAGTGGGCGGCACGCCGCTCATCGTGTGGCATATCCGCAGGCTGGTGGCCGCCGGCATCACCGAGATCGTCGTGAACCATGCCTGGCTCGGGGCGCGCATCGAAGCCGCCCTGGGCAACGGGTCGCAATGGGGCGCACAGATCCACCATGCCGCGGAAAGCACAGCACTCGAAACCGCAGGCGGTATCGCCCATGCCCTGCCCTGGCTGGGCAACGCGCCTTTTCTGGTGGTCAATGGCGACATCTGGTGCGACTGGGACATGCAACGCGCCCACACCATCGGTGCGCAGTTGCAGGCACTGAACTGGCTGTGCTGGAGCGTGCTGGTCGACAACCCGGCACACCATCCGCACGGTGACTTTCTGATCGAAACAGGCCGACTGATCAACCCCACCATCTCAGGTGATGTGTCCGCGCAGCCGCCCACTCAGGCCCTGACTTTTTCGGGTATCGGGGTCTATTGCCCGACCCTGTTTGCCGCGATCGATCCCGGCATGCGTGCACCACTTGCCCCACTGTTGCGTGAGGCCGCTGCCGCACGCCGCGCCGGGGCAGAGCATCATCGCGGGCACTGGACCGATGTGGGCACGCCGCAGCGTCTGCACGAACTGGATACCGCACTGCGCAGCGGCGCCCTTCAGCAACCCACTGGCTGACCGCCCTCACTGAACAACCTGCATCACGCCCGACCGAGGATTCCATGCAACCGTACTCGTCACGTCGCCTTCGCCTTGCTGATCTCATGCGCGCCCGCGGTGGCGGCGTGGCCGTTTTGGCCACAGCCCCCGAAGTCGTGCGCAACCGCGACTCACACTATCCGTACCGCAGCGACAGCTATTTTCACTACCTCAGTGGCTTTCCCGAGCCCGAGGCCGTGGTCGTGATCGTGGCCCGCGGCAGCGACACCCGTTCTATTTTGTTTTGCCGCGAAAAACACGAAGAACGCGAGATCTGGGATGGGTGGCGCTTTGGTCCGGCCGCTGCCGCGCAACGCTTCGGGTTTGATGAAGCCCATCCGATCGACAGCCTGGATGCCCTCATGCCGGGGCTGCTTGCCGACCAGCCTGCGCTCTTCATGCCGCTGTCGGCACGCCCCGAAACCGATGCAGCGGCCCAACGCTGGCTCGCAGCCGTCCGGGCTCAGGCGCGCGCGGGGGTGAGTGCACCATCGGCCGCATTCGATCTGCACACGCTGCTCGACGAAATGCGCTTGCGCAAGGATGACGCCGAGATCGACATCATGCGGCGCGCCGGCGCGGTGTCGGCGCGGGCACATGTGCGCGCCATGCAGGTCACTCGGCCAGGCCTGCGCGAATTCGAAGTGGAAGCCGAACTGCTGCACGAGTTTCGCCGCTGCGGCTCATCGGCACCGGCGTACGGATCGATCGTGGCGGGTGGTCGCAATGCCTGCGTGTTGCACTACCGGGAAAATGCCGATGCGCTGCGCGACGGCGACCTGCTGCTCATCGATGCGGGCTGCGAACTCGACGGCTATGCCTCCGACATCACCCGCACCTTTCCGGTCAATGGGCGCTTCAGCGGCCCGCAGCGCATGCTCTACGACATCGTGCTGGCCTCGCAGGCCGCCGCCATCGAGCAGACCCGCCCGGGCAAGCGCTTCATCGATCCCCACGACGCAGCGGTACGCGTGCTGGCGCAGGGCATGATCGACTGTGGACTGATTCAGGGCTCACTCGACGCCGCCCTCGAGACTGGCAGCTATCGGCGTTTCTACATGCACCGCACCGGACATTGGCTGGGCATGGACGTGCATGATTGCGGCGATTACCGCGAGCCCGGCGAGGCTGCTGCAGCAGGCGGCGAGCGTCCCTGGCGGGTACTGCAACCCGGCATGGTGCTCACCATCGAGCCCGGCATCTATGTGCGTGCGGCAGACGATGTGCCCGCTGCCTATCACGACATCGGCATTCGGATCGAAGATGATGCGCTGGTCACTCCGGGCGGATGCGAGCTGCTGACCCTGGACGTGCCCAAGACCGCGACCGATATCGAGGCGCTGATGCGAGCCGCATGAGTGCCGCGTGGGTCGAGGTGCGCGGGGCAGGCCCTGTAGGGCTCGCCCTGGCGCTGTTTCTGGTGCGCCGAGGTATCGACAGCCGGCGCATCGCCCTGGAACCCGCAGTCGCGGCCTGGTCGCAAGCATTGCCCGCACATCTGACCAGCCGGGTGCTGGCCGTCTCTGAAGGGACGTGCCAGCTGCTTGAGCGCATCACTGCACTGCCTGCGGCCGGCACGATCCGTCAGGTCGAGGTCTCGATGCTGGGTCATGCCGGACGCACGCGCATCAACGCCGATGATGTCCGCACTGCAGCGCTCGGACGGGTCATGCGCTACGGCGATTTGCTCGACACGTTGCGCGCGGTGGCCAGGGGCTTGCAATGGGCTCAGCCCGCCTGCGCACACCAGGCGACGGATTCGCCCGGCGCTCAAGCGCCCCTCATCGTCCATGCCGAAGGCGACACCGGCGACGACGCGCAGACCCGCACGTTCGACCAGGCCGCGCTGTTGGGCGAGGTCCATGCTGCGCAGGCGCCCCTGGCCCTGCACGCAGTCGCCTTTGAACGCTTCACCGCCCACGGACCACTCGCATTGCTTCCGCTGGCCCAGCCCGCCCGCTGGTCGCTCGTGTGGTGCGATCAGGTCCAGGCCTCGCAGGCGCGCCAGCGAGACGATCGCAGCCTGATCGAGCAGGCGCTTCAGGCCCAGATCGGCCCCAGGCTGGGGCCGCTGCGGCTCGCGGGTCCGTTGGCATGTGTGACGCTGTCCCGACGCACGCGTCGCACCGGATATCGGACGGGCGAAGTCTGGATCGGCAATGCAGCCCAATCCCTGCATCCGGTTGCGGGCCAGGGCCTGAACCTTGGGATGCGCGATGCCTTCGAACTGGCTGATGCGCTGGCGCTTGCCGATCGCCGAGGCTTTGCCATCAACCGGACGGTACAGAGCTGGCATGCAGCACGCCAGGCTGATCGGTCCGGAACCATTCGGCTGACCGACCTCATGGCGCGCAGCTTTACGTGGCCTCTGGCGAGACCTGTGCAGTCCGGTGTGCTGGCCGCACTGGACCTGTCCGCCACCTTGCGCCGACCGCTGGCCGAGCGCCTGATGTTCGGGCGTCGTCACTGAACGGAATGCCCACTTTTTCAGCAAGTCAATTTTCGTTAGAATCCGCCTCCCTCTGCTGATCTGCTAATCGACGGCCACCGCATTCCGGGCGCCGTCCCCCCCACCCCAATGAACCTGGGCACTGACACCGGCCTGACTTGCGACGCGGCCTTCAGCCCGATCGTGCCACGCAGTGTGGGCGCCGATTCCAGGCTGCAGGCACCGCTCAGACTGGGCGTGCATGCGCTGCCCAATCGCGTCTTCGTGGCCCCGATGGCAGGCGTGACCGACCGCCCCTATCGCAGGCTCTGCCGGCATCTGGGCGCGGGTTATGCGGTCTCTGAAATGGCAGCCTCGAACCCGCGCTTGTGGGCATCGGTGAAAACCTCCAGACGGCTGAACCATGATGGTGAACCCGGTCCGCTGGCCGTGCAGCTGGCGGGCGCCGATCCGACCATGATGGCCGAGGCTGCGCGCTTTAACGTCGATCGGGGTGCCCAGGTGATCGACCTGAACATGGGATGCCCGGCCAAGAAAGTCTGCAACGTGTCAGCCGGCTCGGCGCTGATGGGCGATGTATCACTGGCCCTGCGCATCGTCGAAGCGGTGGTCGCAGCCGTGGATGTGCCTGTCACCGTGAAAATGCGCACCGGCCCGGACCCGGCTCGCCGCAATGCGCCGCAATTGGCCCGTGAGATGGCGCATGCAGGGGTTCAGCTCATCACCATACATGGACGCACCCGCGCCTGCGCGTTCACCGGTCAGGTCGAGTACGACACGATCGCCGCCGTGAAGCAGGCGATCGACATTCCGGTGGTGGCCAACGGCGACATCGACTCACCGGCCAAAGCAGCCTTTGTGCTGGCCCGCACGGGCGCAGATGCAGTCATGATCGGCCGCGCTGCGCAAGGCAAGCCCTGGATCTTTCGCGAGGTTGCGCATTTCCTCGAGCACGGGACCCTGCTGGCGCCACCCGCGCTCCAGGAAATCGCGAGCGTGCTGCGCGAACATCTGGTCGACCACTACGCCTTTTATGGTGAGTACGCTGGCCCGCGGATCGCACGCAAACACATCGGCTGGTATCTGGATGGCTGGTGTGACGCGCGCGGTGTATCCACCGATATCGAACACGACGAACTGAGGCGTTTGCGCGGCGCCATCAACCGCTCTGAGCACCCGACTGAACAACTGATGCTGCTTGACGCATACCTCGACCATGCCGATGACAAAGCCTCCATCCATTGACGAAGCCGTCACCCGCAGTCTTGAGAAGTACTTTCTCGACCTCGACGGCGCCCGTCCGAGCGCCATCTATGACATGGTGCTGGCAGCCGTCGAACGGCCGATGCTCGAAGTCATCATGAAACAAGCCCAGGGCAACCAGCTGCGCGCCAGCGAGATGCTTGGAATCAACCGCAACACGCTGCGCAAAAAGCTGCAGCACTACGGGCTGCGCTGAGCGCCCTCTCGGAGAAACACATGCATCGCGTCAAGCAGGCTCTGATCAGCGTCTCGGATAAGGAGGGCGTTGTTGCGCTCGCCACGCAATTGCGAGAGCTCGGCGTGGCGCTGCTGTCAACCGGCGGCACCGCCAAACTGCTGCAGCAAGCCGGCATCGCCGTCACGGAAGTCTCCGACTACACCGGCTTTCCCGAGATGCTCGACGGCCGAGTCAAGACCCTGCATCCGAAAGTTCATGGTGGTCTGCTGGCCCGACGCGACCTGCCCGAGCACATGCAGGCGCTCGAGCGCCATGGCATCGGCACCATCGATCTGCTGGTCGTCAATCTGTACCCCTTCCAGCAGACCGTAGCCCGACCGGGCTGCACGTTGGAGGAGGCGATTGAAAACATCGACATCGGGGGCCCGGCCATGCTGCGGGCTGCCGCGAAAAATCATCATGGTGTTGCGGTGATCGTCGATCCCCAGGACTACAGCCGCGTGCTGGCCGACATTCGCGGCCAGGGCGGCGTGGGCGACGCGCTGCGCTTTGAACTGGCGCGCAAGGTGTATGCCCACACCGCGCAATATGACGGCGCCATTGCCAACTACCTGGGTGGTGTGCAACCCGACGGGGCTCACGATCCCTACCCTCAAACTCTGTCCATGCAGTTCGAGCGCGTCCAAACCATGCGCTATGGCGAAAACCCGCATCAGGCCGCCGCGTTCTATCGCGAAGCACAGCCTGCTGCAGGGGCCCTGTCGCATTACCGGCAACTGCAGGGCAAAGAGCTGTCCTACAACAACATTGCCGATGCCGATGCGGCCTGGGAATGCGTCAAGACCTTCGAAGAGCCTGCGTGCGTGATCGTGAAACACGCGAACCCCTGTGGTGTGGCCATCGCAGCCGATGCCGCGCAAGCCTATGCCAAGGCTTTTTCAACCGACCCCACTTCTGCGTTCGGCGGCATCATCGCCTTCAATCAGCCGCTGGACGGTGCCACGGCAGAGCAGGTGTCGCGCCAGTTTGTCGAGGTCCTGATCGCACCCGGTTTCGATGAGGCGGCGCGCCGCGTGTTTGCCACCAAACAGAATGTGCGTCTGCTTGAAATCCCGCTGGGCCGGGCGTCGAACCGGTTCGATCTGAAGCGTGTGGGCGGTGGCCTGCTCGTGCAGTCGCCCGACCAGCGCAACCTGGACGCAGGTGAATTGAAAGTCGTCACTCGCGTGGCCCCATCACCCGCCCAACTGAACGATCTGCTCTTCGCATGGCGGGTGGCCAAGTTCGTCAAATCGAATGCCATCGTGTTTTGCGGTGAAGGTCGTACGCTGGGCGTGGGCGCCGGACAAATGAGCCGCATCGACTCCGCACGCATTGCATCTATCAAGGCTGCTAATGCCTCGCTCGAGCTCAACGGGTCGGTCGTGGCATCCGATGCGTTCTTCCCGTTTCGTGACGGACTGGATGTGGTGGTCGATGCCGGCGCGGCAGCGGTCATCCAGCCCGGTGGCTCGATGCGCGATGACGAAGTGATTGCGGCAGCCGATGAGCGCGGCGTGGCGATGGTCTTTACCGGCGTGCGGCACTTCCGGCATTGAGTGCCTGCCAATCGCCTGACATGACCCCCACGCCTAAGGCGCCCGTGCGCATTCTGGGCATCGACCCCGGGTTGCGCATCACAGGCTTCGGTCTCATCGATGCACACGATGGTCATCGCCTGACCTATGTGGCCAGCGGCGTCATCCGCGTGCCTGATGGCGAACTGGCCACCCGACTGGGAGCGATTTTCGGGCAACTCCAGGACGTGATCCGCCAATACCAGCCGCAGTGCGCAGCCGTCGAAAAGGTGTTCGTGAACGTCAATCCGGCCTCGACCCTGCTGTTGGGGCATGCGCGTGGCGCGGCCTTGTGCGCGTTGTCCGTGGCCGGACTGCCGGTGGCTGAATACACGGCCCTGCAAATCAAGCAATCGGTGGTGGGCTACGGGCGCGCAAGCAAGGAGCAGGTCCAGGCCATGATGGTGCGGCTGCTGGCGCTGCCAGGCACGCCCTCCACGGATGCAGCCGATGCGCTGGCCTGCGCTACATCGCATGCCCATGCATCGCGTCTGACCGCCTCGATCAGCGCCTCGGCGAGCGCCTCGGGCGCAGGCCTGTTGCAAGCCCGACGCGGGGCGCGCGTGCGTCGCGGTAGACTGATCGCATCATGATCGGTCGTATCGCCGGCGTCCTGCTCGCCAAAACGCCTCCCCAGGTTCTGATCGACACCGGCGGTCTGGGCTATGAGGTGGATGTCCCCATGAGCACCTTCTACGATCTGCCAGCCTTGGGGGATCGGGTCGTGCTGCTCACGCACCTGGTGGTGCGCGAGGACGCTCAGCTGCTGTACGGATTTCTGACAGACGCCGAACGCTCTGCCTTTCGAGAGCTGATCCGCATTTCGGGCATCGGGCCGCGCATGGCGCTGGCGGTGCTCTCGGGCCTGTCAGTCTCCGACCTGACCCAGGCTGTGGCCCTGCAGGAGCCCGGGCGGCTGGTCAAAGTCCCGGGCATCGGCAAGAAAACCGCAGACCGGCTGCTGCTTGAACTCAAAGGCAAGCTTGGTCCGACTCAACAGGCAAGCGGTCAGCAGACCGCCACAGCCGACCACGCCGCCGACATTCTTCGGGCGCTACTGGCGCTGGGCTATTCTGAACGCGAGGCCTCACAGGCTGCCCGCCAATTGCCCGCCGACACCCCGGTGTCAGAAGGCATCCGGCAAGCACTCAAGCTGCTGGCCCGCAGTTGAGTCTGTCGGTCGGTTGCGATCAGACCGGCTCCGATAGAATCGCACCATGATCGAACACGACCGCCTGGTCGCTCCGGCACCCACCTCGCCAGCAGAAGAAGCAGTCGAGCGCGCCCTGCGCCCCAAATCACTGGCCGACTATGTCGGGCAGCCCCGTATCCGCGAGCAACTCGACATCTTCGTGGCCGCAGCCCGCAATCGGGGTGAAGCACTCGACCACCTGTTGCTGTTCGGCCCGCCTGGGCTGGGCAAGACAACCCTTGCGCACATCGTTGCGGCAGAGATGGGCGTCAATTTGCGTCAAACCTCTGGCCCCGTGCTGGAGCGCCCGGGCGATCTGGCAGCCATCCTGACCAATCTGGAAAAGAACGACGTCCTCTTCATCGACGAAATTCATCGGCTGAGCCCGGTCGTCGAGGAAATCCTGTACCCCGCGCTTGAGGATTTTCAGATCGACATCCTGATCGGCGAAGGGCCGGCCGCGCGTTCCATCAAGCTCGATCTGCAGCCCTTCACGCTGGTGGGTGCCACCACCCGCGCAGGCATGCTGACCAACCCGCTGCGCGATCGCTTCGGTATCGTGGCGCGGCTCGAGTTTTACGGGGTAGACGACCTGACGCACATCGTGTCGCGGTCTGCCTCGCTCTTGCATGCACCGATCGACGACGCCGGATCGCGTGAAATTGCCAAACGTTCACGCGGCACGCCACGCATTGCCAATCGGTTGCTGCGGCGCGTGCGTGACTATGCGCAAGTCAAGGCGCAAGGCCACATCACCGCACCCATTGCTGACGCCGCCCTCACGATGCTCGACGTCGATCCGATCGGCCTGGACACCATGGACCGGCGGCTGCTGCGTGCGGTCATCGAAAAGTTTTCAGGGGGACCGGTCGGTCTGGATAACGTGGCCGCCGCCATCGGCGAGGAGCGCGACACCATCGAAGACGTCCTCGAACCATATCTGATTCAACAGGGTTACCTGCAGCGCACACCACGCGGCCGCATTGCGACCGCTGCGGCATGGCGTCATTTCGGCCTTGCGGCCCCCGCGCGGCAGGGCATGCCGGATCTCTTTGATGAAGGGGAATCCACGTGAACCAGCAGGTCGATCACCAGGAGTTCGTCAGGCGGCTGCATGAAGCCACGCCCCGCACCTGGGTCACGCCCTTGCTCGTCGGCTTGTGTGTGCTCGTGTGGCTGCTGAACATCGCCTCAGGCATGTCGCCCATGTCGCCCGATGCCCGCCAACTGCTGGTCTGGGGCGGCAACTTTCTGCCGGCCACCCTCGAAGAACCGGTCCGGTTGCTGACCGCCATGTTTCTGCATGGCGGTCTGATTCACCTCGCCTTCAACATGTGGGCACTGTGGGACACCGGTCGGCTGGCCGAGCGCTTCTATGGCAACTGGCAGTTGCTGCTGATCTACCTGGTGTCAGGCCTGTGCGGATCCATGGCCAGCCTGTTTTTTGCGGCAAGCCGGTCAGTGTCGGTCGGGGCCTCGGGTGCGATTTTCGGCGTGGTGGGCTGTCTGCTCGCAGCCACCCTGACCAAACCGCATCGCCTGCCGCCGGCCCTGGTCAAGTCGATGCGCTCGTCCATGTTTGCGTTCATCGGCTATTCGCTATTCATGGGATTCGTCGTCGGATTCATCGACAACGCCGCGCACATCGGCGGCCTGATCGGTGGCTTTGTGATGGGTACCGTGCTCGCCGAAAAGTTTGACCACGAGGAATTCCAACGGCAGGCGCCGATGCGGGCAGTGGCTGCCTGTGGATTGGCGCTGATCGTGCTCACGGGTCTGTGGTCCGTGCTGCCCCGGGCCGCAGCCTGATCCGATCGGCTGGACACACGTAACGCCCCCATGCGTACGGCCTCGCCTGACACGCACGCGCCCCGCGCACCCGGTGTCTTCGCACTGACCTTTCGCGTCTATTACGAAGACACCGATGCGGGCGGCATCGTCTATCACGCCAACTATCTGCGCTGGATGGAACGCGTGCGTACCGAATGGCTACGCACGCTGGGCGTCCAGCAAATCGACCTCGCTGCGCAGCAGGGGCTGCAATTCGTGGTCAGTGAACTCGAAATCCGGTACGTCAAGCCGGCGCGCCTGGATGATCTGCTGTCCGTCGACCTCACCGTCGATCAGGTGCGAGGCGCCTCGCTGCGACTGGGGCAGCGGGTCTGGCAGACCAGCCCCGTGACGCAAGATCGTGTCGACGCAAGCGCTCGCCCGCTCGTTGAAGCATCAGTGCGTGTCGCCGTCATGAACCGCCAGGACGGCAGGCCGGCCGCTTTGCCACGCTGGCTGCTCAATGCAATGGAATCCTCATGAATCACGACAATATGTCGATCCTGTCTCTGATCGCCAATGCCAGCCTGCTGGTGCAGCTGGTGATGGCAGGCCTGCTCGTCATCTCGATCGCGTCATGGACCGTCATCTTTCGCAAGCTCTTCCAGATACGGGCCGCACGAGCCGCCACCGACACCTTCGAAGCCGAGTTCTGGCGCGGAGGCGACCTGCAGGCGCTGTATGAGCGAAGCGTCTCGCAGCCTGGCGACCACGGCCCGCTGGCGCGCATTTTCGAGGTCGGCATGCGCGAATTTTCCAAGACTCGGCAGCAGGACCCCGCCGATCGCCATGCGATGGTCGAAGCGGCGCGGCGCGCGATGCGCGCGGGTTATCAGCGCGAGATGGACGAACTCGAGTCACAGCTGGCATTTCTTGCATCAGCCGGTTCGGTCAGCCCCTACATCGGCCTGTTCGGCACGGTGTGGGGCATCATGAATTCGTTTCGTGGACTGGCCAACGTGAAGCAAGCGACGCTGGCTGCGGTGGCACCCGGCATTGCCGAAGCGCTCGTGGCCACCGCCATCGGCCTGTTCGCAGCGATTCCGGCGGTGGTGGCCTACAACCGCTTCAGCTACGACATCGAACGCCTGTCGAATCGCTTCGATACCTTCGTCGAAGAATTCAGCAATATCCTGCAGCGCCAGTCGCGCTGATTGCGGAGCACCCATGGCCAGCATGTCTTCCTCTCGCAGGGGTGGTCGCCGCAAACCGGTGGCTGACATCAACGTCGTGCCGTACATCGACGTCATGCTCGTACTGCTGGTGATCTTCATGGTGACCGCGCCTCTGGCACCCCCGGGTCAGATCGAGCTGCCCACCGCGGGGCAAAGCAGCGCCACGCCTGATGCACTGGTGGAAATCCGCATGGCGGCTGGGGGCGAATTGCGTATGGTGACGCGCAACATGCCTCAAGCCGTTGATCGCACCGTGAGTCGGCGCGATCTTGCTGCGGCGTTGCGCGGGCTAGGCGATCCGTCCAGCCTGTCGGTGCTGATTGCCGCCGACAACAAGATTCCCTACGGCGAAGTCGTTGAGATCATGAGCGCGGCGCGTGCAGCCGGCGCGGGCCGCGTCGGACTGATGGTCAAGGGCCCAGGCAGTTGAATCGGCCTGCCCAGCCCTCACCGCCTCACGATGACCGCCCGCATCGGCGCCTGCCGGTGCGAACGGCTCACGGGCGTCGTCGCGCCATCCTGCTCGCCCTGCTGGTCCATGGCCTGCTGCTGGGGCTGCTGTTTGTAGGGCTGAACTGGCAGACCAAGCGAGAAGAACCGGTTCAGGCTGAATTGTGGGTGCCGGCGCCGGTCGCTGCACCCAAGGCGCAGGCGCAGCCCACGCCTGAACCAAACCCCGCCCCGCCACCAGACGCTCCCGCGCAGCCCAAGCCTGAGCCCCGGCCCCTCCCGAAGCCTGTCCCTAAGTCCGAACCTAAGCCCGAACCCAGGCCCGAGCCTAAGCCTGAACCCAGACCGCAAGCTAAACCGGAACCCAAGTCTGCACCTGCGGAGTCGCCCGACATCAAGGCCGAGCGAGCACGCAAGGAAGCTGAGCGCAAGCAGGCCGAAGATAAGCGACGCAAGGACGAGCAACTCAAGCGCGAGGCTGAACGCAAGGAAGCCGATCAGAAAGCGGCGGAACGCAAAGACAGCGAGCGCAAGGAGGCCGAACGCAAGGCTGCAGAGCGCAAAGCATCCGAGGAGCGCGAGCGACGCGAAGAATCCGAGCGCAGGGAAGCGCAGGCCGCCGAGACCCGTCGTGCCGAGGATATTCGGCGCATGCAGCAACAGGCCGGTGCCGCCAGCTCAAGCACCGAGGCGCCCGCACGCAGCGGCCCGACAGGCGGGCCAGCCGATCCGGGCTATGGCGCACGGGCGGCGGCAGCCATTCGCAGAAATATCGTGTTTCAGATGCCCGCCGATCTGGAGGGCAACCCTCGCGCTGTGTTCCAGGTGCAATTGCGGCCTGACTGCGGCCTGGCAGGGGTGCGATTGCGCCGATCCAGCGGCGTGCCATCCTGGGATCAGGCGGCCGAGCGAGGCATCCAACGCACCGATCCCTTCCCTCGCCCAGCCGATGGCATCTGCAAGTCTGAGCTCGAAGTGTCGCTGGTTCCGCGCGATGCACGCTGAATACTGCCCCACTGCTGCGGCAAGGCCCCAGACCCTGAAGTCACCGCTGCCCCTGCCGATATAATCCGCCGATCATGAAACGGTCAGCCCCCTCCTTCTGGATCCATGCCACGGCCCTGCCAGCCAGTCTGTGCGGGCACGTCAGCAGGCGGTTGACCACCTGGAGCCTGCTGCTCGCCTGGTTTGCGCTCTGGCTGCCTGGCGCACAGGCGCAACTGCGCATCGATGTCTCCGGGGTCGGCGCCACACAGTTGCCGATCGCCGTCGCCAGTTTCTCAGGCACCGATCGGTCGGTAACCGATATCGCAGCCATCATCCGCAGCGACCTGTCTCGGATCGGCGCATTTCGCATGGTCGATTTTTCTCAGCCGGCGTCCGAGTCTGCACCGGCCGACTATCCGGGTCTTCGCAACCGTGGTGCCGATGCATTTGTGGCCGGCTCCATTGCACGCCAGGCAGACGGTCGCTACGAGATCCGCTATCGCCTGCACGACGTGGTCAAAGGGTCTGAGATCATGGGTGAATCGGTGCTGGCCACCGAACCCGATCTGCGGCTGGCGGCACACCGCATCGCAGACGCCATTTATTTCAAGCTGACCGGCGAGCGCGGAATATTCGCAACCCGCATTGCCTATGTCACCAAGCAGGGCAACCGCTATCGCCTGAATATTTCCGATTGGGACGGCGAAAATGCACAGTCGCCCCTGGTCTCGCCTGAGCCGATCATCTCGCCCAGTTGGTCACCCGATGGCGCCCGGGTGGCTTACGTGTCCTTTGAAGCACAAAAGCCGGTGGTGTACGTGCATACGCTAGCCACGGGGCAACGGCAGGCGGTCGCCAACTTCAAGGGCAGCAACAGCGCACCGGCCTGGTCACCCGATGGCCGCTCCCTTGCCGTAGCGCTCACTGTTGACGGCGTGTCGCAGATCTATCAGGTCGATGCCACCGGATCCGGTCAGCCCCGTCGGTTGACGCGCTCAAACGCCATCGACACCGAACCCGTGTTTTCTCCCGATGGTCGCCTGCTGTTTTTCACTTCAGATCGCGGGGGCTCACCGCAGATCTATCGCATGCCGGCTGCAGGGGGCGATGCATCGCGCGTCACCTTCGGTTCCGGCTACAACACCAGCCCTCGCATCAGCCCTGATGGGCGGCTGCTCGCATTTCTCACGCGTCGTGATGGGCGCTATTTCGTTGCGATCAAGGATCTGGCGGGCGGCACTGAATCCATCCTCACCGATGGCGGGCAGGAAGAAGCTCCCAGCTTTTCGCCCAATGGCCAGTGGGTCATGTACTCCACACGTTCACGTGGACGCGAAACGCTCATGGCCGCATCCATTGATGGCCGCATTCGCCAACGCCTGACCTCATCGCTGGGCGATATCCGCGAACCGGCCTGGGGGCCCTTTGGCAAGTGAAACACCTGCCCAAGGACCTGCACCGCGAACAGCCCTGCCTCCGGATGAACCCTCCCACTTCACTTTGTCCTTGTACTGGCACCCTATGGAGCCGCACATGAAACTGATCCGAGTCACTCGCGTCACCATGCTGACCTCTCTATGCACAAGCCCACGCGCGCTTGCGCGATGGGGCGCCCGCACTGCAGCGCTGGCCGTGTGCATCGGGATGGCGGCGTGCAGTTCTTCCATCAAACTGGAAGACCCGCCTGCTGAGGGCGCCGGCACCGGCGCCGAGATCAACGCACGCAGCGGCCAGACCCCTGGCGCCAGTGGCACGGGGCTCGGCAGTGAGCGTCCGATTGCTCAGGTCACGCTCGATGCGGCGAGCAAAGAACCCTGGAACGACCCCAAGAACCCTCTGTCCAAGCGCAGCGTCTACTTCGATTTCGACAGCTTCACCATCCGCGATGAGTACCGTTCGGTCATCGAGACCCATTCGCGGTACTTGCTGGCCAACAAGTCGCGCAAGGTCATCATTCAAGGCAATACCGATGAACGGGGCAGCCGCGAATACAACATTGCACTGGGTCAAAAACGCGCCGAAGCCGTTCGCCGTGCATTGACCTCACTGGGCGTGGGCGAGGCGCAACTCGAAGCGGTGAGTCTGGGTGAAGAAAAGCCCAAAGCGACCGGCGCTGACGACACCTCGCTGGCGGAAAACCGCCGCGCTGACATCGTGTACCAGTAAGGCACCCTCATGTCGTTGAACACAGCCTTCCGCAAGGCGCAGCCGCGTTGGGCGCGCATGCTCGGTGCGCCGCTGGTGCTCCTGATGGCCGTCTTTGCGCCGATCTCGGCTCAGGGGCAGATCTTTTCCGACACCGAAGCACGCCGCGCGCTCTTCGATCTGCGCACGCAGTCCGAGGCATGGCAAAAAACCGTCACGCAACGCCTGGACGAGATGCAGTTGCGTCTCGAGCGTCTCGAGCAGGCGGCCAGGGGCCAGCTTGAGCTGCAAAATCAGATCGACGCGACCCGCCAGGATCTGGCCACGCTGCGCGGCACCCTCGAAGTACAGACCAACGACATCGCGCAGACCCAGCGCCGCCAGCGCGAACTGGCCACCGAGCTGGATGCCCGCATCAAACGTTTTGAGCCGGTCCCAGTCACCATCGACGGGCGGCAAGTGAACGTGGACATTGCCGAGCGACGCGCCTACGAGGCTGCGCTGGGCATCTTTCGCTCGGGGGATTTCCGGGCTGCGCAAACCGCGTTTCAGCAATTCCAGGGGGCGTATCCGCAAAGCCCGTATGGCGCGCTCACGGCGTATTGGCTTGGCAGCAGTCAATACGCGCAAAAAGACAATCGAGGCGCACTGACCACGCTGCAAGGCTATGTCCAGAAATATCCTGAGCATGCGCGTGTGCCAGAGGCCTTGCTGATCATCGGGACGTGCCAGGCTGATCTGGGTGATCGCAAGGCAGCAGCCGACACGTATCGCACGCTGAATCAGCAGTACCCGGACAGCCCGGCCGCAGCCAGCGCGCGCGAGCGACTGGCCGCCCTGAACACCGCCGCCGCACCGACACCGCCGCCGGCACAGCCGTCTGCCCCGGCCCCGGCAGTCACGCAGCCGAGCCCGCCAACGGCGCCCACAGCGCCTGCCGCACCCGCCGCCAAACCACCCACCAAACGCTGATACGGCTTAGCCGTGTCAGCTCGCTGCTGTCCCCGCAGCGCAGGTCTGACGCGCCTGATGGACCAACAGGCCTGACGCCCATGACGCCACCAGAAGTGATCCAACTGACTCACATCGTCATCGGCTCGGTCTTTCTGATCAGCGCGGTGCTGGGCGCGGTCATGAGCCGCACCGATTTCTGCACCATGGGCGC
>CANHUQ010000013.1 GCA_947463885.1 Burkholderiales bacterium
CTTCGACTTGGGCACGTTTACGCACTTCAATCGACCCGTGTTCGATTCGATCAACTCAATCCGACTGACAGTGGGGACTGAGCTGTTGATTGATAGCGCCAGTCAAGGGCTATTCAATTTCGTCTACGACTTCTTCCATGACGAAACATCCAATGGTGCCAATCCCTGCGCGTACGGCGGTGCTAACAATCAAGGCATTAACGTCAACGGATGCGCGGATCGGGTCACGACAGCTTTCAATACCACGTCGCAGACATTCACGGTCGGATCAGACATTTACACAATCGATGTCATTGGATTCAAGCTTGGAAATGATCCGGTGAAGAATGAATTTCTGACCCTTGAGAACGCAACAAATACGGCGATCCTGCAAGCTCAGGTCAAGTTGCGCAGCGAAGTGAATGTCCCGGAGCCGGGGACCTTGAGTCTGATCGGACTGAGCATGGTGTTGCTTGGAGCCGGTGGTCTCAAGCGACGCACGCTCTGAGAGTTGTCTAGGCGCCTGCCTGCACTAAACTCGATGCTTTCGGAGTTGATCCATGAGCATCGAGTTCTTCACCTGGAATACCCCGAACGGCCGCAAAATCAGTGCAGCCCTCGAGGAAATGGCATTGCCCTATACCGTTCGGCCAGTGGACATCGGCCGTGGCGATCAATTCGCTGAGGCATTCCTGAAAATCAGCCCCAACAACAGGATCCCGGCCATTGTGGATCCCCAGGGCCCGGATGGGTCGCCGATCAGCGTTTTTGAATCGGGCGCCATTTTGCTTTACCTCGCCAACAAGACCGGACGCTTTTTGCCGAAAGATGCGCGTCGGCAGGTGGCCGCACTTGAATGGCTGATGTGGCAGATGGGTGGTTTCGGCCCCATGCCTGGCCAGGTGCATCACTTTCTGGGTGTGAAAGATCCGCAGGATCAGCGCTATGGCCTGGAGCGCTACAGCAAGGAAACGCGTCGCTTATACGGCGTGATGGACAAGCATCTGGCGGGTCATGCGTATTTCGCCGATGAAGTCTCCATCGCTGATTTCGCCATTCTTGGTTGGGCTTGGCGTCATGAGCGTCACAAGGTGGATCTGGCGGAGTTCCCCAGCGTACAGCGGTGGTACACAGATATGATGTCGCGGCCTGCCACCCGGCGCGGCTATGAGGTGGCCTTGTCCTGATCGGTTGAAGGGGACGAGCCAGTCTTCAAATGCTGCGGGCCACTCCTTGCCAGTACGGGTCCCTCAACAGACGTTTTTGTAGCTTGCCGGTCTCGGTGCGAGGCATGTCGTCGCGGTACTCGATGCTGCGGGGCACCTTGTAGCCGGCAAGAGCTTGGCGGCAATGATCGATGAGAGCCTGCGTGAGCGCGAGGCCCGCATCGGGGTCTCTGGGGCGGTACTCAGCAGACACCTGCACGATGGCCTTGACTGCTTCGCCAAATTCCGTATCCGGCACGCCAATCACTGCCGCGTCATGGACGGCAGGGTGGCTGGCCAGCACTGCTTCAATCTCAGCCGGATAAATGTTCACCCCGCCGGAGATGATCATGTCGATCTTGCGGTCGGTCAGAAACAGGAAGCCCTCGGCATCCATCCAGCCGACGTCACCGGTGGTGAACAGGCCCTGGCCCGCGTGTGCAGCCGCGGTCTTGGCGGGGTCTTTGTGGTAACTGAGGCCGATTCCGCGTCGGTTGCGCAGGTAAATCGTACCGTGCTCGCCGGCGGCGGCTTGGGTGCCGTCGTCGCGCAGGATGATCACATCGGTCTGGAAAGTGGCCTGACCCACTGACGCGGGCCGTTCGAGCCACTGCTCCGACGCAATGCCAGTGACCACCGAGCCTTCTGTGGAGCCGTAGTACTCATGGATGCAGGGGCCCCACCACGCAATCATGTCGCGCTTGACCTGCTCAGGGCACGGCGCGGCACCGTGCCATACCTTTCTGAGGGAAGCGCCGCTGAAGCGCGCTTTCGCCTTGGCGGGCACCCGCAGGAGACGAATGAATTGCGTGGGCACCAGATGCACATTGCTCACGTGGTACCGATCAATCAGCTCGAGTGTTTGCTGGGCATCGAACCGATGTGTCATGACCACCGTCGCGCCGGCCATCATCGGCTGGAAGCCGAACGCCCATTGCGCGGAGTGGTAGTACGGACCCGCCAGCAGCGTGGTGCCGTCAGCGGGCAATTGCAGTGAAGTGGTGAGGCCTTGGGCCATGCTGTGAAGCGATTCAATGGGAGGTGGGCGGCCGGAATCACGCACCACACCCTTTGGACGTCCGGTTGTGCCCGAGGTGTAGAACATGGGCCCACCAGCCTGCTGATCTGCAGGCTCGGAATCATCGGTTTGGCTGGCGATCCAATCCTCGTAGTCCTGAAAGCCTGACGAACCGCCATCGCTCCCAGGAATGTTGGCGCAAACTTTGAGGTGGGACGCTGCCTCAGGGACCTGAAGCAGCGCCTGGCGTACCACATCGACGTAGCGTGTGTCGGTGAACACGCCACAGGCCTCCGAGTCCTGCATCACATGGGCGAGTTCGTCTGCGGTGAAGTGCCAGTTCACGGGGACATAGGTGATCCCCGCATGACCGGCTGCGATCATTAGTTCGAACACTGCACTGGAATTGCCGGCAAACAGCACGATGCGATCACCCGCCTTCAGGCCGCTCGCACGCAGGGCGCGGATCATGCGATTGATGCGCCGATCGAGCGTTGGCCAATCGATCGCGCCATGCTCGTCGATCAGGGCCGGCGCAGCGCCCCGGCGTTGCGCCGCACGGGCGGTCATGAATGCCATGCTGTCTCCTTGAATGGCAATCGTAAGGTCGTGTAGTACACCGGCGAGCTCATGCAGGTCTGATCTTTGAAGCGCTGAGTGGCTACGTGCGGATTGATGACCTGCTGAGCAAGCCGACCAACTCGGGTACGAAGGCTTGCGCATGGCCTTGTTCGCAAGCGTTGTCGAGCATCTGGCGAACGGCTTGCGCGACCCCGTGGTGCGCCTGAACATCCTGGGCCATGGTGTCGTAGTAACTCAGGTCTTTGCGCGCGTTGCCCAGGCTGAAGCGCAAACCCGATGCGTCATCACCCAGCAGATAAGGCTTCAGGCGCTCAAGCGCCGCACCCCAGCCACCGCCTGCCGACAGGACGTCCACGAAGGTCTGAGCCTCTACGCCAGAGCGCCTGGCGCAGGCTGCGGCTTCGGCCAGCAGGGCCACCGATCCCAACGAGACGAAGTTGTGCAGCAACTTCATTTGATGGCCCGCGCCGACGGGGCCCACATGGGTGATGTTCTCGGCAAAGCAGGCAAGCAGTGGTCTGCACTGCTCAAAGAGTGCCGGTGTGCCGCCCACCAGCAGATTGAGACGTCCCTCGGCGGCCTCTTTCGGGGTGCGGGTCATGGGTGCATCGAGGAACAGTCCGCCGCGTGCTGCGATCTGCGCGGCCACCTTGACTGTGGAGGAGGGCACAGCGGTGGAGCAGTCGATGATGACGGTGCCTGGCCGCAAACCATCCAGCACCCCGTCGGATGCGTTCAGGACGGCCTCCACTTCAGGCGAGCCTGTGACGCACAGTACGATGCAATCGACCTGATCTGCTAAGGCGCGGGGTGTAGGGGCGGTCGTTGCGCCCTGGCTGATCAGTGCATCCAGCGGCTGATTGCCAGGATGTTCAAGCAGCATCAGACGATGCCCGTGCTTGAGCAGGTTGGTGGCAATGCCATGCCCCATGAGACCGACTCCGATCAATCCGATGTGCCGCATGTTGCGTGTCTCCGTGTAGGTGCGATCCGGAAGGACAATACTGCAATCGGTCCAGGCGCTCGAGCGCAGGCGTATGGATGCAGACCCGAGCGTGTCGTCTTGCTTGCCTTATAGTGGCTGGATTCTTGTCCGAATCACCTGTTTTTTCTGCGATGGGAAGTGAGCCATGGGCGCACCGTTGATTTATACCGAACCCGATCTGATGGCAGACCATCGGTACAGTCGCCCGCTCGAGGCCGTCGGGCACCGCTTGCATGGTGGCTTCGATGCGGCCGGGGAGTATCAGTCCCCGCGCACGCTGGTGCGCTGGCCTGCGGTGCGCGCATGGCAGGAGGCACTGGTGGGCCGCGGATGGCCACTGATTGATGCCTCCCGCTCCTTGTTGGCGATGGGCAATTTCCCGAGTGTGGCTCAGCAGCGGCTGCTGCTGAAGTGGGGTTGCGGACAGACCTTGTGGAACGCGCTGACCGTGACCGGTGTCGTGGAGGCTCGAGGCCGGATGCTCGCGCAGATCGTTGCCCCGGATTTTCAATCGATCATCGAAGAGGATCTGACTTCGACCACGGTTGGCCATCTGGGCAAGGGTTTGCTCAAGGCGCATGGATTTGATGAGGGTGGGGTGCCCGAATCGGGCGTGGGCGGCCACGACACGATGTGGTTTGCCGTGCGTGATCTGCTGTTCGGGAAAGACGCCTATCCGATGCCGGAAGTGCCGCCCTCGTTGGCCCGCCCGCAGACCGGACGCCTGCTGCCGATGATCGATGCGCCTTTTGAGGCACTCATCGTCATGATGATGAATGTGCTAATGATCGAAATTCGCGCCGAATCCTTTTTCAGCTTCTGTCTGCAGGTGATGCGCGATCCGGAATCATTCGGTGATCGCCCGCAGGCTGCCGAGCAGGCGGCGGTCATGGTCGAGCGCATCCGGGCCGACGAACAGATCCATGTGGCCTATCTGCAGACTGCGTTGTCGGAACTGCGTAGCTTCACGTTCCGGACCTTGGATGGCCGCAGCCTGCCTGGAAAGATGCTGCTCGATCCGTTGTGGGAGGGTTTTGTACGTTGGCATTCGGTGGACACGCTCGAGCACAACCGTGCCCAGACGCGAGCAGCCATCGAGGCCACGCTCAGCCAGTTGCCTCAGGCCCAGGACAAGCTGCGCGCGTTTGCTGAACTCGACGCTGCATGAGGTTGCCCGAGCCGAACCCCTTTCAGGTTCGGCTCATCACCTGGCTCCCGCCTCAGCCCTTGATTCTCAGCGCCCGGTGAACCGCGCGGGGCGCTTCTCCACAAAGTGCGCTACGCCCTCCTTGAAGTCTTCCGACTGGAAGCTGCCGGCCATATCACCGTTGGCTTCATCAATGGCTTGGCCCAGGGATTGGAACTGTGCGTGCCACATCTCGCGCTTCATTTCGCGCATCGATCGCGGCGATACTTCGGTCGCCAGCATCCGCGCGTAGTTCATGACCTCGGTCATGAACTGCTCGTGTTCAATGACGCGGGTGACCAGGCCCATGGCCAGCGCTTCGGGCGCACGAACGGTACGCGCCGAATAGAGTAAGTCAGCAGCGTGGGCCATGCCCACCAGGCGCGGCAAGAGCCATGAAATCCCGTGCTCGGCGATCAGCCCGCGCCGCGCGAATGCCGTGGTGAACACCGCCTTGTCTGAAGCAAAGCGCATGTCGGCATAGAGCGACATGATCAGACCGAGCCCGGCACAGGGCCCGTTGATGGCGGCAATGATCGGACGCGGCACCGCAGGAAACCAGGAGTACCTGCGGTTGAAATTGTCGTTGGCCTTCGGGTCAAAGGGCTCGGCGGGCGCTTGCGCGGGGCGTGGCGACTGACCATCGCTGCTGCCCGCCAGGGTCTGCAGGTTGTTCATGTCGGCGCCGGCGCAAAAGCCGCGTCCGGCGCCCGTCAGCACGATCACCCGCACGTTGGGGTCGCTCGAAGCCTCGCGCATCGCAGCTCGGACATCGCGGTCCATCTCTGCGCGCCAGGCGTTGAGCTTGTCGGGTCGGTTCAATGTCACGACCGCAATGCCGTCGTCTACCTGGTACAGCACGTCTTCGTAGTGCATGGGTGTCTCCTCATTTGAATGCAAGGTGTGCCATGTGCATGGATTGGTCTTGTGAGCGAGACCTGTTGCATGCGGCGCCAAGTTGACTATGGACTGTACGGCAGGCATCGGGCAAGCCGGCGTTTCGACCGGCGCTGGCTGGATATGCGGGCACAGCAGCGACGATTCCGATGCCAGCATTGCCAGCCGGCAGGCTCAAGCGTACGCTCGACCGCGAGCGGCCCATGAGTTACCCGTGAGTTATTTCAATCCCTTCACCTTCGCCCTGCAACCGCTGCGCCCCGGCTCGCCAATGGGTGCGGCTATTCTGGGCATGGGGTTTCGCACCTTTGAAGCCTTGGCTGCTCATGTGCGTCAGTTGCCCTATGCACGCACGACCTGGCCGGATGATCCGCTCGCTGTCTTGCGTGAAGGTCGAGGCACCTGTAGCAGCAAGCATCAGCTCCTGGCCACGGTTGCACAGGAGTGTGGCCATCCTGAGGTGGTGCTCACGGTGGGCGTCTATGAAATGACCGAAGCGAATACGCCTGGCGTGGGCGCTGCGCTGCGGGCCGCCGGCTACACCTCCATCCCTGAAGCCCATTGTTACCTGACGGTCGATCATCAGCGCTGGGACTTTACCGGCCTGCCGCGTGGGATCGAGTCACCGTTCCAGGCGCTGATCGAGGAGCACTTCTTGCTGCCTGAGTCGGCCTCGGCACGCAAGCGCACGCTGCACCAACAGGCCCTCGGTCGGTGGGCCGAGCGTGTGGGGGTCTCGTCGATCGACGCCTGGGCCGTGCGCGAAGCGTGTATCGCTGCGCTATCGAACCTCTCGGACTGACTGCACTCAGCCGCGGCGCGGCGTGCGTTGCTGGCGAATCATGTAGACCCCGGCTGCAATCAGCAGGGCGATACCGCACCAGCCCCAGGCATTGGGCAGATCGCCCCAGACCACCCAGCCGATCAGTACGGCCCAGAACAGACCGACATAGCGAAACGGGGCCACGACGGACATCTCGCCCTGGCGCATGGCGGCGATGCTGGCGTAATAGCCGGTCGACAGAAAGACCGCCGCGATGCCCAGCAAGCCAACGTCGCGTGTCTGCATGGGCGTCCATCCTTCCACCGCGAGCACGCCGCAGGCCATCAGCCAGACCACTGCAGCCGTGGTAAGTGTGACCAGAATGGAGGGTGTTGCGGCAGGCACCTTGCGGGTCAAAAGATCACGGCAGGCGTAAATGAGCGTGGCCAGCAGCGTCATCCAGGCATACAGGTTGAACCCGTCCAGACGCGGCTGGATCACTGCAAGCACACCCGCAAATCCCAGGCTGATCGCCACCCAGCGGCCGGTATCGACCCGCTCCTTCAGAAAGATCATGGCAAGTACTGCAATGAACAGTGGAGACGACTGGTTGATGGCGGTCACATTGCCCAGGGGCAGACGAAACAGCGCGGCGAGGTACAAGAACGTGCCCAGGCCTTCGCAGACTGCACGCAAAATGACCCAGGGCCGCACCACATCACGAATGCGCGGTAGCGCCCCCATCCGCCATGCCACCAGGCAGATCAGGCTGATTGCCATCACCCCCCGCACCACGATGATCTGCGCGGCCGGCAGCCGGGCACCGATGGCCTTGATCATCGCGTCGTTGGCGATGAAGGCGGTCATCGCCAGCACCATCCACAGGATGCCGACCCGGTTGGCCTTGGCCTGCTCTGCGGAAGTCAATGGGGCGACTGATGCAGACAGGCGATGCCGATCGCGTCGCCCGCAAGCCGCGGGTAGCGGGCGAGGACCTCCGGGTCGTGCCCGGGCACGATATGCGCTGGTGAATCGGCCGCCTGCATCAGCCGGCGGTGCCCTGCAAGCATGTCGGCCACATTGAAGACGATGGGAAACGGCCGCTCTTCGACCATGTTTTCGTAGTAATGGCTGGCGTCTGAGGTGAGGACCACCCAGCCCCGGTCTGTGTGCACCCGTACCGACTGCAGACCTTTCGTGTGCCCGCCGATGTGCATCAGTTCAACGCCAGGTGCCAGCACCGCATCGCCTGCATGAAACACCACGCGGTCGGCATAGACCTTGCGCACCAGTTCCACCACATCCTCCACCGAATAGGCGTGGCGCAGTTGGCCATGGCACATGCAGCGCCCAGTCGCGTAATCCATCTCAGCGTCTTGCACATGGAACCGGGCCTGAGGCAGCTTGGGCAGATTGCCCGCATGATCGTAGTGCAGATGGGTCAGCACTACGTCCTGCACCGATTCAGGCGCAACCCCAAGGACACTAAGTGCTTCGATCGGGCAGCGCAGTAATTCGCGCTGGCGGATGCGTGCGGTTTCGGCACTGAACCCAGTGTCAACAAGAATCGTGCGTGTCTTCGATTTCAGGAGCCACACGAAATAGTCCATCGGCATGGGACCGTCATGCGGATCGATCGGCACGATGAAGTTGTCGCGTCGGGTGCGCTCTTTCATCTGTGCGTAGCGAATGGCGTACACCTCATAGGTGTCAGGTGATGCAGACATGCGATGTCCTCTTAACCCTGTTGGTCGTTGGCCGCTTCGAGCAAGCGGCTGATGACCGGATGGTACTGGTCGCCCCAGCCGCGCGCGATGGCGCGCTCAAAAAGCGCATCCACCAGTTGCGCGCCTTGCGCTGATACACCGGTTTCGCGGGCAAGCGCCAGCGCGTAAGTCAGGTCCTTGCGCGCGTATTGCACGGAAAACGCGCGCTCAGGAAAGTCTTGCGGCAGCATGGCCTTCATGCCGTGATTGCGCAACGCGAAGCTGTCGGCCGATCCCTTTGAGAGCGTGTCGAAGAGCAAGGTCGGGTCGACGCCGGCCTTCAGCCCGATGCTGCGTGCCTCGCTCAGTGCCATGACGGTTTCGAAGAGCACCATGTTGTTCAGGATTTTCACGACCTGACCGCAACCAATGCCGCCGCACCGGGTGATCTCTGTGGCGAAGGTGGCGATCAAGGGCTTGATCCGCTCGAAAAGATCAGGTTCTGCGCCCACCATGACCGACAGCGTGCCGGCCTCTGCCGCAGCGCGGGTGCGCGCCACCGGCGCATCCACAAAGGCCACACCGAGTTCGCCAAAAGCGCGCGCCAGTGCTCGCGTGGTGTCGACCGGCGAGGTGCCCAGATCGACGATGACCTGTCCGCTGCGTGCACCTGCGATCAGCCCGCCTGGCTGATAGGCGAGTTGGTGGACGATTTCGCCCGACGGCATGGACAGAAAGATCAGGTCGGCCTGCTGGGCCACCTCGGCGATGCTTGCGGCGGTTTGAACGCCATCGGCGCGCAGTCGCGCCAGCGCAGTGGCATCCAGATCAAAGGCGATGGTCGGCAAGCGAACCTTGCGGACCAGGTTTCGGCAAATGGGCTCACCCATGACCCCTGTGCCGATGAATCCGAGATGGCTAAATGGCCTTGATGCAGCGGTCTGAGGCATGGTCTCTCGTTGCGTATCTTGTTGTGGAGGTCTTTTGGCGCGGGCCCATTTTTGCCGACAAGCCGTCGGAGGGTCAAACGCATCGCGCATCGGGATCGCTTGAATCGATCGGTCGGCACGTGGCACACGACTCATTTTCGACCCGCTTCGTTCGACACACGGATCGAATTGCGCCGACACTGAACGGTCCCGCCTCCAGGAGACCTGCCATGTCCGAGCCACTCGTGATGCGTACCGACCGCGATGGTCTGGCCACCTTGACCTTGAACCGTCCCGCCAAGCTGAATGCCCTGACGCCGGGCGTCTTTATTCAATTGCGCGCGCATCTCGACGCGATTGCTTCAGATGCTTCAGTTGGATGCGTTGTGCTCGAAGGTGCCGGGCGCTCATTTTGCGCAGGCCACGACCTGGATGCGATTGCGTCGCATGAACCCGCGCCCAGTCCGTACTTCGAGCCGGAAACCATCGACGCACTGGAAGCACTGCCCAAGCCGACCATCGCGCGCATTCATGGTCACTGCTTCACGGGCGGGTTGGAACTGGCGTTAGGCTGTGATCTGCTGGTGGCTGCGGAGTCGACACGCCTGGGCGATACCCATGGACAGTGGGGCCTGGTGCCGGTTTGGGGCATGTCTGTGCGGCTGCCTGAGCGGGTGGGCCGCTCGGTGGCCAAGGAGTTGATGTTCACCAGCCGCAGGCTGAGTGGGGCCGAGGCCGCGCGGATTGGGCTGGTCGATCATTGTGTAGCCGACGATCAGCTCGATGCGAAGGTGCGGGCCTTGGCCATCGAGATTCTGGCCAATTCACGTGGCACCAATCGGATCGTGAAGGCCTTGATGGCAGATCGCGAAGAGCGCACCCGCCGCCAGGCATTGGAGCATGAGCGCACACGTCCCTACGGACGACCGGAAGACATGGCGCAGCGTATGAAAGCGGGTGGGCGCTGACCGATCCGGCCTCGTGCGGTCAGCGGGCTATGCGGCCTGCACTTCCACACGTGTGTCGTTGTAGCAGGCGCCTTCCGCCAGGTCTGCCCGCGCATCGGCGCTCACCAAGGCGCTGATGGTCTGGCCGGTTGTGCTGGTGGCCAGCCAGGCGCCTTTTTCGGATGAGACCACGCCAGGCGGGACGGCGCGTGTGATTTCAAGTGGCAGGATCACCTCGCCGAGTGCATTGAAGACTCGCACAAGAGCGACGCCTTCCAGGCCGCGAGCCTGCGCATCGTGAGGATGCATCAGCAGGGCGGGAGCTTGCGAGGGCAATCCCCCTTCGCCAAGCAAGGTGGATGAGATTCGCTTGTCCGACGCCGGCGAAATCAGCGCCAGGCCGTCTTGCTGCGAGGGCGGGGTGAAATGCGGCACACGCTGATCGGCTCCCCAGCGCTGTGCCAGAGTCTCCGAGATCAACTCGATTTTCCCGCTGGGCGTACCGGGTTGCAGATTGGCAAAGAGTGCCAGAGGGTCTCCGTTCGGAGCACTCATCCGCAGCGCCCGATCGGTGGGCAATTGACTCGGTCTGTGGCCTTGCAGCCTTGGATGCGTGGCATCCAGTGCAGCATCCATTAACTCGGCATCTGAGTCGATGAAGCAGTCGTCTTGAAAGTTGAAACGCGCGGCAAGCTTCCGAAAGATCTCGGTGTTGGGCAAGGCCTCTGCCAAAGGCGGGATGACCGCGTCAGCGCGCTGAAGCCAATGCTGACCGTAAGCCGCATACAGGTCGGCGCATTCGAATGCGCTGGCTGCCGGCAGCACAACATCGCAGTACTGCATGCTCTCGGTCATCGACATCTCGATGCCGCAGGTGAAGATTTCTTCACGTGCAAGGCCCCGGCGCAGACGATTCTGATCGGGGTGCACCACCAGCGGGTTGTGGTTGTAGATGAACACCGCTCGGATCGGCGGATCGAGTGCATCTTCAGCCAGATGCTTGCCTGCATCCAGAATATTGAGCGTGCGGGTGTCTGCAGGCAGCAGATCTGGGCGAGTCAGCCGGGCGGGGGTGCGCGGAAATGCATTGCCTGCGCCCAGCACAATGCCATTGCGGGCGTCGAATTTGCCCAGGAGTGCGGGCAGGGCAATGACCGCACGAATGCCGCTGCCGCCATTGCGCCCGCGCTCCAAGCCATTGCCCGGGGCCAGCACGAGCGGTGCCGAATCAGCCATCCACCGGGCGAGCGTCCGGATGTCTTGGGCAGGTACGCCACACGTCTGTGCCGCACGGTCAACAGGCCATTGACGCGCGATCTGCATGTAGTCGTCATAGCCCAGCACATGCGCGTTGATGAAGGCAGCATGATGGGCGCCTAAGGCCTCGAGTTCGCAGGCCAACGCAAAACCAAGCACCACGTCTGTTCCAGGAAGCGGCGCGAGGTGCAGATCGGCCAGCTCCGCAATTTTGGTACGAAGTGGATCCACCACCGCCAATTTGCCGCCTGCACGCCGGGCGGTTGCGATCTGGCGTACCAGATGCAGATTGGTGACCGTGGCATTGTTGCCCCAGACCACATTCAACTGCGCGCCACTGGCGGCTTCCGGGCCGATGCCAGGCACGGCTCCGTAGGTGCCAACCCAGGCTTCACGGCGTACCGCACCGCACATCGCGCCCCGGTAGAGCTGGGTGGCTCCCAGCTTGTGGAAAAAGCGCATCGACATGCTGTCGCCCGCCAGGATGCCGTGCGGTCCAGCGTAATTGAGCGGCATGACGCTCTGAGCACCATACTGCGCAATGGCATCGCTCACCCGCGCATAGATCAGATCCAGCGCCTCGGACCAGCTGGCCTGCTTGAAGTGGCCGCTGCCGCGTGCGCCCGTGCGAATGAGCGGATGCAGCACGCGCTGAGGGCCATGTACCCATTGGGCGGTCTGATGGGTCACCTTGCTGCACAGGACCCCGTCGGTATAGGGCAGGGCGTGAGATCCGCGCACTCTCACGATGCGATCAGCCTGCACGCTCACGGTGAGGCTGCAGGTGTCCGGGCAGTCGAGGGTGCAGACACTGGGGCGGTCGATGGTATGCATGGATGGAGCGTACCTGAAGCTCTCGAGCCAGACCGGACCTTCGAGCCTAAGTGGCATTTCATGATCCGGGCTGTCATCGCCGTACTGCACCAAGAGCGGGCGTAAACTCGAGCGGGGAGGAACCTGCAGACCATGACAGAGCGCCCGTTTGGGCCGTTGCAACGACGTGTCCGGACCATGATGTACGTGGTCGGGTTACAGGTAGCGCTCATTGCCTGCTCGGTGCCTGTGCGTGAAGCGCCGCCTCGCGGTCTGATCGAGCCTGTGCAAGCCGGGGCAGTGGATGCGTCCGTTGCCTGGCCGCAAGCTCGCTGGTGGGCAGACTGGGGCTCAAAAGAGCTGGAGTCGCTGATCGATCAGGCGTTGACTCAGTCACCGAATGTCGGGATCGCCCAGGCAAGGGCTAAACAAGCACAGTCCGCAGCAGATGCGGTCGCTGCCGGGACGTCGCCCCGTTTGAGCTTCAACGCCGATGTGGGCGCCACCCGCTACAGCGAACACAGCATTTATCCGCGCCCGATTGCCGGCAGCACGCAGGTGAACGCGTCGGCGCAATTCGCAGGCAGCTGGGAGCTCGATCTCTTCGGTCGACAGCGCGCATCAGTGCAGGCGGCCTTGGGCGAACGCAATGCAGCGCGTGCTGACGAACAGGCTGCGCGCGTACTCATCGCTACTCAGGTCGCACAGCACTACGTAAGCCTTGCGCGACTGGGCGAACTGTTGACCTTGAGTGAAGACGCCGTCCGACAGCGCGCCGCCAGCCTTGAACTGGTCTCGCAGCGTGTGCAGGCCGGGTTGGATACGCGGGTCGAACAGCGTCAAGCCGAATCGGTGCTGGCGCAGGCGCGCACCGAGCAGCAACGCATTCGTGAAGCGGTGGCCCGTCAAAGACATGCGCTGGCAGAGTGGAGTGGTCAGGGCCCGAACGCCTTGGGTGACCTGCTGCCGCCGCTCTTTGCCGTGCGCGGAGAGGGACTGCCCAGCAGTCTGCCTGCTGATCTGATCGGTCGGCGAGCCGACCTGGTCGCGCAACGCCTGCGGGTGGAGTCGACACAGGCTGGGGTGGAAGCGGCCCGCGCACAGTTCTATCCCAACGTAAATCTGGTGGCGTTCGCCGGACTGAGCTCGCTGGGGCTGGACCGCTTCCTGGATCTTGGGTCACGCACCTACGGTGTGGGCCCCGCCGTGCGACTTCCTATTTTTGATGGCGGCGCATTGAAAGCCAATCTTGCAGGTCGGCAGGCTGATGTGGAGTTGGCGATCGAAGCCTATAACGTCACGTTGTTGCGTGCATTGCGTGAAGTGGCCGATGAGGTGAGCTCGCTGCAATCGATCCGATTGCAGCGGCAATCGCAGGCCGAGGCGTTGGCGGCTGCGCAGGCCGCTTACACGCTGGCGCTCCAGCGCTATCGTGCGGGGTTGGGTAATTACCTGATGGTGCTCACGGTCGAGTCGGATGTGATCGCGCAACGCACGGCTCAGACCGAGCTGAAGACGCGTGAGCTCATGGCTGAGTTTGGCCTGGTCCGTGCATTGGGCGGTGGTTATCGCGAGGAGATTCGATGAGCAGCGCCCCATCCGGTCCGCAGGGCCCTGCGGCCGAGGCCAAGACCATACCCGAGTCCGCGCGAACGTCCAGTCGCGCGCGTGCGTTGGGTAGCGTGATGGCGGTCATTCTGCTCTTGGCGCTGGCTTATGGCCTCTATTGGCAGCGCTACGTGCGTGGACGCGAGACGACCGACAACGCTTACGTGCATGCCCCGCTGGTTCCAATCACATCGCAGGTGGCTGCCACCGTGGTGGCCGTCATGGCTGACGATACCGACGCCGTGAAAACCGGTCAGCTCCTGGTGCGCCTCGACCCGGCCGATGCGCAGGTCGCGCTGGCCCGCGCCGAAGCCCAACTGGGGCAGGCTGTACGCGAAGCGCGCGTGTTGTATGTCAATGATTCGACGCTGGCTGCAACCATCCGTACCCGTCAGGCCGATGTGGAGCGCGCGCAAACCGAAGTACAGCGTGCTCGTGACGACCTGGTACGTCGCCAGCCGCTGGTCAGCACCGGAGCGATTGGCGCGGAGGAAATGAAGCACACCGAGGCGACGCTGGCGACGGCGCAGGGCGTGCTGTCTGCTGCGCGCGCGGCACTGGATGCGGCGCGTGAGCAGGCGGTTGGCAATCGGGCATTGACGGGCGGCACCGAGGTGGCCCGGCATCCGAGTGTCTTGCGTGCTGCTGCGGCGGTCCGTGAGGCCTGGCTCGCGGTGGAGCGATGCGAGGTGATGGCGCCTCTGGGCGGTCAGGTGGCCAAACGCACGGTGCAGGTCGGCCAGCGGGTCGCTGCCGGCTCGGTACTGATGACCGTTGTGCCGCTGGAGCAAGCCTGGGTCGAGGCGAATTTCAAAGAGGTGCAACTGCGTGACATGCGGGTCGGTCAACCGGTCCGGCTTGAAGCGGACGTGTACGGCGATCAGGTCGTGTTTAACGGCAAGGTGGCGGGGTTGGGTGCGGGCACCGGTGCCGCCTTCGCTGTGCTGCCTGCACAAAATGCGAGTGGCAATTGGGTGAAGGTGGTGCAACGCGTGCCGGTGCGCGTGGAAATCGATGCCGCTCAATTGGCCAGGCACCCTTTGCGTGTGGGACTGTCCATGCACGCGACGGTCGATGTGTCCGATACCGCGGGCGCGCCAATCGCTCCCAAAGTAGAGCCCGCTGCACGCATTCGCACCACGGATGTATTTGCAACCGCCTCCGCAGCGGCAGATCGCCGCATTGAGGACATTGTGGCGCGCAACCTGGTGGCGCCGGTTGCGGGTGCTGCCCGGCGATGAGCTCCCCCTCAGGTCCACCCCCGAGCTTTCCGCCTCTGCAGGGCAGCCAGCGTGCGTTGGGCACCTTTGCTCTTGCGCTCGCCACCTTCATGAACGTGCTGGATTCCGCGATCGCAAACGTGTCGATCCCGGCCATTGCCGGTGACATGGGCGTGAGTCCGGCGCAAGGCACCTGGGTGATCACATCCTTCTCGGTGGCCAATGCCATTTCAGTCCCGCTCACAGGCTGGCTGACGCGGCGCTTTGGGCAGGTCCGACTGTTCATGGCCAGCATCAGCTTGTTCGTGATCTGTTCGCTATTGTGCGGACTCGCACCCAGCATCGAATGGCTGATTGTGTTTCGCGTGCTGCAAGGACTTTCGGCAGGGCCGACCATTCCGTTGAGTCAGACTTTGCTGCTGGCAAGCTATCCGCGCCATATGGCGGGCACGGCGCTCTCCTGGTGGTCGGTCACGACACTGGTCGCCCCGGTTGTGGGCCCGCTGCTCGGTGGGTGGATTACCGACAACATTTCGTGGCCGTGGATTTTTTACATCAACGTGCCGATCGGAGCGATCTGCATCGCCATCATTTGGGCCGTTTACCGTGATCGCGATCCAGGGCCACGGCGTGTGCCGCTGGATGCGGTTGGGTTGGCGCTGCTGGTGGTGTGGGTCGGCTCGCTTCAAATGATGTTCGATACCGGCAAGGAGCTCGATTGGTTCGAGTCGACCGAGATCGTCGTGTTGGCCATTGTTGCGGTGGTTGGTTTCGCAATTTTCGTTGCCTGGGAACTGACCGAAGCGCAACCGATCGTCGATCTGAGGCTGTTTGCAGGGCGCAATTTCACCTTGGGTACGCTGACGTTGTCTCTGTCATACGCGCTTTTTTTTGGCAGCATCGTGTTGCTGCCCCTGTGGTTGCAGCAATCGATGGGATACACCGCAACCTGGGCCGGTCTGGCCATGGCGCCAGTGGGGCTCTTCTCAATTTTGCTGCCGCCCTTTATCGGCCGTATTGTGGGTCGCGTCGATCCGAGACTGATCGCAACAGTCGGGTTTGTGTTTTTCGCGCTGGTGATGTGGATGCGAGCGCAGTTCAACACCGAGGCCTCGTTCATGACGATCATGTGGCCAACGGTCCTGCAAGGCATTGCCGTAGCGTGCTTCTTTCTGCCCATGCAGCCGCTGATCTATCGCGGGATTGCGCCTGCACAGATGCCGGCCGCCGCCGGGTTGAGCAATTTTGTGCGGATCGCCGCGGGCTCTCTTGGCGCTTCGGTCAGCACAACGATGTGGGAGCGCAGAGCCAGTCATCATCATGCGCATCTGACCGAGTCCATGACACCAAACCATCCGGCTTTCCGACACTGGCTCGAGCAAGCCGCTGCAGCGGGACTCGATGAAGCCCAATCTGTGGCGCTCATGGGCCGGATGATCGATCAGCAGGCGTACACGATGGCCGTGACAGATCTCTTTTTACTGGCTTCGGTCCTCTTTATGCTGCTGATTGCAACGCTGTGGACGCTACAGCCGCCCGGTCGGGCCTGACCACACCCCGCTGTCCGGACGCTCGGTGATAGCATCCGGTCGCTGCCAACCCTTCGGATTCAGCCATGTCTACACCCGCAAACACCTCTCGCCCATCGCGCTTTTCCTTTGGCCGGTTTCTGCTCGGAGCGTTGTTCACGCTGCTTCTTCTTGGGGCAGGGTGGATGTATTTCGCCTGGAATTGGAGCTATTCGCAGGGCGAGCGCGCAGGTTGGGTACAGAAATTTTCTGAGAAAGGCTGGTTGTGCAAGACCTGGGAAGGCGAGGTGGCGCTGGTATCCATGCCTGGTGCCGTACCTGAGAAGTTCGAGTTCACCGTCATGAATGACGAGGTGGCCAAGGAAATCAACCGTTTCATCGGCAGGCGCGTGTCGATGCATTATGAGCAGAAGGTCGGCTTGCCCACGACCTGTTTTGGCGAGACCCGTTACTACGTCACCCGGGTGAGTCTGGTTGACGATGGCGCCAATCCGCAGGGCATTCCCAACAGCGGTGGGGCCAACATGCCGGTACCGGTGCCACAGCCCATGCCTGGTCAGCCCCAGGTGCAGGGGCAGCCGCCGATGCCCGTTCAGCCACAGATGCCGGTGCAGCCGCAGGTTCAGCCGCAGATGCCCGCGGCACCCGTGCAGGCAACGCCAGGTTTGCCCTCAGTTCCGGCGCCCATGCCGGCCCCGGTGCCGATGCAGCAAGTTGCGCCCGTGCCTGCGCCAGCCGCCCCGGCTCCAGTGGCGCCACCTGCTGTAGCACCCAGCCGCTGACCGATGCGCCGAGCGCAAGCGGCGGGCCTGGCACTCGTCGCTTGTCTGCTGGCCTCGTCGGATGCGCTGGCTCAGCAAGGGGAACGCCCACGCATCGGACTGGCGCTTTCGGGGGGCGGAGCCCGAGGGTTCGCGCATGTAGGCGTGCTGCGCGCGCTGGAATCTCTGCGCATTCCCATCGATTGCATCGCTGGCACCAGCGCAGGCTCAGCGATTGGCGCAGCCTACGCCAGCGGGCTGTCTCCTGATCAGATCGAACTGCAATTGAACTCGGTCAACTGGGACCGGGACATGTTTCAGGATGCCCCGCCTCGCCGAGATCTCCCAACCCGCAGAAAGAGCGAGGAGAAGGCCTACTTGCTTGATCTCACGCTGGGGGTGCGCGGCGGCTCGGTCGTCATGCCTCCGGGTCTGGTGGCTGGGCAAAAGATCGAACTCTTCTTGCATCGGTTGCTGGGTGCCAGCACGGTGCTGGCGTCGTTTGACCAGTTGCCGATTCCGTTTCGCGCGATGGCAACCGACATCGAGACTGGCGAGCTCGTGATTCAGGACCGTGGCAGCCTCGCCTCCGCGGTCAGGGCCAGCATGGCGGTCCCCTCCGTGTTTGCACCGGTTGAAGTGGGAGGACGTCTGCTGGTCGACGGCGGCCTGTCGCGCAACATGCCGGTGGATGTGGTCCGGTCCATGTGTGCTGATGCGGTGATTGCGGTCGACATTGGTAGCCCGCTGCTCAAACGCGAAGAGCTCGGCAACGTGCTGAACGTTGCCAGTCAGATGATTGGGGTGCTCATGGAGCGCAATATGCGCGAGTCCCGTGAGCAGATTCGCCCCGGTCGAGATCTGATGATCCAGCCCGATCTGGGCGAAATCAGCGCAGCAAGTTTCAGCCGCGGTGTTCAAGGCATCCCTGCCGGTGAAGCGGCTGCACGTGCCGTCGCAGACCAGTTGCGAAGATGGTCCCTGAGTGAGTCCGACTATGCCGCGTGGCAGGCGGCGCGTGCCGCCAAAGTCGTTCGAGATAATCGGTATGCCGGCGTGCGTATGGTCGGTGCCGACGCGGCCACCCGCAGATCGCTGATGCAACTGTCCGAGTTGCCTGCGTCCGGAGAGCTGGACCAGGAAGCCGTGTCGCGCAGCATTGCCCGCTGGAGTGGTCAGGGCGATTTTGAGCGCATTGGCTACTCACTCGTGCCTGAAGCGCCGACCCAGGCGCTTGAAATCAGCCTCGTGCAGCGTGCCTGGGGTCCGAATTATGTGCGCTTTGGCTTGGGTGCTTCTGCAGACTCCAATGCGAATGGCGTCTTCAACGTCCTGTTCGGTTTTCGCCGCCCGGGTGTCAATGATTGGGGTGGCGAGTTCAAGACCGAATTGCAGTTCGGGAGTACGCGTCGCTTCACAGCAGAGTTCTTTCAGCCGATCAACCGCGGTGATTTCCAGTTCTTTGTCGCCCCGCAGTTGCTGAGCGAAGAGGTGCCTGTGTGGCTTTTCCAAGGCTCCAGGCGTATTGCCGAATATGGCGTGCGATCCAACCAACTGGGTGTCGACTTAGGCGTTCAGGGTCGGATCGGTGAAACACGATTGGGTGTGTTTACAGGTCAGCGCGATACCTTTCCCCGCACTGGCAGTACCTTGTTGCTTCGTTCCCATGACCGATATCAGGGTGCACAGCTCCTCATGCTGGCAGATCAGCTTGACGCCACCGATTTCCCCCGGGAGGGTTATCTGATTGGTGCCCAGTACCGGGTTGAGCGGGTCTCCAGCGACCTGACCGCTGATTACACTGCCCAGCGCGCATTGCTTTACGGCAAGCAGGTGGGCAGCATCGGAGATCACACCTTTGCTGCAGCCTTTCGGATCGGTGAAGCCACTTCGAACGTGGCGCTGAACCAGGCCTTCAGCCTGGGCGGCTTCATGAACCTGTCAGGTCTGCAGCTCAATCAGATTCTGGGTACCTCCTTGCGCTACGCCAGCGTGAGTTATCAGAACCAGCTCCTCACCTTGCCCGATCCGCTGGGCAGGGGCGTTTATGCGGGCCTGGCGCTGGAAGGCGCGCAGATGCGTGGCCAGACGCTGGGCCTGCAGGAGTCCGGCTGGTTGCCTGGCGCGACTGCCTTTATTGGTGCCCATACGGCGATCGGCCCGATCTATCTGGGCTACGGCTATGCGCGTGGCAACAACCGGCTGATCTACCTGTTTCTGGGTCGCCCAGGTCTTTAGGGTGGGGAAGCGTTGTCGAGTGGATGGAGCGGGTATCCTTGGCGGATGTCTGTGCCGATCCAAGCCTCTATTCTCATTGCGTTTCATGACCGCAGCCTGACCTCGCCCAATTGGCCTGGCGAAGCCGTGTGCAGCGAGCAGTCATCGCACGCCGAAGTCGAGCCTTGGCACTGGGTCATGGCGAATCACCGATTCAATGGCCTTTTGTGGGCCGAAGAGGACCTGGCCCGGCGGACGCTGGCCAGTGACACGGACATCGCGGCAAACAAGCGCCGAATCGACCGGTTCAATCAGGCGCGCAACGATGCTGTCGAGCGGATCGACGATCTGTTGTTGCAGGCGAGTGCCTTCGTGTCGCCTCATCCCCAGGCGCGTCAGTCTTCCGAGACACCGGGTGCGATGATCGATCGGCTCTCGATCCTGTCGCTCAAGGTGCATCACATGGGTTTGCAGACGCGGCGAGCCGACGTGGCGCAGGCACATCGTGCACAGGCGCATGATCGGCTCGGTCAGTTGCAGCGGCAACGCACCGATCTCGGTGCCTGCCTGGATCGTCTGATGCAGGAAGTGGCGAGTGGGGCTGGTTTTTTCAGAATTTACCGTCAATTCAAGATGTATAACGACCCCACGCTCAACCCTGCTCTGGTGGCCGAGCAGCGCTCGGGTGCCGGGCGCTGACCCATGCCAGGCGTACGCCGGAACGAGGGCGTCATGAAGGTGCTGGTCGTCAAGATGTCGTCCATGGGCGATATCGTGCATGCCCAACCGCTGGTGACTGACATCCACAAGCAATTTCCGAATGCGAAGATCGATTGGGTCTGTGAAGCGGCCTTCGCAGCCATTCCGGCCATGCATCCCGGGGTTGCCGATGTGATTCCGATTTCACTGCGCCGCTGGCGACGCAACCTGACTGATCCGGACACCCGGCGTGCGTTCAGGGCGTTTGTCGAGCGATTGCGGCGAGTGCAATACGACTGGGTCATCGATTGTCAGGGGTTGATCAAGAGTGCGGTCATCTCGAGGCTGGCACGCGCGAGCCACCGAGCGGGTTTGTCCTGGGCCTCATCGCGTGACGCGGTCGCGTCTCTGGCCTACGACCGCAAGGCCGTGGTGCCTAAGTCTTTGCATGTGGTCTCGCGGAACCGCGCGGTAGCGGCGGCGGCCCTGGGCTATGCGGTTGCAGAGCCTGCGAGATTCGGTTTGCAGCCTCCAGCCGTGCCGACGGCTTGGCGCTCGTCCCAACGAGCCTACGCAGTGCTGATTCCGGGGGCCAGTCGGGACGAAAAGCTTTGGCCTGAAGCGCACTGGCTGGCGGTGGCCAAGCGCTTGGTCGGTCAGGGTCTGCAAGTGTGCTGGCTGTGGGGCAGTGCCCCCGAACGCGAGCGTGTGTTGCGCCTGGCCCGTGCCTGCGGCAGCGTCCAAGATGCGTCTGCTCAGAACGTCGCGGTGGCGACCGATGCCCTTGCCAACAGTCTGGTGCCCCCCTTTCTTTCAGTTGCACAGGCTGCTGCATTGATCGCCGATGCACAAGTTGTGGTGGGCCTCGATACCGGATTCACCCATCTGGCGGGCGCACTCGGGCGGCCGACAGTGGGCATCTTCTGTGATTTCGATGCTACGCAGTGCGCTGTGACCGGCGATGCGCCCTGTGAGAGCTTGGGTGGCGTGGGACAAATTCCCGCTTTGGATGCAGTCGAGGCAGCGGTCCATCGGCTGCTTGCAACAGCGCAGGTCAAATGATGTTGCGGGACATGTCTTTAGCTTGGACCTTGCTGCGCCGCGATTTGCGGGCGGGCGAATTGTGGTTGCTGGCAGCAGCCCTCGTCGTGGCGGTGGCAGCTCTGTCCAGTGTGGGTTTTTTTGTCGATCGGGTGCGCCACGCGCTGGACCTGCAGGCCAGGCAACTGCTAGGCGGAGACCTGGTGATTGCGTCGGATGCCCCACTGTCTGCAGCCCTAGCCGACCGTGCCGCCCAGCTCAACCTGCAGGTGGTTCGGACCTTGAATTTCCCAAGCATGGCGCTGGCCCATGATGAGGCCGCCGGCACCGGTCCCGCTGCCACCGTCGGTGCGGGCTCGGCTTCGGGGGCTCGCGCGCCCTCAACAACGTCCGCGCCTGCTGCACCGATGGCCGCACTGGCCTCGGTCAAGGCGGTCACGCAAGGCTATCCCTTGCGCGGCGCGTTGCGCGTATCGCAGTCCGCGCAAGACGCAGACGTGCCTGCGCAGGGGATCCCCGAGCGTGGCACGGTCTGGGTGGATGCGGCCCTGATGCAGGCACTGGGGCTGGTGCCAGGTGGCCGCCTGCAGTTGGGCGAGGCCACGCTGCGCATTGATCGTCTGATCGTCGTGGAGCCTGATCGCGGTGCGAATTTCGTCAATTTTGCGCCCCGGGCACTGATTGCGATGGACGACCTCGAGGCCACCGGGCTGGTGCAGGCTGCCAGTCGCGTGACGCACCGAACGATGTTTGCAGGGCCGCCTGCCGCGGTTGCTGAATTCGAAGCCTGGGCCAAGACGCAGCTCAAGCGCGGGCAGCGTATCGAATCGCTGGATTCCGGACGCCCGGAGTTGCGCACAACGCTGGATCGCGCTTCGCAGTTTCTGGCGCTGGTCTCGTTGCTGGCAGCGCTGATCGCAGCGGTGGCCATTGCGGTGGCGGCGCGTCGCTTTGCCGAGCGTCACCTCGACGGCTGTGCCGTCATGCGCGCCATGGGGGTCACCCAGGCCAGGCTTATGCGCGTGTTGTTGCTGGAAATGCTGGGTCTCGGATTGGCTGCTGGCGCGGTGGGCTGTGCACTCGGCTGGCTTGCGCATGAAGTGCTGGTCTTCCTGGCAGGCAGCGCCATGAATTTGCGATTGCCTGCCCCGTCGGTGATGCCTGCCGTGCAGGCGCTGGTGGCCGGTTTGTTGCTGCTGCTGGGGTTCGCAGCAGTCCCGATCGCGCGGCTCTCTGGCGTGCCGCCGCTGCGTGTGCTGCGCCGTGATCTGGGTGCGCCTCCGGTCTCGGCATGGCTTGCCGCCGCGTTTGCCCTGCTGGCTTTTTCGCTGCTTCTGCTGTGGTTTGCGGGCGATCGCAAGCTGGCGGGCTATGCCATCGCCGGCTTTGCACTGGCTGCAGTGGTGTTCGTGGCGGCTGCGTTCCTGGCCATTCGTCTGCTGGCCCCGCTGCGTCATGTCGTGGGGTCCGGCCGTTCGAATGCTGTTCTGCGGGTTGCGCTCGCCTCCTGGACTCGCCGGCAGGGCGCCTCGATTGCGCAGACCGCCGCGCTTTCGGTGGGCCTCATGGCGCTGATGCTCTTGACCGTCACCCGCAACGACTTGCTCGAGAGTTGGCAGCGCGCCTCGCCGCCCGATGCGCCCAACCGCTTCCTCATCAATGTGCAGCCCGATCAGCGTGAAGCGGTCGCCCAGGTGTTGCGCGCGGCAGGCATCGGCAAGGTCGACCTCATGCCCATGATTCGCGGCCGGCTGGTGGCGATCAATGGTGCAACCATTGATGCCAGCACATTCGAAAATGAGCGTGCGCGCCGCCTCGTGGACCGTGAATTCAATCTGTCCTATCTCGAGCGCATGCAGCCGCACAACCGCACGGTCGTGGGGCGTTGGCTCGATCCGAACGCGCAGGAGGTGTCGATGGAGGCCGGGATTATGCAGACCCTGGGCCTGGCGATCGGAGACCGACTCACGTTCGATATTGCCGGTGAGCCGGTCGAGGTGACCGCAGTGGGGGCACGCAAGGTGGCGTGGGACTCGATGCAGGTGAATTTCTTCATGGTGCTGAGCCCCGCTGCGGCGGCTGATCGTCCCCAGACCTGGATCTCTGCGTTTCATCTGCCCCCAGACAAGTCCAATCTGGTCAATGCATTGGTGCAGCAGTTTCCCAATCTCACGGTCTTCGACACCACAGCCATCGTGAAGCAGATTCAGAGCATCCTCGATCAAGTGGTGCGGGCGGTGCAGTTTCTTTTTCTCTTCACGCTGGCTGCGGGTGTGATGGTGCTCTATGCAGCGTTGGCCAGTTCTCGCGATGAGCGTATCCGTGAGGCTGGACTGATGCGCGCACTCGGCGCCTCACGCGCCCAACTCCAACGGGCTCAAGGCTTTGAGCTTGCTGCCACCGGCGCCTTAGCTGGGCTGCTCGCCGCGCTGGGCGCCTTGGCCGTGGGCGCTGTTCTCGCCGCACAGGTGTTTCAGTTTGAGTTCGCGCCACGCTGGTCGGTGATCCCGATCGGTGTGTTGGCGGGCGCTGCGCTGTCATGGGTTGCAGGTTGGCTGAGCTTGCGCAGTGTGGTCGACAGCCCGCCGCTCGCAACGCTGAGGGCAGCATGACGCAAGACGGTTCTTCCGAGCAGCCCAGCGCGTTTGAGTTGCTGGGGGGCGAAGCACGCGTGCGCGAGCTGGTTGATCGCTTCTACGATCTCATGGCCATGGATGAGCGTTTCGCAGGCATTCTTGCGCTACATCCACAACCCCTGGATGGCTCGCGCGACAAGCTCTTCTGGTTTTTGTGTGGCTGGATGGGCGGCCCTGATCATTACATCAGCCGCTTCGGGCATCCAAGGCTGCGCGCACGTCATTTGCCGTATCCGATTGCCAGCGCCGAGCGCGATCAATGGCTGTTGTGCATGGGGCAAGCCATGGCCGATGTGTCCGTGCCGGAGCCACTGCTTGACCGACTGCTGGAGTCTTTCGCGGGCACGGCCGACTGGATGCGCAACCGTCCGGGCTGAGATGACGCTCATCGAAGGTCTGCTCATCCTTCTGGTGGCTGGTGTGCTGGCCATGGTCGTGCTGCTGGCGGTGGGGCTGGCGCGTCGCCCGCGTGCGGCCAGAGACACCCTGCAGCAGATTGCGCAGGCGCAGCAGCAGTCAGCCGATCACATGACCCGTGAGATCCGCACTGAAGTGCTGGAGCAGGCGCGGGGCAATCGTGCGGAAATGTCCGAGTCGGTCAGCCGCTTTGCAACTCAGCTGACCGAGCAGCTGCGGTCCATGTCTGGCCTGCAGCACGCTCAGATCGATGCCTTTTCGCAGCAGCTCGCCCGTCTCACCGAATCCAATGAGCGCAGGCTCCATGAAATTCGCGAGGCGCTCGAGGCGCGGTTGCTTGCGCTGCAGACCGACAATGCGGCCAAGCTCGAGCAGATGCGCCAGACCGTCGATGAGAAGCTGCATGCCACGCTCGAGCAGCGCCTGGGTGAGAGTTTTAAGCTGGTGTCTGACCGGCTTGAGCAGGTGCATCGCGGCTTGGGCGAAATGCGCGCACTTGCGTCGGATGTGGGTGATCTGAAGCGTGTGCTTTCGAATGTGAAGACCCGTGGTATCTGGGGCGAAGTGCAGCTGGGCTCGTTGCTGGAGCAGATGCTGGCGCCTAGCCAGTACGAGTCGAACGTACCCACGGTGCCGGGCTCCACCGAGCGGGTGGAGTTCGCCATTCTGTTGCCTGGCCATGAGCAACGGGTGTGGCTGCCCATTGATGCGAAATTTCCGCGCGAAGACTGGGAGCGTCTGCAGCAGGCGCACGACCGCGCTGATGCAAAAGGGGTGGAAGACGCTGGCCGAGCACTGGAGCAGCGGCTGCGTCTGGAAGCCCGCCGCATCCGTGAAAAGTACATCGACCCGCCCCACACCACCGATTTCGCGCTGCTGTTTTTGCCGACCGAAGGCCTCTATGCCGAGGTGGTCAGGCGTGCGGGTCTGGTGGATGAACTGCAGCGCCAGCATCGGGTGGTATTGGCAGGCCCCACCACGCTGGCCGCGCTGCTCAACAGTCTGCAAATGGGGTTTCGTACCCTGGCGGTGGAGCGACGCACCAGCGAAGTCTGGTCGGTCCTGGGCGCGGTGAAGACCGAGTTC
>CANHUQ010000014.1 GCA_947463885.1 Burkholderiales bacterium
GGCACCCCCCCTCGCCTTTCCGTTCTCTGCGATCGTGGCTCAGGACGAGATGAAACTCGCGATCCTGATTGCGGCGGTCGACCCGTCGGTCGGGGGCGTGCTGGTGTTGGGGGATCGGGGGACGGGCAAGTCCACGGCCGTGAGGGCGCTGGCTGCCCTGCTGCCGCGCATGAAAGCCGTGATCGGTTGCCCCTATCACTGCGATCCGCAGGCACAGGCCAGCGCCTGCCCGGTCTGCGTACACAACAAGGCGCGCAAATCCCATCTGGTGCCGGTGCCGGTGGTCGATCTGCCGCTGGGCGCCACCGAGGACCGGGTGGTCGGTGCGCTAGACCTGGAGCGCGCCCTGTCGCAGGGCGTCAAGGCCTTTGAGCCAGGGCTGCTGGCGCGTGCGCACCGCGGTTTCCTGTATGTGGACGAGGTCAATCTGCTGGAGGATCACCTGGTCGATCTGCTGATCGACGTGGCCGCCTCCGGCGAAAACCTGGTCGAGCGGGAAGGCCTGAGCGTGCGCCATCCGGCGCGCTTCGTGCTGGTGGGCAGCGGCAATCCGGAAGAGGGTGAATTGCGCCCGCAACTGCTCGATCGCTTCGGCCTGTCGGTCGAGGTGAGCACACCGCGCGAACTGCCGGCGCGCATCGAGGTCGTGCGCAGGCGGGACGCGTTCGAACGCGATCCACAGGCGTTCGTGGCGCAGTGGGCCAAGGCTGATGAAAAGATTCGCCGCAACCTCGTACGGGCACGAGAGCGGCTGGGCAGCGTGGCGGTCGGCGATGACATCCTCGAAAACGCCGCGCGTCTGTGCATCGCACTGGGGACGGATGGCTTGCGCGGCGAGCTCACGCTGATGCGGGCGGCGCGCGCGCTGGCCGCGCTCGAGGGGCATGAGACGGTCGGAGTCGGGCAGCTGCGACGCGTGGCGGTGCCCGCACTGCGCCACCGGCTGCGCCGCAATCCGCTGGACGACACGGGGTCAGGCGTGCGGGTCGAGCGAGCCGTCAGCGAGTTGCTGGGCGACTAACCATGGCGCTGAGCGAAGACGCTCCATCGGACGGCGTGCTGGCCCGATGGGCCGATGCCGTGCAGGCAGCCGCCCTGATGGCGGTGGATCCGCATGGATTGGGGGGCGTGGCGCTGCAGGCCGCACACGGGCCGGTGCGAGACCGGTGGCTGGCGCAGTTGCGCGCACTGCTGCCCGCGGATCGCCCCATGCGGCGCGTGCCGGCGCATGTGCGCGACGATCGGCTGCTGGGCGGGTTGGATCTGGCCGCCACCTTGCAGGCCGGTCGCCCAGTTTCCCAGACCGGGTTGCTGGCCGAGGCTGATGGCGGCGTGCTGGTATTGGCCATGGCCGAGCGACTGAGCGATGCCATGGCGGCGCGTATCGGCGCGGCCCTCGACGAGGGGCGCATCACGGTGGCGCGCGACGGGCTGCAGGAGGTGCGGCCCGCGCGCATCGGCATCGTGGCGCTCGATGAGGGTGTCCGCGAGGCAGGGAGCGAAGAATCACCGCCTGCGCGGCTGCTCGAGCGGCTGGCATTTCGGCTGGATTTGACCGCCTTCACGCCGTCTGCCGTGGAGGGATTCAGTACGGGCGCGCAGGGGCTCTGGGCTGACACCGCGGGCAGATCGAACGACGAACAGGTTGAAGACGCGAGCGCAGGCGAGGACGCGCCCGCGCAGGCTATCCTGGCCGCGCAGGCACGGCTAGGGAAGGTTACGGTCGATGACGCCACGCTCGAGGCCCTGTGTGCGACGGCCGAGGCCCTGGGGATCGATTCGCTGCGCGCCCCGGTCTTTGCCGTGCGCGCCGCCCGGGCCGCCGCCGCACTCGACGGTCGCTTGAGCGTGGAGGCACACGACGCGGCGCTGGCCGCTCGCCTGGTGCTTGGGCCGCGTGCCACGCGATTGCCGCCGCAGGACCCGGCTGACGACCCTGCACCGGTCGATGCGTCCGAGCCGACGCCACCCTCACAGTCCGAGCCTGCCCCCCCGGACGCCGCGCAGGAGAACACGCCGCCAACCGACCCCGCTGCGCAGCAGTCCGAGGGCGCCTCCCCGGATGGGCCACCCGACGATCCGACGAGCACGCAAGCCCAGTCATCGCTCGAAGAGCGCGTGCTCGATGCGGCCCGGGCGGCCATCCCGCAAGGACTGCTGGCGCTGCTGTCAGGCGGGATGATGCCGAGCGGCCGGGGTCGGGGCGGTGGCCGCATGGGCGCCCAGCATGAGGGCCGCCTGCGCGGGCGCCCCGCCGGGACACGACCCGGTCAGCCCCGCGACGGGGGGCGGCTCGCCCTGATCGATACGCTGCGGGCGGCAGCTCCATGGCAGTCGATGCGTCGTGCGCAGCGGCCCGCGACCCGCACGTCACAGATCGCACCGATCGCACCGATCGAGATCCGGGCCTCGGATTTCCGCATCGCCCGGCTGCGCGAGCGACGTGAAACCACCACGATCTTCGCCGTCGACGCTTCCGGCTCGGCAGCCCTGCACCGACTCGCCGAGGCCAAGGGTGCGGTGGAACTGCTGCTGGCGGAATGCTATGTGCGGCGTGATCGGGTGGCGGTCGTGGCGTTTCGCGGGCGTGCAGCCGAAGTCCTGCTGGCGCCCACCCGCTCGCTTGCCCGCGCCAAGCGCAGCCTCGCCGGCTTGCCGGGCGGCGGCGGCACGCCCCTTGCGGCAGGCATTGATGCGGTGGCCGACCTGGCCGACGCCACGGCGCGGCGCGGCGGAACTCCGGTGATCGTGCTGCTGACCGATGGCCGCGCCAACGTGGCCCGCAATGGCACAGGAGGTCGTGCTCAGGCCGACGCCGATGCGCGACTGGCAGCCCGACGGGTGCGGCTGGCGGCTCATCCCTGCATGCTCATCGACACCTCGCCTCAGCCTCAAGCCCTGGGTCGGGCCCTCGCCGCCGAGCTTGGCGGGACATACATGGCACTGCCGCATGCGGACGCTGACAAGCTGTCGCGCGCGGTCCAGGCGGTCTCGACAGGCGGGGTGCCGGGGTCGGCACGTGGACGCTGAACCTCGGCCCGGACGCCTGGACTGGGCCCGCGAAGGTGCCCGCTGGCCGAACCGGGACCACAGTCGGTTCGTGGTCACGCGCAGCCTGCGTTGGCACGTGCAGGAGTTCGGTTCTTCCGCCTCCGATCGCCCGAGCCTGCTGCTGCTTCATGGCACCGGAGCGTCTACTCACTCCTGGCGAGACCTAGCTCCAGCCTTATCAGATACCTTCAGAGTCATCGCGCCTGACCTGCCCGGACACGGGTTTACCGATCTCCCTGCGACCGATCGGCTGTCGCTGCCGGGGATGGGTGAAGCGATCCTCGAACTGCTCGCCGCGCTCGGAGAAACGCCCGCGGCCGTGGTGGGGCATTCCGCTGGCGCAGCAATCGGCGCCTGGCTGACCACCACCGGCAGGATGCGCCCGGATCTGCTGGTCGGACTCAATGGCGCGTGGCTGCCGTTCGGTGGTCCGGCCGCACCGTGGCTGGCGCCTGCCACGCGCTGGCTGGCCGGCAGCGGCACGGCCGCGCGACTCTTCTCAGGGTTTGCATCCAGTCCGGTGGTGCTCGATCGCCTGCTGGCGGGGACCGGTTCGGTCATCGACGCCGCAGGACGGCGCGGGTACGCCACCCTGGTCTCCAGCCCCGGTCACGTGGCCGCCGCGCTGGGGATGATGGCCCGATGGGACCTACGCACCCTGGTCCCGGATCTGACCCGCACGCTGCCCCCGGCAGCCACGCGCCTGCTGCTGATCGTCGGATCCCGAGACCTCACGGTGCCGCCCAGCCAGTCGGTTGAGCTGGCCCGGCGCATGACCGGCGTGCAGCTTGAGTCGCTGGCGGGCCTGGGCCATCTGGCACACGAAGAGCGGCCCGATCTGGTGGCCGAACGCATCCTGGCGAGCTTTGCAGCACCGCGCCAGACGCCTCGATCCGGTTGACGCCCAGCTCGACAGGGTCTACTGTCCGTTCTAATTGACATAGAACACTGACAACCTAAGTTGACGCTCGTCGTGCATGCTCCGTGCGCGGAACGCCGCGTCGGCAGGCGAAGGAGCGTCATGGACACCACCACCCGCATCGAGCGCGCGCTCTTGGCCGCGATCGCTACACAGGAAGTTCCCGGGGCGCCGCCCAAGCTCGCTGCAGCCATTCGGCATGCGGTGTTTCCCGGGGGTGCCCGCATTCGCCCGCATCTGTGCCTGGCCGTGGCGCGGGCCTGTGGCGACGACGATCCGGCGCTGGCCGACGCCACCGCCGTGGCCCTTGAACTGCTGCACTGTGCATCCCTGGTGCACGATGACCTGCCCTGCTTCGACAACGCCGCCACGCGTCGCGGCCGACCGTCGGTGCAAGCCGCATTCGGCGAACCGCTCGCCGTGCTGGCGGGCGATGCGCTGATCGTGCTGGCCTTCCAGACGCTGGCCGCGGCCGGGGCGCAATCACCCGGACGTATGGCTGCGCTGATCACCACGGTGGCCTCGGCCACCGGCATGCCCTTCGGCATCGTGGCCGGCCAAGCGTGGGAATGCGAGCCCCGCGTGGCACTGTCGGATTACCAGCGCGCCAAGACCGGCGCACTGTTTGCCGCTGCCACAGCCGCCGGCGCGCAGGCGGCAGGCGGCGACCCGGTCCGCTGGCGCGCACTGGGCGATCGTCTGGGCGAGGCTTATCAGATCGCAGACGACATTCGGGATGTGCTGGCGGATCCCGAGGTGCTCGGCAAGCCAGTCGGCCAGGACGCCTGTCACGGACGCCCGAGCGCCGCGCACCAGTTGGGTCTGAGCGGCGCCATCGAGCACTTCGAAGGCCTGGTCGCCGGGGCTTTGGCAGCCATCCCGGAGTGCGCCGGGGCACCGGCCCTGCGCGCGCTGGTCAGAATGGAATCCGAGCGGCTCGTTCCCAAGGCCTGGTGCGAAGACGCCGCGCGCAGGGTCACCGCCTGAATCGCGGGCGGCCCGCATGACCCTGCCCAGTCCCATGCCACCTGCGTCGATTCCATCCGGGATGCCTGCCGTGCCCGCACGAATGACCCTGCGGGACCGCTGGCGCGGCTGGCGCGATCGACTCCTGCTCGATCCGCGTTTTCACCGGTGGGCCACCGCGTTTCCCTTGACGCGGCCGATCGCGCGGCGTGAGTCGCGCGCCCTCTTCGACATTGTGGCCGGCTTCACGTATTCGCAGGTGCTGCTGGCCTGCGTGCGCTTAAAGCTCTTCGACCTGCTGGCGGCAGGCCCGCTCGACACCGCGTCGCTGGCACGCAGGCTCGCGATGCCCGAGGATGGCGCTCAGCGGCTGCTGGCCGCTGCCGCATCCTTGCGACTGCTCGAGCGCCACGATGACGGCCGCTGGGGTCTGGGCCGTCTGGGTGCACCCATGGTGGTCCATCCGGCGATCGCTGCCATGGTGGAGCACCATGCCACCCTCTACCAGGACCTGAGCGATCCGGTGGCGCTGCTGCGTGGCGAGCGCCCCGGCACCGCCATGTCAGGGTATTGGCCTTATGCCGACACAGCGCCTGAAGCCATCCCCCAATCGCTTGCGGCTGATCATGTCGCCGACTACTCGACGTTGATGTCGGCCTCGCAACCGCTGGTCTCGGAACAGGTTCTCGACGCCTATCCGCTGGCCCGCCATCGCTGCCTGCTCGATGTGGGCGGTGGCGAAGGCACGTTCCTTGCGGCCGTGGCCCAGCGGGCGCCTCAACTGGACCTGATGCTGTTCGACCTACCCGCCGTCGCCGAGCGGGCCCGCGAGCGTCTGGGCGAGCAAGGGCTGGCAGCACGCACGCGCGTCTTCGGCGGCAGCTTCTTTGCCGATCCCCTGCCCAAGGGCGCCGACGTCATCACGCTGGTACGCGTGCTCTTCGACCATCCCGATGAGCGCGTCCTGCTGATTCTGCGCGCGGTACATGCCGCCCTGCCCGCAGGCGGAACGGTGCTGGTGTCCGAGCCGATGTCCGGCACACCGGGCGCCGAAGCCATTGGCGATGCGTACTACGGGCTGTACCTGGCGGCGATGGGTCGCGGACGCTCGCGCACCCCAGCGCAATTGCAGGCCCTGCTCGAGCAGGCCGGCTTCAACCGCGTGGCGCTGCTGCCCACCCGACTGCCCCTGCAGACTCGCGTCCTGTCGGCCCGCGCAGGTTGATTGCCATGGTTTGTGCAATCGATCCAAATTCGACACAACTTTGTTGTCAATTTAGATTGACATAGACAAGTGTCCGACTAAGATGACACCTCTGGAGCACTATCGGGGCCGTCAGGCCTCCGAAGCAACGCCGACTCGCGCATCTTTCTGCACAGGGCCGGCACCTCAGCGAGGAGCCGATTTATGAAGTCGATGGCCGTCGTACTCGAACAGCCTGGGCAGGTATCGCTCAGCCGCGTCGGGTTGACCCCTGCGAGCGACACCGACGTCGTCGTGGACATCGACTACAGCGGCATCAGCACGGGCACTGAAAAACTGCTATGGAACGGCCAGATGCCGATGTTCCCCGGCATGGGCTACCCGCTGGTGCCGGGCTATGAATCAGTGGGCCGCATTGTGCAGGCCGGCAAGAGTTCAGGCCTCCAGGAAGGCCAGACGGTTTTTGTGCCCGGCGCGCGCTGCTACGGCGAAATCCGCGGTCTGTTCGGTGGCTCCGCCTCACGCGTGGTGGTGGGCGCCGAGCGCGTCACGCCCATCCACGACGGGATCGGCGAGCAGGGCGTGTTGCTGGCGCTGGCGGCCACGGCGTATCACGCGGTCTCGATGGGCGGCAAGCGCGAGACCATCGTGCCGCCGGAGCTGATCGTCGGACACGGCGTGTTGGGCCGCTTGCTGGCCCGTCTGACCGTCTTGGGCGGGCATCCTGCGCCGGTGGTGTGGGAACGCAACCCCGAGCGCATGGGTGGCGCGAGCGGCTACAGCGTCGTGCGACCAGAAGACGATGACCGTCGCGACTACCGCGCCATTTACGACGTGAGCGGCGACGCCTCCCTGCTCGATGCGCTGATCCAGCGCCTGGCGCCCGGCGGCGAGATCGTGCTCGCCGGCTTCTACACCCAGCCCCTGTCGTTTGCCTTTGCCCCGGCCTTCATGCGCGAAGCCCATGTGCGCGTCGCAGCCGAATGGAAAAAACCCGACCTCATGGCGGTGAAGTGGCTACTCGAAACCGGCCACCTCTCGCTGGACGGACTGATTACGCATCGCGAGCAGGCGGACCGGGCTTCGCGTGCATATCCAGTCGCATTTGACGATGCCGACTGCCTGAAGATGGTTCTCGATTGGAGACAGTGCTCATGACCACGTCCGCAAGTATTCCCGCTGTGGCCACCATGCAGTTCATGCAGATGGACCGGTTGCGGGCGGAGGCGGCCATCGAGCCGGACCCGGTCAGCACCTCGCCTGCCACCAAGGAAACGCAGATCATCGCCATCTATGGCAAGGGCGGTATCGGCAAGAGCTTCACGCTCGCCAACCTCTCCTACATGATGGCCCAGCAGGGTAAAAAGGTGCTGCTGATCGGCTGCGACCCGAAGAGCGACACCACCTCGCTGCTGTTCGGCGGCAAGGCCTGCCCGACCATCATCGAAACCTCCTCGAAGAAAAAGCTCTCGGGCGAAGCGGTGTCCATCGGCGACGTCTGCTTCAAGCGCGATGGCGTGTTCGCCATGGAACTGGGCGGTCCCGAAGTGGGCCGCGGCTGCGGTGGGCGCGGCATCATCCACGGCTTCGAGACGCTGGAAAAACTCGGCTTTCACGACTGGGGCTTTGACTACGTGCTGCTCGACTTCCTGGGCGACGTGGTGTGCGGCGGCTTTGGACTGCCGATTGCCCGCGACATGTGCCAGAAGGTCATCGTGGTCGGCAGCAACGACCTGCAGTCGCTCTATGTGGCCAACAACGTGTGCTCGGCTGTGGAGTACTTCCGCAAGCTCGGTGGCAACGTCGGCGTGGCCGGCATGGTGATCAACAAGGACGACGGCACGGGCGAGGCCGCAGCCTTCGCTGAGCGCGCAGGCATCCCGGTGCTGTCCGCTATTCCTGCGCATGAAGACATCCGTCGCAAGAGCGCGGCCTACGACATCATCGGCCGACCCGGCACGCAGTGGGGCCCGCTCTTCGAGACCCTCGCCACCAATGTCGGCGAAGCGCCACCCGTGCGGCCCAAGCCGCTCACCCAAGACGAACTGCTCGGCCTGTTCTCGGGCTCAGCCGTCGGGCGCGATGTCGTGCTCGAGCCCGCCACCGTGTTCGACATGGTGGGCCGCGACGAGTCGGTCAAGCCGACGCTCGAAGTCGTCTACGACGACGCCGCCTGACCGACCGCACCCCTGCAAGGCGAACCCAGCATGCAACCCGCTCCCGCAACGGCCCCAGACGTGCCGAACCCCGAAGCCCTCAAGGGCGACGGGCTCGGCTGCCACTCGGGCCGCGATGCGATGCTCGAAGCTGCCGCTGGCGCAGGCAAGGCCGACACCTTGCAGCAATATGCGGCCGACTATCCGCAAGGCCCGCACGATCAGCCGCAAAGCATGTGTCCGGCCTTCGGTTCACTGCGCGTGGGTCTGCGCATGCGCCGCACACAGACCATCCTGTCGGGCTCAGCCTGCTGCGTCTATGGCCTGACTTTCACCTCGCACTTCTATGGCGCGCGGCGCAGCGTGGGCTATGTGCCCTTCAACTCCGAGACGCTGGTCACCGGCAAGCTCTTCGAGGACATCCGCGATTCGGTCCATGCGCAGGCCGATCCCGAGAAGCTCGATGCGATCGTAGTCATCAATCTGTGTGTCCCCACGGCCAGCGGCGTCCCGCTGCAGTTGCTGCCCAAAGAGATCAACGGCGTGCGGGTCATTGGCATTGATGTGCCGGGCTTTGGCGTGCCGACCCATGCCGAAGCCAAGGACGTGCTGGCCGGCGCCATGCTGAAATTTGCGCGTGCCGAAGTGGCAGCAGGTCCGGTGCAAGCACCCCGCGCCGGTCGTACCGACAAGCCCACCATCACGCTGTTGGGTGAAATTTTCCCGGCCGATCCGATGATCATCGGCATGATGCTCGAGCCGATGGGCCTGGCCGCAGGACCGGTGGTGCCCACACGCGAATGGCGCGAGCTCTACAGCGCACTGGACTGCGCAGCCGTCGCGGCATTGCATCCCTTCTATACAGCCAGCATCCGAGAATTTGAGGCCGCGGGTCGCCCGGTCGTCGGTTCGGCCCCGGTCGGTCATGACGGTACCGAAGCCTGGCTGCAAGCGGTGGGTCAAGCGGCAGGGGTCGCGCAAGAGCGCATCGATGCCGCAAAGAACCGCATCCTGCCCGCCATTCGCGGCGCACTGTCCAAAACACCCATCACCGGCCGCATCACGATGAGCGGCTACGAGGGCTCCGAGCTGCTGGTTGCGCGGCTGCTGGTCGAAAGCGGTGCCGACCTGCGTTATGTGGGCAGTGCCTGCCCGCGCACCGCCTGGAATGATGCCGATCGTCAGTGGCTCGAAGCGCGCGGCGTGCATGTGCAGTTTCGCGCCTCGCTCGAGCAGGACATCGCGGCCATGCGCGAGTTCAAGCCCGACCTCGCCATCGGCACGACCCCGGTGGTCCAGGCCGCCAAGCAGGCACGCACGCCCTCGCTCTATTTCACCAACCTGATTTCGGCGCGTCCGCTGATGGGGCCGGCCGGAGCCGGGTCGCTCGCCACGGTCATCAACACCGCCATCGCCAACAAGGCGCGCTTCGACACCATGCAGGACTTCTTCGAGGACGTCGGCACCGGCCACGCCTCGGGGGTGTGGGAAGGCGTGCCGCAAGACCGGCCCGAATTTCGCGAGCACACGCGCCGCCAGGTCATCAAGCTCATGAAGAAGCGCAAAGCCGAGGAGATGATCTGATGTTCGTCCTCGACCACGATCGCGCAGGCGGCTACTGGGGCGCGGTGTATGTCTTCACCGCCATCAAGGGATTGCAGGTGGTGATCGACGGCCCCGTGGGCTGCGAGAACCTGCCGGTCACCTCGGTGCTGCACTACACCGATGCGCTGCCGCCGCACGAGTTGCCCATCGTGGTCACGGGCCTGGCCGAAGAGCAGCTCGGACGCGAGGGCACCGAAGGGGCCATGAAGCGCGCGCACGCCGTGCTCGACCCTGACCTGCCCTCTGTCGTGGTCACCGGCTCGATCGCCGAGATGATTGGTGGAGGCGTCACGCCCGAAGGCACCAATCTGCAGCGCTTCTTGCCGCGCACCATCGACGAAGACCAGTGGCAATGTGCCAACCGCGCCATGTACTGGCTGTGGTCGGAATACGGTCTGCGCAAGGTGCCCGCGCGCAAACCGCGTGCGCCCGGCGAGAAGCCTCGCGTCAACATCATCGGCCCGAGCTACGGCACCTTCAATTCGCCCAGTGACCTGGCCGAGATCCGCCGCCTGGTGCAAGGCATCGGCGCCGAGATCAACATGGTCTTTCCGCTGGGCTCGCATCTGGCCGATGTGTCCAGGCTGGTCGAAGCCGACGTCAACATCTGCATGTACCGCGAGTTCGGCCGCATGCTGTGTGAGGCACTCGACCGACCGTATCTGCAGGCACCGATTGGTCTGCACAGCACCACCAAATTCCTGCGCAAGCTGGGTGAGCTTCTGGACCTGGACCCGGAGCCCTTCATCCAGCGCGAAAAGCACACCACGATCAAGCCCATCTGGGATCTGTGGCGATCGGTTACACAAGACTTCTTCGGCACCGCCAGCTTCGCGGTGGTGGCCAACGAAACCTATTCGCGCGGCCTGCGTCACTTCCTCGAAGACGAGATGGGGCTGCCCTGCAACTTCGCAGTGGCCCGCAAGCCAGGCGAAAAGACCGACAACGAAGCCGTCCGTCAACTGGTGCACGACAAGCCGCCGCTCGTCATGTTCGGCAGCTTCAACGAGCGCATGTATCTGGCCGAAGCCGGCAGCCGCGCCACCTACATTCCGGCATCGTTTCCGGGCGCAATCATTCGGCGCCATACCGGCACGCCCTTCATGGGCTACGCAGGTGCCACGTATCTGCTGCAGGAAGTCTGCAACGCGCTGTTCGATGCGCTCTTTCACATCCTGCCGCTGGGCACCGAGATGGACCGCATCGACGCCACACCCAGCCGTGCCTCGGGTGCCGCCTCCATGCCATGGGATGCGCAGGCACATCGCAAGCTGGAAGAACTGATTGAAGCCGAGCCGGTGCTGGTGCGCATCTCGGCCGCTAAACGAATGAGAGACAGGGCCGAACAGGATGCCCGTGCTGCCGGTGCGCAGCAGGTGGACCTGGAGCGGCTTGAGCGGTTGTTTGGTCGATCGAAGGTGGGGCAGGCCGCGTGATCCGCGACTGGTTCATGCCCTCGATCGGGCAGGCAGGAGTCCGGGCTTGCCCGGCATTGGGGCGCTGACACGGCGACGTGACAGCGGTGTGAGGCTTGCCGAAAGGCAATTCTTTGAAAGGCATCAAAGATGGCTGACAAAGTGAATCCGTCCGGTCTTACGGACGCGGAGTGCCAGGAATTCCACCAGTACTACCTGCAGGGTTACATCCTGTGGGCCGTGGGCGCATTCATTGCCCACAGTCTGGTGTGGATCTGGCGCCCCTGGTTCTGACGAAGTAACCAGCGACTAAGGAGGCAGTGATGGCGCAGGCGCATATCAATCAACACACCGGCGAATTCAGCAAACCGCTTGAAGGACTCCATCTGGTGTTCATCGTGCTGTTCGCGGCTTTTCTGGTGCTTGCCCTGTGCGGGCAGCTGCTCACCTGGAACTGGCGCACCTGGCTGCCGGGGGCAGAAGGCGCGGGATCGTTGTGGCACGGCGTGAAGTCTGCCGTCTACACGGTCATTTCCCACCTCAGTTAGAAAGGACTAAAACATGTGGCGTTACTGGCGAATCGTCGATCCGCGCAAAGCGATCATCCTCACGGGGCTTCTGATCGCTTTCGTGTCGACGAGCATCCACTTGATCCAAATCAGTGGCGATCGTTACAACATCAACTCCTGGCATCCCGACACCGTGAAAGCGGCGGCGGCCCGGGCGGCTGCGTCGCACAACACAGCCAACCCGAGCAAGTAACGGGAGCGTTCCAAGCGAACGGACTGGCGCAGCCGGGTCTTCAGCACCGGCTGCGCCTGTCAGGAAAAAAAATAGGCTCTTCGTGTCACCCGGGAACAGGGTGCACGCAGCGCGGAGGATCCAGACATGGCCATGCTGAGTTTTGAAAGAAAGTACCGGGTTCGCGGCGGCACCCTCGTCGGAGGCGACCTGTTCGACTTCTGGGTGGGCCCGTTCTTCGTGGGCTTCTTCGGTATCACCACAGCGTTCTTCACGCTCGTGGGCACCGCAATGATTCTGTGGAGTGCGGCCATGGGCCCAACCTGGAATCTCTGGCAGATCAGCATCGCGCCGCCGGATCTTTCCTACGGGTTGCGCATGGCGCCGATGATGGAAGGCGGGCTGTGGCAGATCATCACCGTGTGTGCACTGGGCGCCTTCGTGTCCTGGATGCTGCGCGAGGTAGAAATCTCCAGAAAGCTGGGCATGGGTTACCACGTGCCCGTGGCCTTCGGCTTCGCAATCTTCGCGTACTTCACATTGCAGGTGATCCGACCGGTGCTGATGGGCGCGTGGGGCCATGCGTTCCCATACGGCATCTACAGTCACCTGGACTGGGTGAGTAACGTCGCCTACCAGTACCTGCACTTCCACTACAACCCTGCGCATGCGATTGCAGCGAGCCTGTTCTTCGCGACGACGCTGGCACTGTCGATGCACGGCGGTCTGGTGCTGTCGGCGACTAACCCCAAGAAGGGTCAGGTCGTGAAGACGCCAGAGCACGAAGACACGTTCTTCCGTGACTTCATCGGCTACTCGGTCGGCACGCTCGGCATCCACCGCCTGGGTCTGTTCCTGGCACTGGCCGCGGTGTGGTTTGCCGCCCTGTGCATTGTGATCAGCGGTCCGTTCTGGACCCGCGGCTGGCCTGAATGGTGGGGCTGGTGGCTGAACCTGCCGATCTGGCGTTCCTGAACCAGGCCCGCGTCGAGGAGATCCATCGTGGCTGAATATCAGAATCTGTTTACTGCGGTCCAACCGACTGGACCGCTACATGGCGGCGTGCCGCTGCCCCGGGAAGACTGGGAGCGCACCGGCAAGCCTTTTCTCGTGCATCTGCTGGGTCGCCTGGGCAATGCCCAGATCGGACCGGTCTACCTCGGCGGCCTGGGCGTGGCGTCGCTGGTGTTTGGCATTGCTGCCTTCAACATCATCGGCTTCAACATGCTGGCCTCGGTCGGCTGGAATCCCATCGAACTCGTGCGTCAGCTGTTCTGGCTTGCATTGGAGCCGCCCGCACCCGCCTATGGCCTGAGCATCCCGCCCCTGCAACAGGGCGGCTGGTGGCTCATCGTCGGCTTTCTGCTGACCGTTTCAATGATGCTGTGGTGGGCACGCACTTATCGGCGTGCACGTCAGCTCGGTATGGGCACGCATATCGCCTGGGCGTTTGCTGCGGCCATCTGGCTCTATCTGGTGTGTGGCTTCTTCCGCCCCATCATGATGGGCAGCTGGTCTGAAGCGGTGCCCTTCGGCGTATGGCCGCACCTGGACTGGGTCTCAGCGCTGTCCTTGCGCCATGGCAATCTCTTCTACAACCCGTTCCACGCGCTGTCGATCGTCTTCCTGTACGGCTCGGTGCTGCTGTTCGCAATGCACGGCGCAACCATCCTCGCCGTCAGCCGCTTCGGTGGTGACCGCGAGATTGAGCAGATCATCGACCGCGGCACGGCCTCGGAGCGTGCTGCGCTCTTCTGGCGCTGGACGATGGGCTTCAACGCCACGATGGAGTCGATCCACCGTTGGGCATGGTGGTTCGCGGTGCTGTGTCCGCTCACGGGTGGCATCGGCATCCTGCTCACCGGTCCGGTCGTCGACAACTGGTATCTGTGGTCTGCCAAACATGGTGTGGTGCCGTCCTACCCGGCCACCTACAAAGTGGTGGTCGATCCGGCTCTGCAGGCCGCACGCGCCACCCCGGCTGCGCTGACCGCCGCGGCACCGGCAGCAGCACCCGCAGCAGCACCGGTTGCCGCAGTGGCCGACGTGACCCGCACACCGGACGGCGCCACCGTGTTCTTCAAGGTGGCCTCCACGGAAATTACTCCGACCCAAGCTGAAGTGCTCACCGAACTGGCCAACGAACTGAAAGGCAAGCCGCAGTTCAAGGCCACGATTTCCGGTTACCACTCAGCCACGGGCGATCTGGCTCAGAACCAGGAACTGGCCAAAGGGCGTGCCTTCGCGGTGCGTGACTTCCTGGGCAAGGCAGGCATTGGCGAAGACCGTCTGGTCCTCGAGAAGCCTCTGCAGACCGAGGCCAACATTTCTGGCGAAGATCCGGTCGCACGTCGCGTCGAAATCAAAGTCGCAGGAGGCAACTGATGAGACAGACTCTTTCACTGCGTGCTCTCCTGCTGCCGGTCCTTGCAGCCGCCGTGCTGTCAGGCTGCGAGCGGCCGCCCATCGAGTCGGTACAGACCGGGTTCCGCGGCACCGGCATGGAGCAGCTGTACAACCCGCGGATCATGGCGGCGCAAGCCGGGATCAACAAGGTGCCCGATGCGCTGCCGGCGGTGGGTGGCGAGGGTCCCAAGGCACGTGAGGTGTATCAGAACGTCAAGGTGCTGGGCGACCTCAGCGTGGGACAGTTCACACGCCTGATGGTGGCCATGACCGCCTGGGTCTCGCCAAATGAAGGCTGCAACTACTGCCACAACCCGCAGAACCTCGCCGACGACTCGAAGTACACCAAAGTCGTGGCGCGGCGCATGGTGGAGATGAACCAGCACATCAACGCCGACTGGAAGTCTCACGTCGGCGGCACGGGCGTCACGTGCTACACCTGCCACCGCGGCGAACCTGTGCCCAAGCAGGTCTGGTTCAAGCAGCCTGACCGCCCGAACGCGACCTCACTGCTGGGCGACCTGGCTGGTCAGAACGCACCCTCACCCACTGTGGGTTTGTCGTCATTGCCCAACGATGTGCTCAGCGACTATCTGAAAGACGCCAAGCCGATCCGGGTCAATGGCAACGAAGCACTGGCGCAGTTTGGCTCGGCAGGCAACAACATCTCGACGAAGCAGGCCGAGCACACCTACGGCCTGATGATGCACATGTCGCAGTCGCTGGGCGTCAACTGCACCTTCTGTCACAACACGCAATCGTTCCAGTCGTGGGAGATCTCCCCACCGCAGCGGGCAACGGCGTGGCATGGCATCCGGATGGCACGTGATCTGAACACCGACTACATGACGCCGCTGACCGGCACCTTCCCTGGCAACAGGAAGGGCCCCACGGGTGACGTCGCGAAGGTCGGGTGCGGCACGTGCCACCAGGGCGCGAACAAGCCGCTCAATGGCGCGCAGATGGCTAAGCATCATCCCGAGTTGTTGGGCCCGATCGCAGCCCCTGCGCCGACGGCTGCAGCACCGGTGGCCACCGCAGTCGTAGCGGCCAGCACCACAGGCGATGCGGGAGCGACCGCAGCCGGCTCGAAGTAAGTGATTGGCGGATCGGCCGGTGGGCCGCAAGGCACGCACCGGTCGCATCCGGGCCCCGATCCCGCACATCACGGCGCCCGGCCCTCGGGCGCCTCGCCCACCGGGCTCGCTCCCGATGCGGCACACCACACGGCAACGGAAGCAGCGCCCGATGTGGGCGCTCCCCCCAAGGTGATCGGCGGGCGAGACGCCCACGGCGTGCCGCGTTTTGATCAGCAAGTTCCGCAAGGCGGCTATCTCTGGTGGTACATCGATGCGCTGAGCGATGACGGCCGCCATGGCCTGAGCATCATCGCCTTCGTGGGCAGCGTGTTCTCACCCTATTACGCCTGGGCACGGGCCAGAGGCCGCGGCGACCCCGACAACTTCTGCGCCATCAACGTTGCGCTCTACGGGGCCGGCGGCCGGCGCTGGGCCATGACCGAGCGGGGTCGGCGCAGCCTGCATCGCGAGCGCGGTGCTTTCGTCGTGGGCCCTAGCCGGATGGCGTGGGAGCACGATGCACTGACCGTTCGGTTTGATGAACGTGCAGCGCCAATACCGCGACGGGTACGCGGTCAGATCCGACTGCACACCGAAGGCCTGTGCCGCTTTGTTGCCGGGCTCGATGCGGCAGGCCGTCATCGTTGGGGACCCATCGCACCGTGCGCACGGATCGAAGTCCAGCTTGAGCATCCATCGGTACGCTGGAGCGGCGCAGCCTATTTCGACTCCAACGAAGGCGATGAGCCGATCGATCGGGCTTTTCATGACTGGGACTGGTCGCGAGCGCGCATGCAAGACGGCACAACCGCTGTGATCTATGACGTGCGCCCCAGAACCGGGCCAGCGCGAGTGATTGCAGAGCGGTTCGAGCCGAACGGACGGTTTGCGCCCTTCTCAGCTCCTGAGCGCCAGGTTCTGCCGTCGTCGATGTGGCGCATCGCACGTGGCGTGCGCAGCGACACGGGCTACCGGGCACGGGTCGTGGACACCCTGGAAGACACGCCGTTCTACGTGCGCTCCACGCTGGACTGCAGCCTGATGGGTGAACCCGTCACGGCCATTCATGAATCGATCAGCATGCCGAGGCTCACGTCCTTGCCGGTGCGCCTGATGCTGCCATGGAAGATGCCGCGCCTGGCCTGAGCGGGTATATCAGTGGGTCAAGCAAGAACTGGAAAGCGCGAACTGTCCCGGGGCACAGACTGCGTGTGTCATTGCAGAAGTCACTCCGACAGGACTGGGAGCGCCGGGAGTGGTGGGAGGACATCCAGAAAACAAGAAATGACGAGACAGCCGGCGGGTCCTAGCGCGCAAACCAGCCAATGAGATTGATGAGCACAGTCAGCACCAGCGAGCCAATCAGCATGGCCTTCCACGGAAAGAAGACTTTCACCGACGGACCGGGCCGGGTGGCATCGTCTTCCCAGTCATGCTGCTTATGGATTTCCTCGATCATGCGCTCCTGAGCGCGGCGCGCCGTCTTCGGAAACAGCATCGGCAACAGGTTAAGCAGCACTGTCAGCACGACAGAGCCGACAATCGAAACAATCAGCCAGTCGGACATCTATCCCCCCACGTGACCTGCGCTGGCAGGATTGATTGTCGAGAAAGCGCGACTACCAGACCAAACTCCAGCAAGACAGTGTGAAGTATCCATCAGAATCGCGCTGGGTGTCACTTGGCTCTTGGTACAAGGGGGCGCTGGACCGAGGGGGCAGGCCGTTCTCTGCGGCGTGGCCACGGCGAGCAGACGCCGGCCCCTGGGCCAGGACGCACGACACGGCATGCCCGACGCCGCGTTCGCGGGGTCATAAAAATGGTGATGACCCGCCCGACGCTTTTCGTACCAGGAATTATTTGAGAGCGGCCACTGAGTTGGCGGATGTGACGTGTTACCAACGGTAGCGTTTACAAGATCGCGCAGGATCAGCTTGGCCGATCCGGTTCGCCATTGACGAACAGGGTGATGGCCTCGTCCAGAAGCGCCTGCGCAAAGGCTGGATCGTTCTGCACACGCGCGGCCACGGTTTCTTTGAATCACGGGTCAGTGCCATGTTCACTTTCCTTTGTGGGTTGATGCCTTGCGGTGCTTGTATTCTTTCCACAGCGCGCGACACCACTCAACGTTGGATAGGTTGCCCTGTTCCATCCGGCTGACGGCCACGCGCACCTTGGTGGCAGCAACGGCCTCCAACGACCCGAACTACTCCGCTAAGGGGCTGTCGCCATCGTCCAGCAGGAGCTCTTTGATCTGGTAGCTCATGGAGCCTATGGGAACTTATACGTTCCCATTGTGCGAGCAAGCTAAAACAGGTGACTGGTTGGAGCTTGGGCCGTGAATGTCTCTGATCGACAGGGCGTCGAAGATCACTTGGCCAACCAGTCTTGAACTTGCAGATCGGGTACCCGAGCGAACTCGCGCACGTTGTGGGTCACCAGTGTCAAGCCGCGCGAGCGCGCATGCGCTGCAATAAACAGGTCGTGACTCCCGATTGGCGTTCCGGCACGCTCCAGCGTCGCACGTATTTCTGCATAGTGCTCGTCGGCGGGCGGATCCAGCGGTAGAACGATCAATGTGTTCAGCAACTGCTCGACCCGTTGGGTCAACACATCCGAGCCCTTTCGACGGGCGCCGAAACGCAGTTCACAGGCCACCACAACGCTTGTGCACACGGTGTCTGGCTCGGTGGCGGCTAAGCGCTCAGTCAGCGCGCCTCGCGGGTTGCGAATCAGCTCGGACAGGGTGTTGGTATCCAGCATCCATGCAAGCCCGGCATTCACAGCGCGTCCCGCGTCTGCGGTGGCAGATCCTCGACCTCGGGTAGGCCCTCGTCCAGCGGCTCCCAGGATGCCAAGAGATCCAGAAGGCGGTTCTTGCGGATGGGCATGAGGATCAGGCGGTCGCCGTCCTTTCTCATCAGCACCTCAGTGCCTTCCATCTCGAACTCGCGTGGAATGCGGACCGCCTGATTGCGACCGTTGCGGAACAATGCGGCGTGTCGTTCAGTCACGGTAGGCCCCAAAGGAATGGATGACATATGTCAAAGCATATGCCGCCTTCGTCTCCTGTGCAATCCACTCGGGCTACGGCGCAGTAGACCCCTGCCTAGCCCGCTCCTGAGCCCGCTGCAATTCACGCGGCCCAAACGAAGAGGCCAGTCGACCCTCGGCCGCCAGCCCTTCAAGGTAGTGGCGCTCGATGTCCGGTGCGGCGCGCAACAGCTCGCGCTCGCCCATTGGGGTATGCAGCAGCGCGCGCAGCCAGTGCAGCCACCGTACCCAACCCGGCACCCAAATACGCCGGTCTCGCCGCGCGATGCCATCGACCATGATCCGGGCCGCCTGCACGGCATCGACTTCCACGTTCATCTGCTTGGGCATCGTCTGACGCAGTCGAACGAACCCGGGGTGCAGCGCGCCTTCGGTCACCAGTGGCGTGCGCACCCATGCAGCATGGATGGCGCCTACGCCCACGTCGTGTGCAGCGAGCTCAATGCGCCAGGCATTGCACATGGCTTCCACCGCGGCTTTGGAGGCGGCATATGCTGAGAGTGCGGGTGGATGCGCAAAGGACGACGACGACGCCGTGACCGCAATGAACCCACGCTGTGCAACGACATGCGGCAACGCCGCACGCACGGTGTTGAAGACACCCATCACATTGACCTCGATCACCCGCTTCCAGGCCACCGGATCGATATGCGCAAGTTGCCCGAAGGCCGCCACCCCGGCGTTAGCCCAGACGACATCGATCCGACCATGACGCGCGAGCGTGGCCTGTACCGCGGCTTCGCAGGCGGCCATGTCGGTGACATCGGCCACCACGCAGAGGGTGTCGTCACCCAGCGCCAGCGCCAGGGGTTCGATCATGTGGCGGTCGATGTCGACCAGAATCGGACAGGCGCCTCGTGCCTTCAGCTCATGGGCTGCGGCGGCACCGATGCCCGAACCGGCGCCGGTCAGCAACACCACCTGCCCGGCCATGGATGGCACGGCGCGGGCCATGGCCTCAGACAGCCTTGGAAACCATGAAATACAAGATGGGCAGCGGCAGCAGGGTGGCCACCGCGCCGGTGATCTGCCAAATGCGCGACAGCTGCAGATACTCTGGCGTGATGCGATCTGTGCGGGCTAACAGCGCGCGTTGCTTGAGTTGAATCGGCACCAGAACGATCGCCCAGATCAACCCCGATAGCCCGAACAAAATGTAAGACCAGCGAATCCAGGGGTGCGCCGACTCGCCGCCCAGCGGGTGGGCCATCATCGTGCCGGTGAGCACCACGCCGAGCGCGCCCGTCAGGGTAAAAAGCAGGTCAGTGATGAGCACCATCCGATTGCTGAACGAGATGATCTTGTGATCCCGCGTGCGCTCAGCAAGCGCAGCCCAGGTGCCGCTCACGATCACATTGCCCAGAAACAGGCACGCACTCATGACATGCACGGTCTTGAGAGTCGCGCTCATGTGCGGGGCTCGTCCGGTCTTGATTCACGCGAAGGCGGTGCCTCCTCGCGTGCATGCTGCGCCGCCTGCTGGGCCGCCTTACTGCGATCCATGCGGATCTGCCTCATTTGCCACCAATAAAAGGCGACACCCAGCGCCACGAAGAGCAGCGCCTCGATGAGCTTGTCAGCGGTTTGCATCGCGTCAGGCAGGCGTTCAAGCGCATCGACTCATCGCACCGTCGCCCACCTCAGCGAGGAGCGCGGTCGTGCTCGGCCAGGCGTGCAAAGAGATCGGTCGCCCAGGTCATCTTCTCGTCGAAAGAGCGCGTGGGCACCCGCAAAGGACCTGAGCGCTGCACCGACGGTCCTGTAGACGACGCGCTCGATGCGGCATCCACCAGGAACTGGATCGCTGGCAGTGGGCCGGGTTCGGGCACGGAAGCCCTGGGCGGACTGACCCATGCCCCTGCCGCCTGGGTGATCAGTGCAAGCTTGCGCCCGCCCGATACCACCGCACGATGGTTCACCGAATCCAGGCCGTCGCGGCGCAACTGCTGGCCAATCTCGGCATAAACCAGCTGGGCGGCACGAATGGCAGGCCGGCAATCCCGAGGCAACGCCGCAATGCCACCTTCGGCGCGGCGATAGAGATCGTCCGCCGCGCGCAGCAGGCGGTCAACCACCGATGCGATGGTGCTGTCGAACACCGGGTCACTCAGCCAGGACTGCGGATCGACGCCGGCCTCGCGCAGCCACTGCAGCGGCACGAAGAGCCGCCCTGCCCGCGCGTCTTCCCCGACATCTCGCGCGATGTTGGTGAGTTGCATCGCCACGCCCAGTTCACAGGCCCGCGCCAGGGCACCGGCTGATCGCGTGTCCATGATCAGCGCCATCATGGCGCCGACGGTGCCGGCCACGCGCGCACCATAAGCCTGCAGATCGGCCAGCGTCTCGTAGTGGCGCCCGTTTGCGTCCCACACGAATCCTTCAATCAGCGCATCGAGCAAGGCGCGCGGGATGGCGTAGCGCGCCACCACCGGTGCCAGCGCACGGTCCGCATCAAACGCTTCGGGCTGACCTCGGTAGATCGCATCAAGCCGGCGCTGCAGCAGCGCCACAGCAGCATGCTTGTCCTCGCCAAAATCGATCGCATCATCCGCCAATCGACAAAATGCATAGAGCGCGGTGGCCGGAGCCCGCACCCGAGCGGGTAGGAGCAACGAGGCGGCAAAGAACGTCTTGGATCCGCCGCGCATCAGCGTGCGCAGGGCGTCAGCATCGACACCCTCAGTGGCAGGCTGCGCATGAACTGCGCCTGGATCGCGATCGGAAAGGTTCGAAGGCTGCATGATGGGTCACTCGGCTTGCGCGTCAGGTGAGGCCTGAGAGGGTCGCTAGTGGACTCGGCTTCCACCCTGAGGGGCGGGAGATCGATTGGAGGGCATGGCAGGCAAGGCTGAGGGTGCAGCGATGCCGGATGCGTGGCCGCGCTCGCGCAATGCCCAGCGCCACAACGCCGTCGAGGGCAGTGGCAGCATCAGCAAAAGGTGCTCGAGAATGGCCAACGCCAGCAAGGTTCCAACCAGCACCAGACCCACCGCCGCCCAGGGTCGGTCCACTTCCTGCAAGCGCAGCGCCATGGCCACCAGCATGACGCTGGAGGCGGCCACGCAGAAAGGAAACAGCCCGTTCATCGTGCGGCGTCTGAAGAAGCTGCCCATATAGGCCAGATGCTCCGGCAGCAGCTCCTTGCCGGTGTTGCGTACACCCAGAAACAGGTTGAGCTTGGCACTGATGCGCATGATCCATAGCACCAGGAAGGTCCAGGTCCCCACTTGATTGGGCGCATCGTAGGTCAGGATCAGGATCGCCACACCGACTGCTGCGATCGCCAGTTCATGCCAAAGAATGGCGCCCAAAGCGTGGCCGAACCTCTCGCTGCGCGGCGCATCGTCAGGCGACGGCTGCTTGCGCGGCCCGGTGATCCAGCCGGTCAGAAAGCTGAGTTCGTGCCAACCCCACACCAGCAGGGCGCAGGTAAAGCCGCAATAGCTCGCCTGGACCGTGGTCTGACCCGACGCACGAACCAGCCCGATCAGCGCCGCTACGGCCAGCAGGCTCGAGATGACCAGGCTCCAGCGAAAGGTGCCACGCGGCAGCCCATCGAGTAGCAGCACCAGGCCGGTACTGAACCACCAGACAAAGACTGCAAACGAAGCAGCGATCAGCAGGTCGGCCATGGAAACGGGCAGCTCAAGCGTGGGCGCGAATTACCAGGCGGGCGCGGTGCGCACCTGCGTGGGCAATGCGTGGCGCTGCACCGGCAACACGAAGAGGCGCGCGAAGGTGGCCGCTCCGGCCACCGCCCAACCAGCGCGCTTCACAAGTCCCAACACACCGCCCTGGGCACGGGCTGCATTGATGCCTTCCTGCGCCTTGACCAGTCGCGTCATGCCGGCGCGAAACGCCGGATGGTCAATGTCCAGTGAAATGGGGAAGACCTGCTTGGAGATCTCGGAAGTGATGCGAAAGACCGTGTAGTCGTAATCGGTCGATTCCAGGCCCATGGCCCGATGCAGCATCGGACGCGTGTGATCACGCACGTACATCGTGGCGTACACCGCCAGCAGGAAAAAGCGGATCCACAGCAGATTGCCGCCGCGCAGCAGGTGCGGATTGGCCCGCATGATCAGCGCAAAGGACTCGCCATGGCGAAACTCATCGTTGCACCACCGGTGAAACCACTTGAAGATCGGATGAAAGCGCTTGTCGGGATGGCGCTCCAGTTGCCGATAGATCGTGATGTAGCGCGCGTAGCCGATCTTCTCCGACAAATAGGTGGCGTAGAAGATGTACTTGGGCTTGAAGTAGGTATAGGCCTTGGTGCGCTTGAGGCCACCCAGATCCAGACCAATGCCCAGATCTTTGAGCGATTGATTGATGAATCCGGCATGTCGCGATTCATCGCGCGCCATGAAGCGCATCAGCGCCTTGATATCTGGGTTGGTGACGTTTTTCTGTATTTCGTTGTACAGAATGCAGCCCGAGAACTCTGAAGTGACCGAGGTGATCAGGAAGTCGATGAATTCCTGGCGCAGCTCGGGGCTCAGCTGCATGAACCGCTCCTGAACCTCGTCGATGAAATCCGGACCACGCTGAAAGTGGTCGTGATTGTTGTCGCCTTCGTACTCGGCCATCATCGCGTCCCACTCGGAGCGCACCGATGACACGTCGAGCCGATCCATGGCTGCGAAATCGGTGGTGTAGAAGCGCGGGCTGAGCAGCGTTTCTTCGCGTGCTTTCTCGGCTGCGGCTTGGGGGGAACTGATGGCGTGTGTACTGGCCATGGCGATGTCCTGGGTCAGGGCGTGCTGCGCGCGGGCAGCGCCAGCAAACGTGAAAAATTAGCCGCGTTGGTGGGTCCGAATGACTCGAGCTCCACCCGCTTACCGGTCGCGGGGTCATGCAGGGTGAGTCGACCATCGGCCTGCGCGATCAACTCAAAGGGAGCCTCGGAGCCCATCTCGCGCTGCTTGCGCTCTCGTGTCAGTGCCCGCAAGGAGCCACGCACAAAGCCTTGCTCGCCGCGAATCTCAACAAGCTGCTGACCGCTGCTTGCATCGATCACCGCAATCGCGCCATCGGGCCTGTCTTCAAATCGCAGAGCCCGCTCGGCCACCCGCTCACCGGTGAGCGGATCGCGCCCGGCCGCACGCAACTGATCCGGCCCGTTGCCGGTCAGGCGCACCCAGCCCACGCTGATGAGCGAGATCGCGACCATTGCGCCTGCCGCCCAGAGCACGCCCTTCGGGAAGCTGTCAGGCGCAAGCGGCATCTGGCGCGACGCGGGACGGGTGCTCATGCAGCAGCACTCAGGTCGGGATGGTGGGCGGGACTACGATGCGCAGACGCACCGGCGGTGGCCACACCTGGCAGCGATACATCCTGGGACTTAGCCGGGCGACTCGCGCTTGCCACGCCTTGCGCGCCATGCACCTCGGACCAGGCCTGCGACAGCAGTTGTGCGACCTCAGCCGCACGCGGCACGGCCCTCAACATGGGCTCAGGCCGCGCCAGCCGCCACGGGCGCGCGTGGGGCCACAGGTGCAGCCAGGCAATCCGATCTGAACCGGACAGTGCCAGCGCGATATCGCCGCGGTCAGTATCGATGCGCTTCAGATCCGCCGACTGCAAACGGCTCAAGGGCAGATTGAACGTGAGCGTCAAGACGATCCCGATGCGCATCACCACGCGCTGATTGGTCAGCGTGTAGACCGTGGTGCGACAGGTGAGCCAGGCGAGTACGGCCAGCGTGGACAAGGCCACCGCACTCAGCATGAGCGGCGGCCCCATCAGAGCCAACCCGTCAGCGAAAGAATGCGCCTGGGGCAGGACATGCGAGGCACGTAAACCCAGCAGCACCGCGAAATACACCGCGACGATCGGCAGATGAAA
>CANHUQ010000015.1 GCA_947463885.1 Burkholderiales bacterium
AGCCGAAGCACTGCACGACCTGCTGGGCATTCCGGCCGAGGAAGTGGCGCGTCTGGCCAAGGCAGGGGTGGTGGTGACCGGCTGAGGGTGATGCCATAGAGAGTAATGCCTGAGGGTAACGCTATACTCCTCTTACCGCGTAAGAGGAGGTTTTCATGGCTGCAGTGACTGTTTCGGAGAAAGGGCAGGTTGTCATTCCGGCAGAGATCCGCAAGCAGCTTGGCATCACGCCGGGTTGCCGCCTGGGCTTTCACATCGAGGGCCACAGCATCCGCGTTGTCGTCGAGCGCAACATCACGCCGAGCAGGCTGGAAGACGGCTACGGGATGCTGGTGTGTCATGCGTCAGGCACGCGGCGCCTGAGCAGTTTCGACGTGGCACACGCCATGCGCGAGGCCGCCGATGATCGCGGTTGATACCAACGTTCTCGCTCGTTTTTATGTCGATGACCCAGCCGACCCTGAAGCGGCTCGGCAGCGCCCCGCAGCGAGGCGGGTGCTGGCGCAGCCCTCGGTGTTCGTTCCTCTGTCGGTGGTGCTTGAACTTGAGTGGGTCTTGAGGGCGCTCTACCAGTTTTCGCCAAGCGACTTCGGCAGGGTCCTGGAACACCTTTTCGGATTACCTAACGTCACCGTGGAAAATTGGGCTGTGGCAGCTCAAGCACTTGAAGCGCACCTTCAGGGGATGGACTTCGCCGACGCACTGCATCTGGCCTGCAGCGCGCACTGCTCGTCCTTCGTGACCTTCGATCGCAGGCGCTTCGCGTCCAAGGCTAAACGCCTGGGTCTTCAACCTGAGGTCGTGCTGCCAGGCGCGCGGTGAATCAGCCGCTGCGGGTCGGCCTGAGCACGATGGCCGCCGCGGCGGTAATGAGCACCAGGCCCGCGATGTCGAAGGCGGTCGGGTGCTCACCCAGCAACAGCATCGCGCCGCTCACGCCCACCGCCGGCACCATGAGGGTCCCCAGCGCAGCGATGCCGCCAGGCAGTCGGGCCACCACATCGAACCAGATGAGGTAACCGAGTGCCATGGCCAGAAAGATGTGAAAGACCAGCGCAATCCAGAACCAGTGGGCGGGCCAGGGGGGCGCTGCGGCAGGCAATGAATCACCGCCAAACACCAGCCAGCCAGTGCCCGTGACAACCGCCCCAATGGCCAGCTGCCAGGCTGTGGCCGGCACAGGTGCCACCGTCAGCGGATAGCGCTTCAAGAACACGGTGCCGGCCGCCCAGCTCACACTGGCGCCCAAGGCGAAGACAATGCCCAGCAAGGATCCGGTCGCCTCACGCAGGGGCCAGGCAAGCAACAGCAATCCGGCCACGGCCAGGCTGAGCGACATCCAGCGACGCGCATCGGGTCGTTCACCCGCAAAGGCCCAGGCCAGCAGCACCACCCACACCGGCATGGCATAGGTGACGATCGTGGCGCGAGCCGTGGACCCCGACTGCTGGGCCCACGCGGTGCACAAATTGAAGCCGACGATGGTAAAGAGCGCAGAGACCAGCAGGCGCGCACGCATCGCGCGCGGCACACCCAGCGGCTGTCCACGCACCCGCGCCACGACAAAGAGCAGCAACGCGCCCGCACCCAAACCGATGGTGCGCATCTCCCACACTGACCACCAGGCGAGCAACACGCGCACGGTAGGCCAGTTCAGTCCCCAAAGCACTGCCAGCAGCGGGACGGCCAGCACGGAGGCGCCGAGCCGCTGCGATTCAGTGCGCGGCTCAGCGCTTGGGGCCACGTGCCGCGCCACTGGCTAGCAACGAGGCAATGGCCTCATCGGCCAGCCCCGCTTCTCGCAGGACCGATTCCGTGTGCTCGCCCAACCCGGGCGCAGGCAACCACGCCCGGCGGTGCCCCTCCGACAGCGTGTTGGCAGGCTCCAGATCCAGCACGGTGCCCTCAGTGGGGTGTTCGCGCTCGCGCAGCAGGCCCACATCGGCCAGATGCGGGTCGTCGATGAGCGAATCGAGCGTGTGATAGGGGGCTGCCGGAATGTCTCGTTTGCGAAAGACCTCGAGCCAGTACGCTGTGGTGTGCGCAAGTAAGGCTTCAGCGCGCAGCGCGTAGTACTCGTGCGTGTTCTGAAAGCGCGCCGCCACCGTGCTGAATCGCGGGTCGTCCTTCAGCTCCGGACGACCAATTTCCTCGAACAGCGCAAACACCTGCGGGTTGGTGTTGGCCGACAACGTGATCCACCCATCTGCCGTGCGCGAGGGTGCGTAGTAGGGGTTGAGCAGGCGCACGTCGCCGGTTTCGCCCAGGGCCGGCACAAAGGTGCGGCCATAGAGATGCTCGGTAAGCACTTGCGTGGCCATGTTCTCGAACATGGGCACCTCGATGCTCTGGCCGCGCCCGGTGCGCTCGCGGTGAAACAGCGCCATGGCAATCATCTGAACGGCAATCAGACCCACCGTGCGGTCGGCCAGCACATAAGGCACGAAACGCGGTTCACCGAATGCGCGTTCATTCAGGCCCGCCACACCGGCCGCACTCTGGATGATCGGGTCGTAGGCGGCCACTTCGGCATAACGACCACCCTGTCCGAAGCCAAACATGCCGCAGTAGATGATGCGGGGGTTCACCGCACGCACGTCGTCATAACCCAGACCCAGACGCTGCATGGAGGCCGGACGCACGTTCCAGGTGACGACGTCGGCGCCGGCAATCAGCTTGAGCAGCGCCTCGCGCCCTGCAGCCTGCTTCAGATCGAGCACCACCGATCGTTTGTTCCGGTTCAGATGCAGGAACTTGGGCGCCATATCGGGGTGCCGGCCACGCCCGCCCAGATTGCGACCGATGTCACCCTCAGGGCTTTCCACCTTGATCACATCGGCACCGTGATCGGCCAGGATCTGCGTGCACAGCGGCCCCACCACCACCGACGTGAGGTCGATGACCCGGATGCCCTGGAGCATACCGCCGGTGGGCTGGGTGTCAGGGGTCGTCGAATCGGTCATGGACTGAAGCGGGATGAAGGCGTGCGGTGCGCGTGATCGGGGCTCATCGACGATCAGACCCGACCCATGCGCTGCGCCATGTCCTCACGCCATTGCGCACGCGACCGGAACCCCGGCATCGAGCGCGCATGCGCTTGCGCGCGGCCCATGATCTCGGTTTCAGGCAAGGTCAGATCAACCGGTACCGCCACCGGTTGGGTCACGTACCAGGGCAGATCGAAGTACAGCTCCAGTCGGTTGCCTTCCGGGTCGCGCGCATAGACCGACAGGGCGTTGCCATGGGTGATGGGCGTGATCTCACGCAGCCCCTCGGCGACCACGCTGCTGTACACGGCCTTCAGGTCGCTCAGCGTGTCGGTCTTGAAGGAGAGCTGGTTAATCGGGTTGAAGCCCGAGGCCTCAGGCCGGCCGCTGGCCAGAACGATCTGATGGTGCTCGTCGGGATCGCGGCTCAGAAACACCAGATCGACTGACCCACCCGGGCGCTGCAACTGCCCGCGATCAGTGACCGTGAACCCGAGCACCCGCGCATAGAAGTCTTCCATCCGTGCCATGTCGATCACGTGAAGACCGACATGGCTGAATCTCAAGCTGGCGGCTGGCATGCTGGCACTCCTGTTCGCGTTGATCGATGGCCCGGGCCGTGGCGCCCATCTGGCGTAGGCTCGATCCGATCGTGCACCATACCTGCACGCGAGCGCCATGCCCCCTGCGCATCACCTGACATTGAAATCCCTGAGACAAACCATGCATCGACCGCCGCCTCCCGATCGCACTGCGACTGATGTCGACGTCGTGCTGGTCGGCTTCGGTCCTGTGGGTGCAGTCCTGGCCCATCTACTCGTGCAGCAGGGCGTGCGAGTCCTGGCCTTTGAGCGTGACGCCGACATCTATCGCCTGCCACGCGCCATTGCACTCGATGCCGAATGCATGCGCGTCATGCAGTCGATCGGAGTGGCCGACGCCTTGGCCAACGAGATGCTGGTCGGCAGCGGCATGCGGTTTGTCAATGCCGAGGGGCGCCTGCTGATTGACTGGAGTCGGCCTCCTGGCATCGGCGCGCAAGGCTGGCATCCGAGCTACCGCTATCACCAGCCAAGCCTTGAAACGACCTTGCGCGCGCACTTGTCCAGGCATGCAGGCTTTTCATTGCGCACGCGTCACGAGGTGTTCGCCCTCGATACGCAGGCCGACCATGTGCGCGTGCGGTTCGAGGACTTAAATGCAGGCCGATTGCACGACCTGCGTGCGGCATGGGTCGTGGGGTGCGATGGTGCGCGCTCCACGGTGCGTCGTTTCATGGGGACCGAGCTGGATGACCTGCAGTCGCATGAACGCTGGCTGGTCGTTGACGTGATCCTCAAGCGCGACCGACCTGATCTGGGCGACCAGAGCATCCAATTCTGTGACCCGGCCAGGCCGGCCACCTACGTGCGCGGTGTGGGCGCGCGACGGCGCTGGGAGCTGATGCTGCTGCCCGGCGAAGACGCCGGCGAGATGACACAGCCCGAGCGCATCTGGCCACTGCTGTCCAAATGGATCACGCCTGACGACGCCGTGCTCGAGCGCCCGGCGAGCTACACCTTCCACTCGGTGGTGGCACAGAGGTGGCGTCGAGACAAGCTGCTGATTGCCGGTGATGCCGCACATCAGACGCCGCCCTTCATGGGTCAGGGCCTGTGCGCAGGCATCCGGGATGCCTCGAACCTCGCCTGGAAACTCGCAGCAGTCGCTCGGGGCGAGGCCTCGCCCGACCTGCTCGATACCTACGAAAGCGAACGCTCCCCACACGTGCGGGCCTTTATCGAGGCCACCCTGGAACTGGGCCGAGTGATCCAGGAAACCGACCCACAAGCCGCGCGCGAACGGGACGCCCGCTGGCTGCAGCAGCCCATGGCCTTTCGCGCGCCCCAGCCGCGGCTTGGGCCCGGTGTGCATGACGGCACCGGCGGCAGCGGAACGCTCAGCGAGCAGCCGTTCATGGACGACGGCACGCGGCTGGATGATCAGATTGGACATCGCAGTGCGCTGGTGGTGAGGCCTGCGCTGGCGCAGCAGGCCCGAGCGCTGGCGCCTGCTTCGGTGTGCGTGGTGTCTGCAGACTCAGGGGCCTGCGCTCAGTGGCTGGATCGGGCCGGGGCCGCCGCTGTGCTGCTGCGGCCTGACCGCTACATCGCAGGCGTGGCCGAGGACAGTGCAGCGCTGGCCTCGCTGCTGGAACGGCACCTCGCGCGCCTCAGCGGGCATGTCATACAGGGCGGACCTCACTGAGGCGTCCCTCGGTCGGAGGCGTTGGCGGCTGGGGTATCCTTGAGCGGGACGAGGCCCTGCCGCCGCCTGCGCGCAGCCGGGTGTGGCCTGCGATCACGACCATCTACATACACGAGGGGAGCACACTCCATGGCAGCCATCAACGCGGTCACCGACCTGTCCAATGTGGGCAAGGTGTCGGTCATCACCCTGAATTCACCTCCGGTCAATGCACTGTCGGCCGATGTGCGCGACGGCCTGGCCGCAGCGTTCAAGCAAGCCGGTGCCGATGCGACCACCAACGCCATCGTGTTGATCTGCGCCGGTCGCACCTTCATTGCCGGTGCCGACATCTCTGAATTCGGCAAGGCACCCCGCGGTGCCAGCCTCTTCGAGGTGCAAACCTCCATTGAGAATTCGCCCAAGCCCGTGATCGGTGCCATTCATGGCACGGCACTGGGCGGTGGCCTGGAAGTGGCGTTGTGCTGCCACTATCGCGTGGCCGTGCCCTCAGCCAAATGCGGTCTGCCCGAAGTGCACCTGGGCCTGTTGCCCGGCGCAGGCGGCACGCAGCGTCTGCCGCGTATCGTTGGCCCCGAGAAAGCGCTCGAGATGGTGACCAGCGGCTCGCACATGGGCGCCAAGCAGTGCCTGGCCATGGGCCTGGTCGATGAACTGGCCGAAGAAGGCAAGCTGCGCGAAGCCGCCATCGCCTTCGCGGAAAAAGTCGTGGCCGAGAAGCGTCCGCTGCGCAAGGTGCGCGATTCGAACGAGAAAGTCGAAGCCCTGCGTGGCAAGCCCGAAGTGTTCGCCGCGTTTCGCAAGGCCAACGCCCGCAAGTTCCGCGGCTTCATGGCGCCCGAAAGCAACATCAAGTGCATCGAGGCTGCGGTCAATCTGCCCTTCGATGAAGGTCTGAAAGAAGAGCGGCGCCTGTTCACCGAGCTCATGACCGGCCCACAGTCGGCAGCTCAGCGCTACACCTTCTTTGCCGAACGCGAAGTCTGGAAAATCCCTGATGTGCCGGCCGACACCCCGCAGATCCCGGTCAACACCGTGGGCATCATCGGCGCCGGCACGATGGGTGGCGGCATTGCCATGAACTTCGTGAACGTGGGCATCCCGGTGATCATCGTGGAGACCACGCAGGAAGCGCTGGACCGCGGCATGAAAGTGGTGCGCGGCAACTATGAGCGCAGCGCCAAGAATGGCCGCTTCACGATGGAGCAGGTCGAGCAGCGCATGGCGCTCATCACGCCCACGATCAAGCTGGAAGACATTGCCAACGTCGACCTGGTGATCGAAGCAGTGTTCGAGCGCATGGAAGTGAAGAAAGAGATCTTCACCAAGCTCGACGCCATCATGAAGCAAGGTGCCATCCTGGGCACCAACACCTCGGCCCTGAACGTGGACGAGATCGCCTCGGTCACCAAGCGCCCGCAGGACGTGATCGGTCTGCACTTCTTCTCGCCAGCCAATGTCATGCGCCTGCTCGAAGTGGTGCGTGCCGACCATACCTCCAAGCCGGTGATCGCCACCTCCATGGCCATCGCCAAGAAGATCGGCAAGATCGCTGCGCTGGTGGGCGTGTGCCCGGGCTTCGTGGGTAACCGCATCCTGGCGGCACGCCGGCGCGCGGCAGAGCAGCTGCTCATGAGCGGCACCATGCCCTGGGACATCGACCGTGTGCTGTATGACTTCGGCTTCCCGATGGGCGTGTATGCCATGTCGGATCTGGCCGGTCTGGACCTCGGTTGGGTGAAGGCCGAGAGCAAAGGCCTGACCATTCGCGATCGTCTGTGCGAACTGGACCGTCGCGGCCAAAAGACCGGCAAAGGCTGGTACGACTACGACGAGAACCGCAACCCCACACCGTCACCGGTGACCGAGGGCATCATCAAGGAGTTCATCACCAAGGCCGGCAACACACCGCGCCAGGCACCCGATGATGAGATCCTCGAGCGCTGCCTGCTGCCGATGATCAACGAAGGCGCGAAGATCCTGGCAGAGCGCAAGGCCATCCGGGCGTCCGACATCGACATCATCTATCAGGCCGGCTATGGCTTCCCCGCGTACCGCGGCGGCCCGATGTTCTATGCCGACCAGATCGGTCTGGACAAGGTCGTGGCGCGCATGAAGCATTACGCGACTCAGTGGGGTGCCGACTTTGAACCCGCTCCGCTGCTGGCCGAACTGACTGCATCCGGCAAGCGCTTTCAGGACTGGCGCGCCGCCTGATTGATGGCGTGACCCGGACCTCGCATCCGTGTGGGGTCAGGGTCGGGCAGCATCCAAGACGGCAACCCGCGACGCCATCGGCACAGACCGGTGCCCGCGGGGCCAAGACAGATCCGCGAGGTGGGGGAGACAACAATGATGCGACTGCGACAGATCGCGCTGGTGGCGCACACGCTCGATGGGATCACCGAGGACCTCACCCAGGTCTTGGGCATCGAGGTCGGCTTCAAGGATCCGGCCGTGGCCAAGTATGGCCTCGACAACATCGTCATGCCGATCGGCGACACCTTCCTGGAAGTGGTGGTGCCGGTGCAGGACGCCACCACCGCCGGCCGCCTGCTCGAGAAGCGCGGCGGTGACGGCGGCTACATGGTGATCCTGCAGGTCGATGACATCGTCGCCGCCCGCGCCCGGCCAGCCGCGCTGGGCGTGCGGGTGATCGCCCAATACGACCGGCCCGACGGCGTGTACATGACCCACCTGCATCCGCGCGATGTAGGTGGTGCCATTCTTTCAATTGATGCGATGGACCCGCCCGAGCGCTGGGAGTGGGGCGGGCCCGAGTGGCGCAAGCATGTGCGCACCACCGATTCCGTGGCCATCACTGGCGTGGACGTGCAAAGCGACGACCCGCGCAAGATGGCCGCACGGTGGGCTGAGGTGCTGGGCCAGTCGGTATCCGCCCAGGACGATGGTTTTGTGATGAAGCTGGACCATGGCACGCACATCCGGTTCACACCCGTGCGTGACGCTCGTGGCGAAGGCGTGAGCGCAATCGAGGTGGCCGTGCGCGACATCGCAGCCGTGAAATCACGCGCGGCGGCTCGTGGTCGCCTGAGTGCCCAGGGACACGTGATGCTGTGCGGCACCCGGGTGGATCTGAAGCAGGCCTGACGTTCGCCTGACGTTTGCCTGGAGGCGCACAGTCACCGGGCGCAGGAGCACCGACCATGCTGTTTCTCGTGATCAGCCGTCCGCGGCCCGAGCGGCCTTCAGAGGTGGCCTCCAGCCGCCAGGCCTACTGGAACTGGATCGAACCCAAGCTCGCCTCGGGCGAAGCCCGATCGGCCTACCCGCGCGTGGGCAGGGGCGTGGCCGCCACCTTCGAAGTGCCTTCGAACGAGCGGCTGCACATCCTGCTGACCGAATGGGCCGAGATCATCCCGGCGACCTTCGATGTCTATCCACTGGTGGATACCGATGCGGCGAAGGCTGCTTTGAAGGGCCAGTAGAGAGAGTACGCGCTCACATTTAAGTACAGAGCCTTGCAAGAGCCGCCTGATCGCGGCAAAATATACGTATATGTATATTGGGTTAAAAGCATGGCGCAAGTCACTCTGTACCTGGATGAAGAAACCACGCGTTTAATGCGTGAGCAGGCGCGTGCGGCAGGTTTGCCCTACAGCAGGTGGGTCGCGCAACTCATTCGCGCACAGTCAGCCGCTGACTGGCCGCCGGACGTGCTGGCCTCATTCGGCGCGTTTCCTGATGCGCCACTTCCAGATGAGCTGCGCAAAACCGACGTCCCGGATCGCCCCCGAATTGATTGGTAATGCGACCAGGATAGCCGCCGCATGCCGACCTACCACCTGGACTCCAGCACGCTCAGCTATGCCTTTCGCAACGAAGGTCGGGTTGCACAGACCTTACGCAGTCTGCCGCGCACAGACATCGCTATTCCGACCCCAGTGCTCTACGAGGCACGGGCGGTCATGCTGAGATTGCCGAACGGAGCGCGTAAACAGTCTCTGCTGACCGCGCTGGACAGGCTATGCGCGTCGGTCGAGGTCGTCCCGTTCGATGCCAGGGCGGCCGAGGCAGCGGCAGGTATTCGCACGGCGCTGGAGCAATCCGGTTCGCTCATCGGCCCGATCGATATTCAAATCGCATCGGTCGCGCTGTCGCGCGGGGCTGTGCTGGTCACCCACAACACACGGGAATTCGAGCGCGTCGCTGGGCTGCTGCTGGAAGACTGGTACTGAGCGTTGAACACACGCGCCGCCGCGCGTGTCGCGTTGATCAAGCCGTTCCGACAATCCCGCCGTCGCAGGCAATGGTCTGACCGACCACATATTCCCCTGCACGCGAGCACAGGAAAATCGCCAGGCCGGCGATGTCCTGCGGCGTGCCGACCCGCTTGCTGGGATTGCGGCTGCCCACGGTGTCCCAGTCGACGTTTTCGGTTTCGCCACCGAAGCCCACGCCAGTGCTCAGCATCCAGGTGGGAAAGGGCCCGGGCGCGATGGCGTTGAAGAGAATTTTCTCGCCCGTGAGGTGCGTGGCCATGAAGCGCGTGAGGTGGTGCACGGCGGCCTTGGATGCGCCGTAAGAGAAAGCATCGAAGATGGACGACTTCAGGCCGTCGATCGAGCCGATGTTGATCACCCGCGCAGGCGTGCCGGTGGACGCCGCTGCGCGCAACAGCGGCAGCAGCTTTTGCGTGAGGAAAAACACCGCCTTCACGTTGGTGTCCATCACCTTGTCCCAGCCGGCCTCGGGAAACTCCTCGAGCGGCGCGCCCCATGACGCGCCAGCGTTGTTGATGAGGATATCCAGACGAGGCTCCAGCTCGGCCAGCTTCGCCCCGAGCGCCTCGACCCCGGCCATCTTGGAGAGATCGGCCGGGATGGCGATGCAAGTGCCGCCATAGGCGTCAGACAGCCGCTTGGCCGTGGCCTCGCAGACATCAGCCTTGCGAGAGGAAATATAGACCTTGGCACCAGCCGCCAGAAAGCCTGCAGCGATCATCTCGCCAATGCCGCGCGAGCCGCCGGTGACCAACGCCACCTTGCCGCGTACCGAAAACAGATCGTTGAATTGAGGGGCAGTCATCGGTTCATCCTTCGGGTCAGTCGTACGCCGACAGCACTTCATCGACCGCCCGCTCCAGGTCGGAGGCCGTGGCGCAATACGACAGCTGTGAGCAGAACGGTTCGTACTGCAGCATGCAGCTGTCGCCGGTCCCCCAGCGACGTGGCGGCTCGGGGCACAGCCACACCAGTCTGCGGCAGCGATCGGCGAGTTCGGAAAAGATATCCAGGCGCGGATCGGAGTCGTTGGAGCGACCATCGCCCAGCACGATCACCGTGGTGCGCCGGTCGATCACGTCCCAGCTCTGGCTCTGCAGATCCATCAGCGCCTGGCCGTAGTCAGTGGAGCCTCCGCCTGCATCACGCACGATGCGATCCATGGCCTGCTCGAAATCCATGCGCTCAAGCGTGCGGCCCACGTCGTACAGGCGCGCGGAAAACGCAAAGGCCTCCAGGTCGGTGACCTTCTCGTTGAGCGCATGCAGGAACAGCAGCAGAAACTTCACGTACTGCGCGACCGACCCCGAGACATCGCAGATGGCGACAATCTTAGGGCGATCCTTCTTCTTGGTTTTCCAGACCAGGTCGAAGGGCACGCCACCAATGCCTGCGTTGGCGCGCAAGGTGCGCCGCACGTCGATGGCGCCGCGGTTGCGCACGCGGCGCGGGCGCGAATGGCGCACGGCAAGCCGCTTGGCCATGCGCGCAATCAGCACCTTCATGCGCTCCATGTCGCGATGGCTGAGCTCGCCGATCTCGCGTTGCGTGACCACTTCGTCCAAAAAGCTCTCGGTAGCCGAGCGGCCGAACATCTCGAAGCGCTGCTCCACATGCGAGCGCGCATGCTTTTGCATGGCGGCGCGCGCCTCGATGATCGCCTGCGCACGGCGTCGGGCGTCGGCACCACGTTCAGCCAGTGCGGCCTGCAATTGCGCTTCGACCTGCTGCACACCCAGTTGCTCGAGCATCTTGCGCACGAAGAACGCCGTCTGCGAGGCAAAGCGAATGTCATCGGCACCAGCTGCCGTGGCGGCACGCGCCATGGCGACCGAAATGGCCGTGGCGTCACCTGATTGGGCCAGCGTCATGAAGGCATCGGCATCGGACGGCCCGCCGCTGGACGGGCTGCCGGCACGCTCGCCCTCGGAGGGTGATCCGGATGACGGTTGCGCCTGCTCTGCGCCCTCCTGCTGGCCCGCCTCGGCTTCGCGGGCCTGCTGTTGTGCCTGAGCCTGGCGGTCGGCCTGTACTGCGCTGAAAAAGGTGTCGAAGAGGTCGCCAAACACGGCGTCGTCCTCTTCCGACTTGGACATGACGATGCGCAACGACGCCTTCATGGCCTCGCGGTCGGCATAGCCCACCAGAGCCAGTGCCCGGGCCGCATCGATCGCTTCAGCCGATGACACTTGCATGCCGGCCGAGCGCAGCGAGCGCACGAAACGGGTGAGCGTGCGTTCCAGCATGGCCGCTTACCGCACGCCTGCCTCAGGCCTTGCCCGAAGCATCTGCGATGGCATTGCGCGACAACTCGTCGAGCTTATTGTCGATGGCGGTGATGTCACTCTGACGCTTGAGGATCACGTTGAGCGTGTCGCGTACCAGCTGCGGATCAAGTGAATCGGCATGCAGCAGCAGCAGGGTGCGGGCCCAGTCGACCGTCTCGCTGATCGATGGCACCTTACGGATGTCCTGATCGCGTAGCGCCTGTACGAAGCCCACCATTTGCTTGAGCAGCTTGGGCGAGACCTCGGGCACGCGCGCCTGCACGATGCGCTCTTCGCGCTCGGCATCGGGAAAACCGATATGCAGGTGCAGGCAGCGTCGCTTGAGCGCATCGCCCAGTTCGCGCGTGTTGTTGGAGGTGAGAATCACCAGCGGCGGAGTCTGCGCCGAGATGGTGCCGATCTCGGGCACGGTCACCTGATAGTCGGAGAGGACTTCAAGCAGCAGCGCCTCGAAGGCTTCATCGGACTTGTCGATTTCATCGATCAGCAACACCGACCAGCCGGTCTGCTCCATCGCCTTGAGCAGCGGGCGGGGCTCCAGAAAGTCGCGCGAAAAGAACAGGTCCTGAAAGCCTGCGAGCTTGCGCAGCGAAGCATCCAGACCATCGGCGTCCGAGATCAGATCGTTGATCTTTTCCTTGAGGATCTGCGTGTAAAGCAGCTGCTTGCCGTACTTCCATTCATACAGCGCGCGGCTCTCGTCCAGGCCTTCGTAGCACTGCATGCGCAGCAGCGACATGCCGAGTGATTCGGCCATGCTGCGCGCCAGCTCGGTCTTGCCCACGCCAGCCGGACCTTCAACCAGGATAGGCTTGCGCAGATGGTGGGCCAGATACACGGCGGTGGAAATCGGCCGGCTGGAGATGTAGCCGACGGTGCCCAGCCGCTCAGTGACTTCATCAATGGACTGCAATCCCGGAAGGTCGCGCGGGTCCGGGGTGGCTGTGGAGGTCATGTCGGTTCCATCGTCAGAAGTCGTCTGCAGCCCCCGACAGTATCAAATTCGGCCGACTCGGCCAGATACGCGATGCGAGGATCGGAATTGCATGACCCCCTGAACTGGTTGACGCATGCGGCGGCTCGGGCAACCATCGCCGCGGTGCATCGCGCAGCGGTTGCGACCCGCACCACGCACGCGCTGACGGGTGTGCACACAAAAACAATTGAACGGCTTTATCCAGGAGACTCCAGATGACCCGCCCTCACCTGCTTGACCGCCATTTCGGTCCCGACTGGCCGGATACCTCCAGCGCGCAGGCCGTGCGCGCCATCGAGGCCGTGCCACTCACAGAACGGTTGGCGGCACTCAGCACCTATGAGGCCCTGCGCGTTGGGGCTGCGCACAATCCCCAGGCACCCGCGATCCATCTGCTGCCCAACGCTGACCCCGCCGATACTCCGATCACGCTCTCGCACGCACAGTTCTTTGCAGGCGTCACGCGCACCGCCAATGCGCTGCATGCCCTGGGGGTGCGCCCGGGTGATGCGGTGAGCTTTCTGTTGCCACTGGTGCCGCAGGCCTTCATGACGCTGTATGGCGCCGAGGCCGCAGGCATTGCCAACCCGGTCAATCCGCTGCTGGAGCCGTATCAGCTCGCCGAAATCCTGCGCGCCGCCGGAACGAAAGTGATCGTGGCCCTGGGGCCCGCACCAGGCACCGACATCTGGGAAAAAGTTCAGAAGATTCTGGGCGACTTGCCGCAGCTGAGCGCGATCGTGGTGGTGGGTGGCGCGGCCGTGGCCAACGCTCAGCCTGCGCAAGCCGGTGAGGTGCGTGCGGCCGGCGCGCCCCTCCCGATTTACGACTTTGATGCGCTGATCGCTGCGCAGCCTGGCGATCGACTCGTAAGCGGGCGCGTCATCGGGCCCGATGAAGTCGCGGCCTACTTTCATACCGGCGGCACCACCGGCACACCCAAGCTCGTGCGGCACACCCACCTGAACCAGGTCACACAGGCCTGGGTCATTGGTCTGATGCTCCATGTGCACCCCGGCGAATCGGTGCTCTTCGGTCTGCCACTGTTCCACGTGGGCGGCGCGCTCACCCAGGCGCTGGCATTCCTGTCGTGTGGTGGCCATCTGGTGGTGGTCTCGCCGGCCGGCTGGCGCAACCCGGCGGCCGCACGCAACGTCTGGAAGCTGGTCGAGCGCTGGCGACCCGTGAATATGGTGGGCGTGCCCACGGTGCTGGTCGCAGCACTGACCATCCCGGTGGACGGTGCCGATATTTCGAGCCTCAAGCGAGCAGCCGGTGGCGGGTCAGCCATTCCGGTGGCCGTAGCCCGCCAGTACACCGAACAGATGAAGCTGCCCATGCTCGAGGTCTATGGCATGACCGAGACCGCGAGCGTGCACACCATGAGTTACATGGACCGCGAACTGCGCCTGGGGGCGGTCGGTCAGCCAGTGCCCTACGCTCAGGTTCGTGTCGTGAAGATCAACAGCGACGGACGCTACCTGGGCGAATGCGCAACCAATGAGATCGGCGTGGTGGCCATGGCCGGGCCAGGTGTGTTTTCGGGGTACCTGAGCGACAAGCACAACCAGGACGCATTCGTTGAGCCGGGCTGGGTCAATTCAGGCGACCTCGGCCGCCTGGATGCAGAGGGTTATCTCTGGATCACAGGGCGGGCCAAGGACCTGGTGATCCGCGGTGGCCACAACATCGACCCGCAGCCAATTGAGGAAATTCTCTACACCCATCCCGCTGTCGAGCTGGCCGCCATGGTGGGACGACCCGACGGCTATGCCGGCGAGTTGCCCGTGGCGTATGTGCAGCTCAAGCCCGGACAAAGCGCCGAGCCGGCCGATCTCATCGACTTCGTGCGCGAGCGCACGCCGGAACGCGCAGCGGTGCCGGTCGCCATGCACCTCATCCATCCCATGCCGCTCACCGGGGTGGGCAAGGTCTTCAAGCCGGCCCTGCGCTGGGACGCCGCACAGCGCGTGGCCACGCAACTGTTGGCCGATGCGCCGCTGGGCAGTGGCCGCCTCGATGTGGAGGCAGGCGCCCACCCGGTGCATGGCAGCCTGATCACAGTGCGGCTGCAGGGCATTGCGGCCGAGCACCGCGCCGAGATTGAGCGCATGGCGCGCGAACGGCTTGGGCCGCTCACCATGCGCCATGAGCTGATCTGGACTTGAACGCGCGCGCTCAGGGCACCTGAATGGCGATGCGGCGCGGTTGCGCCGACTCGGCCTTCGGGATGCGCAGCTTCAGAACCCCCTGGGTGAGCTCGGCACCAATGCGTCCGGTGTCGAGCTCGCGGCTCAACGTAAACGTGCGCCGATAGCGCGGGCGTTGCATCTCGGCATAACTGGCTTCCATATCGGCCGGCGCCGGCATGGTGAGTGCGCCTTCGATGATCAGCTGGTCATCTTCAATGCGTAGCGCCAACTGATCGCGGGGCACACCCGGCATGTCGGCGAGCAAGGTGATGCCGGTCGCATCCTCGATGACGTCCACAGGCGGGCTCATCGCCGGGATGTTGCGCGATTCGGCTTCAAGGGTCTGGGGTCTCGCGGCCGCCGGTACGGTGGCGGACGCTGTCTGCAAAGTGTCATTCATGCGGATCTCCTGGCCCTGGCGGGCCGTGGGTGTGCGACTCAGTGGATATCGATGCGCCGAGGCAGCGACGCTTCGTTGCGTTGCAGGCTCACATGCAGCACACCGTCCTGGTAGTCGGCCTGCGCAGTGCTCGCATCGATGTCCTCCGGCAGGCCGATGACCCGTTTGAAGCGCCCCTGGAAGCGCTCGTTGATGTGGACAGTGGTGGTGTCATCCTGCTCGGGCACCGCACTGAGCCGCTCTCCAGACAAGGTCAGCACACCTCGCTCCACGCTGAGTTCGATACTGTTGGGGTCCATGCCCGGCTCAAAGGCGTAGATCTCGACCGAGGTGGGCGTGGTGCCGACATTGAGCGCGGGAAAGCCACCACGCCCCAGCCCGCGTATGCTCGGGGAGTAGTCGAACATCGACTGCATCTGGCGCTGCATGCGGTCGAACTCGGCCAGCATGTCCTGCGGATAAACACTTCGAAGCATGATCACTCCCTCATCGTGGAATTCAAGGACTACTACTCCGTACTGGGCGTGCCGCGCGATGCGAACGCCGACCAGATCAAGAAAGCCTTCCGAAAGCTTGCACGCCAGTATCACCCTGACGTCAGCACCGAAAGCAATGCCCAAGCGCGAATGAGCGAAGTGAACGAGGCGTACGCGGTGTTGTCCGACGTGGAACGTCGTGCGGCCTACGACGCGATCGGTCAGGGTCGCCGGCAAGGCGAGACATTCACGCCGCCGCCCAACTGGGACGCCAACTTCGAGTTCTCGGGCTCGGGGTTCGGTCGCACCCGGCCGGGCGAATTCAGCGACTTTTTTTCGCAGCTCTTTGGTCGGTCGGCACCAGGGCCCGGTGCGGGCCGCAGACAGGGTGCGCGCACAGCGCCTGGCGGCACGCCACTGCGCGGTGAAGATCACCACGCAAAAATTCTGCTCGACCTGGCCGATGCCTGGTCCGGGCCGATGCGCAAGGTCACGCTGCGCAGCCCGGCCCTGGACCAGAACGGTCGCACCACACTGCGCGACCGCACGCTCGACGTGAAAATTCCAATCGGCATTCGGCCTGGCCAGCGCATTCGATTAGCCGGTCAGGGCAGCCCAGGATTGAGCGGGGCGCCAGCCGGCGACCTGTTGCTTGAAATCGAGTTCCGGGTGCATCCGCGCTTCGAACTGGAAAGCAATGTGCTGGTGGCCGAACTGCCGGTGGCACCCTGGGAGGCCGGGCTGGGTGCCATCGTGGCGGTAGAACTGCCCGACCGCAGCACGCTCAAGGTGCGTGTGCCGGCCGGCGCGCAAAGCGGGCAGCGACTGACCGTGCGGGGCAAAGGCCTGCCGGGCACTTCGCCGGGTGACCTCGAACTGCAGGTCAAGGTGGTGCTGCCCGATGCCAGCGACCCGCGCGTGCGGACCTTGTATGAATCCATGGCACGGGAGTTGCCGGACTTCGACCCACGCCGTCCGATCGCGTAGCATCGGTTCACTTCGACGAACTCACTCACCATGCCTGACGCCATCGACCACGCTGCCCCCGCCACTGCCGTGCTGCGCGAACTCAGCGACCTGCCCGGGCCGCGCGCCCTGCCGGTACTGGGCAATCTGCTGCAGTTCGACCCGCCACGCTTTCACCAGCAGATGGAAGCCTGGCGCGATCAGTACGGACCGTATTTCGTCGTGCGCTTCGGTCGCCATCCCACCCTCGTGGTCAGCGACCACGAAGTGGTGGCCGCTGTGCTGCGCGATCGGCCAGACGGCTTTCGGCGCACTGCGCGCCTGGAGCACATCGGCATCGAGATGGGCCTCAAGCCTGGGGTCTTCGGCGCACATGGCGAGATGTGGAAGCGCCAGCGCCGCATGGTGATGGCGGGCTTCGATCCCGGGCATGTGAAGGGCTACTACCCCTCCTTGCTGAAGGTCGGCCAGCGTCTGGCAGGCCGCTGGGACAAGGCTGCCGCGTCGGGCCAGCCCGTGGATCTGCAAGCGGACCTGATGCGCTTTACGGTCGACACCATTGCAGGTCTGGCCTTTGGCACCGAAGTGAACACGCTCGAGTCGGACGACGACATCATCCAGAAGCATCTAGACAAGATCTTTCCTGCGATGTTCGAGCGGCTGTTGGCGCCGTTTCCGATCTGGCGCTATTTCAAGCGCAAGAAGGACCGCGAGCTGGAGCACAGCATGGCGGAAGTGAACGCGGCAGTGGCCACCTTCATCGCCAAGGCACGCGCCCGCCTGCAAGCCGATCCTGCGCTGCGCGAGCATCCTTCCAACCTGCTTGAAGCGATGATCGTGGCGGCTGATGAGCCGGGCAGCGGCATTGACGACGATCAGGTGGCCGGCAACGTGATGACGATGCTGCTGGCCGGCGAAGACACCACGGCCAACACGATCGCCTGGATGATTCATCTGCTGTGGCTCAACCCCGAGTGCCTGGCGCGCGCCACGCAGGAGGTGCGTGCGGCCGTGGGCGATGGCCTGGCGCCCACGCTTGAACAGGTGGCCGGGCTGGACTACGTGGAGGCCTGTGCGCACGAAACCATGCGGCTCAAACCAGTGGGCCCGCAACTGCCGCTTCAGGCCCTGCGCGACACCACGGTCGGCGACGTGCGCATTCGGGCCGGCACGGTCGTGACGACCCTGCTGCGCTACGACAGCGTGAACGAAGCCGTGATCCAGCGTGCCCATGAATTCGATCCGAATCGATGGCTCAGCGCGGGCGGCCCGAGCGAGCAGGCCAAGTCAGCCAAGCGCGTCTCGATGCCCTTTGGCGCCGGCCCGCGCATTTGCCCGGGCCGTTACCTCGCCTTGCTCGAAATGAAGATGGCTATGGCGATGCTGCTGGCTCGCTTCGATGTCGTGAGCGTGGACACACCCGATGGCCTGCCGGCCAAAGAAGAACTGTCGTTCACGATGCAGCCGGTGGGGCTGTCGATGCGGCTCAAAGCACGCGTCTGAACACACCCGCCTGAAAACGCTCTCACCATCCAGGGCCTTCATCGGCGACGATGGGCGGCCTGGCTGGTCTGTGTGGGCATGGCGCGGTGGCGCGTGCGATGGGGCGCTGCTTTCGGTGAATAGGCAGAAGTGGTGTCGGGCAGCGGCTCGTGCACCGATGGGATCAGGGGATTGCGAACCCGCACATCCGGAAAGCGCTGGAAGTCGCGATCGCAGCTCCACAACTCCTCTACCCCATGGCTGATGCATAGCGCAGCGATGCGGGCATCGTGAATGGCGCCGCCGTGCAGGTTGGCGCGTTGGCAGAGTGCCGCCAGCAGTTCGAAGTGGCCTTCGGTTTCAGCCAGCGTGACGCAACGAGGATGCGCCACGATCTGGCGGATGGCTTCAAGTGCTACGGCCAGGGGCGTGGCGGCTTTTCCAAAGGCAGGGCCGGTGACCACCGACAGGAATTCGTGCACGCAGGGCCAGGGGATGGCCCAGGAGTACGGGGATTCGGCGAGTTGCTCGAGCACACGTGCAGCGGCCGCATGAAACGGCGTGTCAGGCCGATGGGCATAGACGATCAGGTTGGTGTCCAGGGCGATCACTCAGCGCCCTTCTTGAGGTGTCGGCGCGATGCAGCCACCCCGATGTTCACGCCGACGCGCGCGGGCGTGTGAGCTGCGGCATCACGGTCCGATCGGATGGCTGCCAGGACGCGCTCCTCGGAGACCCGACTCGCCGGGCTCGCTGGCCATGTGATCAGCTTGAGCGGGGCATGCACCGGCGCTGGCGACCCCAGCGAACGCTGCAACGCCTCTTCCACCACGGCGCGCAACGTGGTGCCGCGTTCGAGGGCACGGGCCTTGGCGCGCCGAAGGAGCGCGTCATCGATGTCGAGCGTCGTCTTCATGACGGATGGTTTGATGTACCGAAGACCCATATTCCCATATGGTTCGGAACGATACAAGATCGCCAAATGGCTTAGTCTTGGCCGATGGATACAACTCTGAGTTCAAGCGCCACCGCCGTGGTGGTGGGCGCCAGCGGCGGGCTGGGCCGCGCATGGGTCGCGCAGCGGCTTGCCTGCGGTCAGTTCACCACCGTGCTGGCACTGTCGCGTACACCGTCAGGAGCGCACGCCGCTGTGGACGGTGAGGCCAGGCTGGTCGAAGGCCACATCGATCTTCAGGACCCGTCGAGCATCGCGCAGGCAGCCACGATAGCCGGCACCTTGCCACCGATCCGCGAGGTGTTCGTGGCCAGCGGTCTGCTGCATGCGGATGACGGGCTCGCGCCCGAAAAATCGATGCGTGCACTGGATGCTGCACAACTGCAGCGATTGTTTGAGGTCAATGCCATCGGGCCGGCACTGGTAGCCAGACACTTCATGCCGCTCATGCCGCGCGATGGACGGGTGGTCTTTGCGGCGCTGTCGGCGCGCGTTGGCAGCATCACCGACAACCGACTGGGCGGCTGGTACGGCTATCGGGCTTCAAAGGCTGCGCTCAATCAGTTCATCCGCACGCTGGCCATCGAGTGGTCACGCACGGCTAAAGGCTCGGTGTGCGTCGGGTTGCATCCGGGCACGGTCGACACGGCCCTGTCAGCACCGTTTCAAGCCAACGTGGCGCAAGACCGACTGTTCACGCCGCAGCAGTCAGTGGCGGCTCTGGATGCAGTGCTCGCATCGCTGGGGGCTGCGAACACTGGCCAGGTCTACGCATGGGACGGCCAACCGGTACCAGCCTGACCCCGCTGCGCGCGAGGCAGGTCGGTACCGTGGTGCTCAAAGCCAGGCGTTCACAGCGGGGGGTTCCCTTCAGGCTGGCTGCGTTGGGACCGGCAGTTCGGGGGCAGGCGGCGTCGGCGTGTCATCAAACCAGCGATAAATCGCAGGCAGCACCACAAGGGTCAGCAGCGTGGAACTGATCAGCCCGCTGATCACCACAATGGCCAGCGGACGCTGGACCTCGGAACCGGGGCCTGTGGAAAAGAGAAACGGAATGAGCGCCAGCGCCGCCACCGTGGCCGTCATCATGACCGGCCGAAAGCGCAGGCGCGCACCCTGGATCACCGCTTGCGCTGCACCCATGCCCTGCTTGCGCAGATCGCGGATGTAGCTCACCAGCACCACGCCGTTGAGCACCGCGATGCCCCACAGCGCAATGAACCCGACCGAGGCCGGCACCGACAGATACTCCCCGCTCACGAACATGCCAATCACGCCGCCCAGCGAGGCGAACGGCAACACCAGGATGATGAGCGTAGCCATCTTCACCGAGCGAAAGAGCAGAAACAGCACGAAGAAAATCGCTGCGATCGTGATCGGCACAATCACGGCCAGGTGGCCCAGAGCACGCTCCATGTTCTGGAACTGACCGCCCCACTCGAGCATGTAGCCCTCGGGCAGTTTCACGTCACGGGCGATGGCCTGCTTGAGTTCGGCCACGAAGCCGCCCAGGTCGCGATTGGCCACATTGATGCCCACCACTACGCGGCGCTTAGCCATTTCGCGGCTGATTTGCGCCGGGCCGTCCGCCACTTCGATCGTAGCCAGCCTTGCCAGCGGGATCTGCGCCCCTTGCGGCGAGGTCAGCACCAGATTGCGGATCGCCGCGATATCGTCGCGATAGGTTTCAGGCAAACGCACGATGGCCGAGAACCTGCGCTCACCCTCATAGATGTCGGTGGCGACTTTGCCACCAATGGCCATCTCGATGACTTCGTGCACATCACTCACGTTGAGTCCGGCGCGTGCGATCGCACGGCGATCAATCGAGATCTGCAAATACTGCTGGCCCGTGATGCGCTCCACCCGCAGGTCCTGTGCGCCGGCAATGCCTGCGGCCACCCGTGCGATCTCATCGGCCTTGTCCTTGAGCACTTGCAGATCGTCGCCAAAGACCTTGACGGCGATGTCTGCCCGCACGCCGGTGACCATCTCGTCCACCCGATCCGAAATCGGCTGTGCCATGACCACCTGCACGCCGGGCAGCACGGCGAGCTTCTTGCGGATCTCATCGGTGATCGTGTCCTGCGTCCAGCCTTTAGGCCATTCACTGCGCGGCTTGAGCGAGACGATCGGCGTTGATTCATTCTGTGACTGCGGATCAGCAGGTGACTCGCCCCGACCGACACCTGAAACCGCCGACTTCACGCCCGGCACCTGCATGACCAGGCGCATGGCCTCCATCTCCATGCGGATCGACTCTTCGAGCGAAATGTTCGGGACGCGGTTGATGCCTGGTACCACCGAACCCTCCTTCATCTCGGGAATGAAGGCGGTGCCCAGGAAGGGCAACAGCATCAATGAGGCGGCGAGCGCCGCCACCGCGATGCCAAAGGTGCTGCGCGCATGCGAGACCGCCCAATCGAGCATCTTCAGGTAGGGCCGCTTCATCTTGCGGATCAGCCAGGTGTCGTGCGCTTCTTCGTCGTCTTGGGCGGAGTGCCCATCCGCCGATGCGCCGTGATGCGGCTTGACCTTGAGCAGGTAAGCGGACAGCACCGGTGTGAGCGTGAGCGACAGGATCAGCGAGATGAACAGCGCAATGGCGATGGTGATCGCCAAGGGCGCAAACATCTTGCCCTCCATCCCCTGCAGGGTCATCAGGGGCAGGAAGACAAGGATGATCACACCGACCCCGAAGACCACCGGGGTAGCCACTTCGGTGACCGCCTCGACCATGGTGGCGGTGCGCGATGCGCCGGTGCGGGCCGCACGCGCCAGGTGCGCGAACGCGTTTTCCACTACGACCACCGAGCCGTCCACCATCAGGCCAATCGCGATCGCCAAGCCGCCGAGCGACATCAGGTTGGCCGACAGACCGATACGGTTCATCACCAGGAACGTGAGCAGGGGCGTGAGCACGAGGGTCGCGACCACCACCAGCGACGACCGGATGTCCCCCAGAAAGAGCAGCAACACCACGACCACCAGCGCAACGCCCTCAAGCAGCACCTTCACTACCGTGGCAAGGGCTGCGTCGACCAGCTCGGAGCGGTCGTAGTACGGCACGATCTTCAGACCGCCGGGCAATGCACCGTTGGCATTGATCTCGTTCACCCGGGACTTGATACGAGCCACCACGTCCTTGGCGTTGCCCGCGCGGATCATCATCACGACGCCGCCCACGGTCTCGGTCACGCCATTCTTGATGACCGACCCCACCCTCACCGCGGTACCGACGCGCACCTCTGCGACATCGCGGATCAGCACCGGGGTGCCGCGCACTTCTTTCAACACGATCATGCCGATGTCCTCGGCATCTTCGATCAGGCCGATACCGCGGATCAGGTACTGCTCGGCATAGCGAGGCAGGACACCACCGCCCGAGTTGGCATTGTTGACAGCCAGCGCATGGAACACCTGCTGAATCGACAGGTTGTAGTAGCGCAGCTTTTCAGGAGAGACCAGCACCTGGTACTGCTTCTCGTAGCCGCCCTGCGAATTGATCTCGGCCACGCCGGGAATTGAACGCAGCATCGGACGCACTACCCAGTCCTGCACCGTGCGCCGTTCGGTCTGCTCCTCGACGGACAGGGCCCGATTGCCATCGTCGGGACGTTCGAGCGTGTACTGGTACACCTCGCCCAGTCCGGTGGACACCGGACCGAGCACCGGCGTGACGCCCTGTGGCATGCGGCCGGAAATTTCGATCAGCCGCTCCATGACCAGCTGGCGGGCGAAGTACACATCGGTCTTGTCGGTGAACACCAATGTGATCAGCGACAGGCCGGCGCGGTTGAGTGAGCGCAGCTCCACCAGTCCGGGCAGACCGGTCATGGCGATCTCGATCGGCACGGTGGCAAAGCGCTCGACTTCTTCGGGCGAGCGCCCCAGCGCCTCGGTGGCGATCTGCACCTGGACGTTGGTGACGTCAGGAAAAGCGTCAAGGGACAGCTTGCGCGCGGCGTTCAGGCCGAAGGCGAGCAGGATCAGCGACACGACGACAACGATCAGGCGCTGCGCGAGCGCCTGACGTACCAGAGACTCGATCATGAGCCCTCCAGTTCCGCGCGCTTGCGCTCGTTGTTCAGGTGAAAGGCACCATCGGTGACGATCACTTCGCCGCCTTTGAGCCCGGACTCGACCACCCGCTGATCACCGGCTTCATCGGCCAGTTCCACAGCCGTCAGCCGATAGCGGCCGTCCGCTTGCCGAACGAACACATGATCGCGATTGCTTTCGCGCACCACGGCGCCGCCGGGCACAACCAGCCGCTCGAGCGCCACAGGCTCAATCGTGACATCAGCCAGCATGGCAGGGCGCAACTGACGCTTCGGATTGTCGACCACGGTACGCACGGTGACCGTGCGCGTCTCGACGCTGACCGTGTCGGCGATCCAGGCCACCCACCCGCGCAGCGGCACGGGCGAGCTGGTCACGCTGATCTTCACCGGCTGGCCGACCTGCACACGTGTGATCTGCGACTCTGGCACTTTGGCCACCACCCAGACCCGCGAGAGGTCGGCCACGGTGAAGAGCTCATCGGCGGGCTGCACGACCTGCCCGCGATTGACTTTGCGCTCGACGACAACACCCGAGACCGTGCTCACAACCGACGACGTTGACGTGATGGCCCCGCTGGTCAATGTGCGCGTGATGGCCGTGCGCGACATGCCCATGACGCGCAGCTGATCGGCGGCTGCACGCTGCTCAATCTCGGCCACTTTCAGCTCATTTTCCCGACGCTGCAGTTCAGCGGTGCCGATCACATCAGCGGCCAGCAGCAGCTTGGCGCGCTCGACTGCCTTGGCGGCCAATTCTCGCTGCGCATCGGCCTTCAGATACGCGAGCTGTGCCGTACCCAATTCAGCACTGTTGAGCTGGGCCAGCAACTGCCCGGCAGCCACGGTCTGACCGGGTGTCACGGCCAGTTCGGTGATGCGGCCCGTCACGCTCGATCCAATGCGCGAGACGCTTTGCTCATCGAAGTCGATTCGCCCGACCACCGAAAGCGGCTCGGTCACCAGTCGACGCTCCACCGAACCCGTGC
>CANHUQ010000016.1 GCA_947463885.1 Burkholderiales bacterium
ATCGGGCGCGGCCAAACGATGCCCTTGTCATCGTGATTCTGCTCAATGGCGGCCGCAGGCAAGCGGGTGACTCCGATGCCGTAACAGCCCATTTCGATCGGCTGCGACTTGCCGGTCTCATCGATGAAGCTCGCATGCATCGCGTCGGAGTACTTCGTGCCGAGATAAAAGACATGCCCGACCTCAATGCCACGCTGGATGGCCAGGCGCCCTTTTCCATCTGGAGAGGGGTCGCCCTCCACGACATTGCGCAGGTCGGCGACCTGCACCTCAGGGCTGCCAGGCAGCGGCAGATCACGACCCCAGTTGACGCCGGTGTAATGGGCGTCGACCCGGTTAGCACCGCAGACAAAGTCGCTCATGAGTGCCACCGTGCGATCCACTACCACGCGCACCGGGCGCGCTGTGCCGATCGGCCCGAGGTAGCCTGGCGTGCAACCGAAGTGTTCGACGATCTCAGACTCCGTGGCAAAACGAAAGCCCTTCAGACCGGGGACCTTGGCCGCCTTCACTTCGTTGAGTTCATGGTCGCCGCGCACCAGCAGCAGCCAGATGCGGGTGGACACCACACGTGGAGCGCGGGGCGCATCGTCGCCGTCCTTGACCGGCTCATGTTCATCGACCGCCAGCACCAGCGACTTCACCGTGCGCTCAAGCGGCAGCCCCAACAGCTGCGCCACGTCTTCACAGCGGGCCTTGCCGGGCGTGGGAGTGTCGGTCAGTGCCGCGGTGGGCTCGGCGCGTTCGGTCAGCAGCGGCAGCGCCTCAGCCAGCTCAACATTCGCCGCGTAATCCGAGTCGGGGCAATAGGCGATCGCATCTTCGCCAGTATCGGCAATCACCTGAAATTCGTGGCTTGCGGAGCCGCCGATGGCGCCGGTGTCGGCCGCGACCGCCCGAAAGGTGAGCCCCAGGCGAGTGAATATGCGGGTGTAGGCATCGAACATCGCCTGATAGCTCACGAGCGCCGCATCACGGTCACGGTCGAAGGAATAGCCGTCTTTCATCGTGAACTCGCGCCCGCGCATGACACCGAACCGCGGGCGGCGTTCATCGCGAAACTTCGTTTGGATCTGAAAAAGATTTTTTGGCATCTGCCGATAGCTGCGGATTTCCTGACGTGCGATGTCCGTGATCACTTCCTCAGAAGTGGGCTGCACGACGAAGTCGCGTTGATGACGATCACGAATACGCAGCAGTTCGGGGCCGTATTGCTCCCAGCGCCCCGACTCCATCCAGAGTTCGGCCGGCTGCACCACCGGCATCAGCAACTCGACCGCACCGGCACGCACCATTTCCTCGCGGATGATCGCCTCGACTTTGCGGATCACTCGCAGGCCCATGGGCATGTAGGTGTAGACCCCCCCGGCGAGCTTGCGGATCATGCCCGCGCGCGTCATCAGCTGATGGCTGACCACTTCGGCGTCGGTGGGGGCTTCCTTGAGCGTGGAAATGAGGAACTGGGAGGCTTTCATGGGGAGGGGGGCATGCGTGCTGCCACGCACATCATCGTATAATCGCCACAATTCTAGAGTATCGAGGGGTAGCCCATGCTGGACAAAGAAGGCTATCGCCCTAATGTCGGCATCGTCCTCGTCAATCAGCGTAACGAGGTCTTTTGGGGCAAGCGTATCCGCGAGCACGCCTGGCAGTTCCCGCAAGGCGGGATCAAGCGTGGCGAAACACCTGAACAGGCGATGTTTCGCGAGCTGCACGAAGAAGTCGGGCTGATGCCCGAGCATGTGCGCATCATTGGTCGTACCCGCGATTGGCTACGCTATGAAGTTCCCCAAAATTGGGTCAGACGTGAATGGCGCGGGCACTACCGCGGACAAAAACAAATCTGGTTCTTGCTTCGGCTGGTCGGCAAAGACTCTGACGTGAGCCTGCGCGCCACCGAGCAACCCGAGTTTGACGCCTGGCGCTGGCACGACTTCTGGATCCCACTGGACTCAGTGATCGAGTTCAAGCGCGACGTCTATGAACGTGCCCTCACCGAACTCTCACGCCATCTGTTCGGACGGGGCGAGGGCAGCGTGCGGCCTGCTCGCACACCGCACCGCGCGCGCGCGGTGATCGAATCCGAATCGACGCCGCCCGCGGCTCAGGACGTGCCAGCCAACGAGCCCTGAGTCAGCCCGCAAGGCCGGCACACACATCCTCCGCCAGCCCCGGTACACCGGCCGCACGAGGCTGCCTGGTGGGCCCTCATACCGGCACTCACACCGGAGTTAGCAGCGGGCGTCCGGCAAACCAGGCGGCTACGTTGTCCAACGTCAAGCGGCCCATTGCGGTACGGGTGTCGTGGGTGCCGCTTCCATGATGCGGCTGCAGCACCACATGCGGCAGCGCGATCAGCTCAGCTGGCACGCGCGGCTCATCTTCGAACACATCCAGCCCGGCGCCGCCCAGGCGCCCCTCGGTCAGCAATTGCACGAGCGCCGGCTGATCCACCACCGAACCACGCGCAATGTTTACAAAATGACCCTGCGGGCCAAGCGCCTCGAGGACCGCACGCGACACGATGCCTCGCGTGGCAGCACCGCCCGGACACGCCGCGATCAGCACATCGGCCCAGCGCGCCATCTCCACCAGATCCGCGTGATACGTCCATTGCACCGGCTTGCGACGTGGCCCGTGGTAAGCGATCTGCGTCCCGAATGCCTCGCAGCGCTGCGCAATGCCGTGTCCGATGCGGCCCAGGCCAACGACGCCCACGCGCCGCCCACGAACTTGCGTGGTGAGCGGCAAACCGCCGCGCGACACCCAGTGCCCGTCCCGGACCCATCGATCTGCGGCCACTACCTGTCTCAACGATGCCAGCATCAAGGCCACCGCCAGATCGGCCACATCATCGGTGAGAACGTCCGGCGTGTTGGTCACTGCGATGCCGTGGGCCTTGCAGTAGTCCAGGTCGATGGCATCGACGCCGACACCGAAACACGAGACTAGCTTCAGGCGCGGCAACTGCGACAAGACACTGGCCTCGATGCCTCGCCCACCCGCCGTCACCACCACTTCACAGGTCTGCGCCAGTGCAGACAGCAAAGCGGGTTTGTCTTGCGCCTGATAAAACCGCTGCACAGCCCACCGCGACTCAAGCTCCTGTTGAGTCGGTTCGTACAAGGGACACATCAACAGGACAGGTTGAGTCATGGCACAGCCTCGCAGTTCAGTCGGCCGTGACGATACCGCATCGAAGTGTCAGGATGCGCGGATCGCCGTCTGCGGCGCCTCTCATGCACACAAGGCACCACCCATGTCCACCCATGCACCCTCCGCAGATCCGACACCACGCCACACGGCGGCACCCGCCGCAACCAGGCCGATCACGATCATCACGGGCGCAGGCAGCGGCGTGGGTGCAGCCACTGCACGCCTGCTCGCCGCCAGGGGCCATGGGGTTCTTGTGCACTACCACCGCAGCGAAGCGGCAGCGCTCGAGGTGGTGCGCGCCTGCATCGAGGCAGGCACCGATGCCATCGCCGTGTCAGGCGATGTGGGCGACGATGCGGTCTGCCGCAAGCTCGCTGATTGCGCCATCGAGCGCTGGGGGCGCATCGACGGGTTGGTGAACTGTGCTGCCATGACCCGCTTCGTGCCCCTGTCCGAGCTTGAACAGGTCGATGCACAGGAATTCATCGACCTCTACCGGGTCAATGCCATTGGGCCCTTTCAGATGGCGCGTGCCGTTGCGCCTCACATGCAGGAGGGCGCATCGATTGTCTGCGTCTCTTCAATCGCCGGGCAACTCGGCAGCGGCAGCAGTTTTCCCTATGTGCTGTCCAAGGGCGCACTGAACGCTCTCACACTGGGACTGGCCCGCACGCTCGCGCCGAAGATTCGCGTCAATGCGGTGCTGCCAGGGATGATCGATGGACGCTGGATGCGCGAAGGCATCGGCGATGACGCCTTCGCGCGGGTGAGCGCGCAATTTGCCGCCCACGCGCTGACCGGCCGCATCTGCTCCAACGAGGAGATTGCATCCGCCATCGCATGGCTGCTCGATCCGGCCTGCATGATGACCGGACAGCTCATGGTGGTCGATGGAGGCTTCAGCCTGGGGCGCCCACCACCGTCTGCGGGGGCGCGCTGACTGGCCTTGTCAGCGCCTTGAAGGCCCCACACTGTTTGCTGCCGTCGCGCCACGTGTTGTCGATGAAGAGCCCCTTCATCGACGTGCGCTCAAGCGTACTTGATGATCCGCTGGCACTGCTCTCCCAGGCCTTGAATGCCCAAGGTCACCACGTCACCTTTGCGAAGGAACTGGGGCGGTTTCATGCCGCTGGCCACGCCGGGCGGTGTGCCGGTGGTGATGATGTCGCCGGGGTATAGCGTGAAGAGCGCGCTCACGTAGGCGATCAGGGCCGCGCAATCGAAGATCATGGTCTTGGTGTTGCCGCGCTGGCGCTTTGCGCCGTTGACGTCTAGCCACATGTCCAGTTTGCCGGGGTTGCCCACTTCGTCGGCCGTGACCAGCCAGGGGCCGATCGGGCCGAAGGTATCGAAACCCTTGCCCTTGTCCCAGGTGGGGCCGCGCTCCATCTGCCACTCGCGCTCGGACACATCGTTGACGACGCAATAGCCGGCCACGTGTGACAACGCATCTTTCTTGGTGACGCTGCGCGCCTTGGTACCGATGACGATGCCCAGTTCCACTTCCCAATCGGTCTTGACCGAATTGCGCGGCAGCATCACGTCGTCGTTGGCGCCCTGCATGCAGGTCAGGGTTTTGTGAAAGACCACCGGCTCCTTGGGGATGGCGTTACCGGTTTCAATCGCGTGATCACGGTAATTCAGGCCGATCGCCACGAATTTCGTGGAACCCGTGAAGGGCACGCCCATGCGGGGCTTGCCACGCACCAGCGGCAGGCTCGCAGGCTTGATGCGCGCCAGTTTGGCCAATGCACGCGGCGCAAGCTGAGCGGGGCCAATGTCGGGCACCACGCCGGACAGGTCACGCAGTTTGCCGTCTGCGTCGATGAGGCCGGGCTTTTCCTTGCCGGGTTTACCGTAGCGCACGAGTTTCATGTGGAGCTCTCCTTGGAAGGGTCAGATCATGGCTCCGCCGTCCACGATGAACGGCTGGCCGGTGGCGAACAGCGACTCGTCGCTGGCGAGATAAACGGCGATCGGGGCGATTTCTTCCGCAGTCGCCAGGCGACCCATCGGCTGGCGGGCGATGAACATCTTGCGCGCTTCAACCGGGTCGTCGAATGCATGGATCCGATCGTGCAAGCTCGGGGTGTCCACCGTGCCGGGGCAGATGCAATTGCAGCGGATACCGCGGCTCACATAGTCTGCAGCCACCGACTTGGTCAGGCCAATGACTGCCGCCTTACTGGCGCCATAGGCAAACCGGTTTGTGAAGCCCTTGAGGCTCGAGCACATCGAAGCCATGTTGATGATCGAACCACCACCTTGCGCGAGCATGCCCGGCAAGGCCGCGGCGATTGCTTTCCATTGCGCACGCACGTTCAGGTTGAAGCTGAGGTCCCAGTCGGCATCGGTGCAGTGCTCAATGCCACCCTGATGAACCCACCCGGCGCAGTTGAAGAGCACATGCAAGGGTTGCGCCCCAATCACTTGCGCCACCTGGGCGTCGTTGAGCATGTCGAGCACCTGGGTGGTGACCCCGCCCACGCCACGATAGGACTCAAGCAGCTTCGCGTTGACGTCCGTGGCAATGACCTGAGCGCCTTCGGCGGCCATTTGGAGCACGCTGGCACGACCAATGCCTTGTCCGGCTGCCGTGACGAGAATGCGTTTGCCCTGCAGGCGTGTGCCCATCATGGTCTCCTGTTCTCAATCGTGATCAGCCCTGGCCGGATCATAACTCGCACAGGCTGGGAAGGGGTCGCGTCGCTGGCGCCCCGTGGACGTGCGTGCCTCAGGGCTCAGGGCTCAGGGCTCAGGGCTCAACGATATTGAAGTTGAAGTCGAAGGTGTCCATGCAGCCAAAGAGCTGACGCAGAGCCTCCCGATTACCGCTTGCCTCGAGCTTGCCTGCATCGATCGCCGCCATGAAATCGCTGCGAGCTTCGACCACGGCGATCAGTGTGGTGCGATCCAATGTCAGGGCGGCATCGGCCTGGTCGCCGTGGCTGCCCGCAATCGAAGTCAACGCGCCATTGCGCAGGGTCAGGCGATAGGTCTGACCCTCATCACGCATCACCCAATCGACGCGCACCTGCAGGTCCTGCGCTTTCGGCCCGTTGACCCTGACAGCCAGATGCTGCAGGTACTGGTGCGTCGGCAAAAAGGACAGCATGCCCATCGCGCCCACCATGGGCCGGGGCGGGCGCGCCACGGCAGGATCACGCCGCGCCTCCAGCGCCCCCAACAGGTAGGCATTGCGCCAGGTTGACGACTCGGCCTGGTAACCGAGTTGCTCCATGGCATCGGCCAGCAGTTCACGCCCGGGCAGATAGTCTGGCTGCGCGAAGACCAGATGGTGCATGGCCTGCACCACCCAACGGAAATCGCCGCGCTCGAAATCTTCGCGCGCCTTGCGCACCAGTTCCTCTGCACCGCCCATGTAGGCCACATAACGCTTGCCCTCCTCGATCGGTGTGTGCCGGTTGAGATTGGCCGGGTTGCCGTCATACGGCCCGAGATAATGGGCATAGATCGCATTCACGTTGTGCGCGACCGCACCGTAGTAGCCGCGCGTGTGCCAGCGCTTGGACAATGCGTTGGGCATCATGAGTTCGGCGGCGATTTCGCGCGGCGTGAGCCCATGGTTCATGAGCCGCAGAGTCTGGTCGTGCAGATAGCGGTACATGTCGCGCTGATCGGCCACAAAGGTGGCGGCCCGCTCCTGACCCCAGACCGGCCAGTGGTGCTGGGCGTACACCACATCCACATGAGGCACGTATTCGCTGAGCGCTTCATCCAGGTACTGGCTCCAGGCCAGCGCATCACGCGTCTTGGCGCCGCGAATGGGGCACAGGTTGTGCATCAGCTGGCAGGCATTCTCGGCCAGATTGAGTGCACGCAGTTGCGGGAAAAAGAGATGCATCTCGGCGGGTGCTTCCGAGCCCGGTGTGAGCTGAAACACGATCTCGACGCCGTCGATCACATGACGCTCGCGGGTCTTTGAAATGAGCTGCGTGGGCGGAATCAGACCCATCTTGCCCGTGCCGGTGACCTTGCCCAAACCGCTGTCGACATAGCTGCGCTCACCTGCAGGCAGGCCGCCTCCGAACTGATAACCCGCGCGACGCATCATGGGCACGCCCGCCAGCACCGACTCGCCCACCAGCGCATCCATGAAGCCAGCCGGCGCAATCACCGGCACCTTGCCTGAGACCGCATCGCGTTCATCGAGCACACCGCGCGCACCGCCACAATGGTCGTTATGGCTGTGCGTGTAGATCAGGCCGGTCACTGGCCGATCACCGCGGTGCGTGCGATAGAGCTCGAGCGCCGCACGCGCCGCCTCGGTATAGGTAGCCGGGTCGATCACGATGACGCCAGTGTCGCCCTCGATGAAGCTGATGTTGGCAATGTCCAGACCTCGGACCTGATAGGTGCGCTCAGTGACCTTGTAGAGCCCGTGGTGCGTATTCAGCCGTGCCAGCCGCCACAGGCTGGGGTTGACCGACGCCGGAGCTTCATCGGCCTGCAGAAACGCCAGATGGCGCATGGTGGAAACCGCCTGCCCTTTGGCATTGAGTACTTCGCCTTCGGGGATCGTGCCAATGAAGCCGCGCTTGGCGTCTTCAAAGTCGGCAGCATCGGCAAAGTTCAGTCCGAGCTTGAACGCTTCCTGCAGACGGATCGTTTCGGGATGGGGCGGTTGTGAGCGATCTGTGGCGGGGGCCATGGTGAAGGTCCTTTTGCTGCGTCAGCTGCGGATGAACTTGGGGGCACGCTTTTCAAGGAAGGCTGCCACGCCTTCCAGAGCGTTATAGCTGCCGAACTCGGCGCGTACGTGGTGGTCTTCCATCGCCAATCCGGCATCGGTCACCTGCGGGCCCGCTGCGGCAATGCATTCGCGGATGCCTTGCACGGCCGAGGGGCTGAAGCCGCTGACTTCACGCCCGAAGGCCAGGGCCTGTTCAAGCAGCGAAGGTTGCGGCGCCGCGATGCGGTGAATCAACCCGATCGCATGGGCCTCGCTGGTGTCGACCGGGCGCCCGGTGAGCATGAGTTCGGTGGCGCGCGCAGGGCCCACGATCGCCGGCAGGAACTGCGTGCCGGCATAGGCCGGCAGCAATCCGAGTTTGATCTCGGGCAGCGACATCTTCACGTGCGGGGCCGCGATGCGCAGCAGGCAGGCCATCGCCAGTTCCAGCCCACCGCCATACGCCAACCCATTCATGGCCGCCACACTGATGAGCCGTGAGCGCGACAAGCGCACCAGCAACTCGCGCGCCATCACGGTCTTGGCCGCACGCTGCGCATCGGTCAGGGTTTGCAGCTCAGCGAGGTCGGTGCCGGCGCAAAACGCCTTCTCTCCACTTGCGGTGATGACCAGCAACGGCAGCTTGCGCGCCTCCAGGTCATCGATGCAGGCGGCGAGCCCCTCGAGTACGGGCTTGGTGAGCGCATTGAGCTTGGCGGCGCGCTCGATCCGGAACACGGCGCCGTCCTCCAGGGCTTGGACCGTAAAAGGCGCTGACGAATCGGTCATCGTGGTGTCTCCTCAAGGTGCTTGATCGGGGCACAGGATAAACCGGCGACACCGGCCGCCGTGCCCCTGCGGGCAAGGCCAGCTAACATCGGGCCTGGAATCGACACGCCGATCGATCGCCCTCACACCGGAGCGAGACACGCATGAACCCCCAAGACATCCGCAAGCAACCCGAAGACCTGCGCAGCGCACGCTGGTTTGCGCCCGACGACATGCGTTCCATGGGTCATCGCTCGCGCTTCATGCAGATGGGCTACGGACCACAGGACTGGGTCGGCAAGCCGGTGATTGCGCTGGTCAATACCTGGAGCGACATGAACCAGTGCCACAGCCACTTCAAGCAACGCGTGGAAGATGTGAAGCGCGGTGTGCTGCAAGCGGGTGGCTTTCCGCTGGAACTGCCCGCCATTAGCCTGTCAGAGCCGATCGTCAAACCCACCACCATGCTCTATCGCAATTTCCTGGCGATGGAAACCGAGGAATTGCTGCGCAGTCATCCGGTGGACGGCGCGGTGCTGATGGGCGGCTGCGACAAGACCACACCGGGTCTGCTGATGGGGGCGTTTTCGGCAGGCCTGCCCTGCATCTATATGCCAGCCGGCCCGATGCTGCGTGGCAACTGGAAAGGCAAGACCCTGGGCTCGGGCTCGGACGTGTGGAAGTTCTGGGACGAGCGGCGCGCCGGCACGATCACCGATGCCGACTGGCAGGAGGTGGAGGCGGGCATTGCGCGCAGCCACGGCACCTGCATGACGATGGGTACGGCCGCCACGATGATGGGCATTACCGAGGCGATCGGTCTGTCGCTGCCGGGGGCAGCCGCCATTCCCGCTGCCGATGCGAACCATCCGCGCATGGCCGCCGAGAGCGGGCGACGTGCCGTGCAAATGGTCTGGGAAGATCTCACGCCCGCCCGACTGCTGACCCGCGATCACTTTCTGAACGGCATTGCCGCCGCCATGGCCATGGGTTGTTCCACCAACGCCATCATCCATGTGGTGGCCATGTCACGGCGTGCAGGTTGCGCGGTGTCGTTGGACGACTTCGACGCGTTCAGCCGCAGGGTGCCGGTGATCGCCAACATCCGACCCAGCGGCGATCAATACCTCATGGAAGACTTCTTCTATGCGGGCGGCATGCCAGCACTGCTCAAGCGCATTGAACAGCACCTGCAACGTGATGTGATCACGGTCAACGGGCGCAGCATCGGCGACAACATCGCGCGCGCTGAAGTGCATCACGACGATGTGATTCGCCCGCTGGACCAGCCGATCTATGCTGAAGGTGCACTGGCGGTGCTGCGCGGCAACCTGGCGCCCAACGGCGTGGTGATCAAGCCAAGCGCCTGCGCACCGCACCTGCTCAAGCACACCGGGCGCGCACTGGTCTTTGATGACTACCCTGCGATGAAGCATGCAGTCGATGACCCCGACCTGGATGTGACTGCCCATGACATCCTAGTGTTGCGCAATGCCGGGCCGCTGGGTGGCCCAGGCATGCCCGAGTGGGGCATGCTGCCCATCCCCACCAAGCTGGTGAAGCAGGGTGTGCGCGACATGCTGCGGCTGTCGGATGCGCGCATGAGCGGCACCAGCTACGGTGCCTGCATGCTGCACTGCTCGCCTGAAGCCTATATCGGCGGGCCGCTGGCGCTGGTGAAAACCGGCGACCTGATTACGGTGGATGTGCCTGCGCGCCGGATTCATCTGGAAGTGAGCGACGCTGAGCTTGCGGTGCGCAAGGCCGCGTGGAAGCCGCCCGCCAAGCGCTTTGAGCGCGGCTACGGCTGGATGTTCAGCCAGCACATCCTGCAGGCCGACCAGGGCTGCGACTTCGACTTCCTGGAGACCACCTTCGGCGCGCCGGTGGGTGAGCCCGACATTTACTGAGAGCCTGCATCCCATGAACAGACGCAACCTGATCACCGCGCTGGCTGCAACGAGCCTGCTGACTGCATACCCTGGCACAAGCGTGGCGCAGTCTGCGGAAACGTACCCCAACCGACCCGTGAAGCTGGTCGTGAGCTATGCCGCCGGCAATATCGCCGACGTGCTTGCGCGATCGGTGGCCCAGAAACTCGCCGAACACTGGAAGCAGCCGGTCGTGGTCGAAAATCGCCCCGGCCAGGGTGGAAGCCTCGGTGCACAAATCGTGGCCAAGTCGACCCCCGACGGATACACCCTGCTGTTTTCAGCCATGGCAGCCATCGCAATCAATCCTCATGTCTATCAGAGGGTGGGCTACGACCCGATCGCCGATTTCGTACCGATCACTGCCGTGGCACGAACCAGCGCCAGCATTCTTTACGCAGGGCTGGATGTCAAAGCCAATACCTTTGCCGAATTGCTGGCGCTCAGCAAGGCGCAGCCAGGCACACTCAATTACGGTACCGCTGGAAGTGGCACGGTGCCGCACCTGAACATGGAGGCGCTCAAGGGGCTCACAGGACTGGATGTCACCCACGTGCCCTACAAGGCCGCCGCCGCAGTGCTCACCGACGTGGTGGGCGGGCGCATTCAGATTGCCCAGGAGTCGTCGGCCGTCGTGCTGCCTCAACTGAGGGCCGGCAAGATCAAGGCTATCGCGGTCACGGGCAGCGAACGGCTTCGGGAACTCAAGGACATACCGGCGCTCTCGGAAATCGTGCCGCAGTTCGAGCCTGTTCAGCCTTGGATGGGTGTTTTGGCGCCTGCCGGCACGCCGCCTGCGCGCGTGGCCCAGGTCCATGCAGCCCTGGCTTCGATCCTCAAGCAACCCGATCTGGAAGAGCGTATCGCCAGTCTCGACCTCAAGCTGCTGGGCCTGGACCCGGGCGTGTTCGCCCGAACTGTCCGCGCAGATCTCGATCGATTCGGTGTGATGGTCAAGACACTCAAGCTGCAGGCCGACTGATGGGCGCGCCCTATCTGGTCAGAAGGCTCGCCGGCAATCCGATCATCCGGGGCCACATGGATGATCGGATGGGGCGCAATGTGCAGGGTCCCTCGCTCATCCGCGTACCCGACTGGGTGAACCATCCGTTAGGCCGCTACTACCTCTATTTCGCTGACCACAAGGGTGACTACATCCGGCTCGCCTATGCCGATGCCCTGGAAGGACCATGGCGAATGCACCGTCCAGGCGCGCTGCAACTGACTGATTCCCTGTACCCCACCATGGCCCCGCCCATCCCGCACGGTGCAACCCATGCGTCCGTGGTGGGTAATCGGCCTGGGATGGCGCCGGCAGGCATGGCCGGCATCACGGATGCGATGGTCGATGCGACACAGCCTCACATCGCCTCGCCCGACGTGCACGTCGACCATGACCACCGGCGCATCGTGATGTACTTTCACGGGCTGGTGTCTTTTGGCATACAACGCACTCGGGTAGCCACCTCGCCCGACGGGCTGCACTTCAGTCCACACGAGCCGCTGCTGGGGCCCACGTATTTCCGGGTCTTCCGGTTCAAGGACTATTTTTACGCAGTGGCCATGCCGGGCCTGATCCTGAGATCGCGCGACGGTCTGACCGATTTCGAGCGCGGGCCAATGGTGTTCAATGAGCCCTTGCAGCGTCACTGCGCCGTGCGCGTTCGCGGTCACGAGCTCGAGGTGTTCTGGACGCGCGTGGGCGACGTGCCGGAACGCATCCTGTATTCGCGCATCGATCTGTCCAGGTCGTGGGAGCATTGGCGTGCAGGCCCTGCGATCGAACTCATGCGACCTGAAACCAGCTGGGAAGGCGCGGATCTACCCCTGGAGCCCTCCTGGCGTAGTGGCATCGACATCGATGCGCACCAGCTGCGCGACCCGGCTCTGTTCGAGGAAGACGGCCGAACCTGGCTGCTCTATGCCGTACGCGGCGAAGCAGGCATTGCCATGGCAGAACTGATCGACGCAGCCTGATCTGAATCGGCCCGGCGCGGCTCGGCTATTCGAGCCGAATGCCCAGTTCGTCGGAGGACTTGCGCCAGCCAGCCAGCTCACCGCGCACGAATTCGCGGAATTGCTCAGGCGTGGGGGTGGGCACCTCGCTACCGGTCTCGGCGAGCCAGGCCACGAAGTCGGGCTCGCGAATGATTTTGGTGACGGCGGCATTGAGCTTGTCGACAATGGCTTTCGGTGTGCCGGCTGGCATGAAGAGCCCGGTCCAAGACACCACCTCAAAGCCCTGAAAGCCCTGCTCGGTCATGGTGGGCACCTCCGGAAAGCGAGCGATTCGCCGCGGAGCGAGCGCACCGATCGGCACCACCTTGCCGGTCTGGATGTACTGCTTATCGACCTCGGCCAGAAACCCGATGGTGAGATGCACCTGCCCGGTGGCGGTATCCAGGAGCATGGGCGCGGTGCCCTTGTAATGCACCGGTCGGATCTGGATGCCGGCCGCGCGCGCCAACTGTTCGCACTTGAAGTGCGGGCCGCTGCCGTGCCCGGCGGTGCCGCACATCAACTTGCCGGGATTGGCCTTGGCCCATTCGATGAGCTGCGGCAAGGTGCGCACGCCGAGTCCGGCATGCACCACCAGCAAGGGATGTCCGTGTGAAAACTGAGCCACCGGAATGAAGTCGCGCTGCGCGTCATAGCGCAGCGGCATGCCCAAGGCGGGCAGCACCACCAGTTCGGTATTGCCGCCAAACAGCGCGGTATAGCCATCGGGCGCGGACTTGGCGACGAATTCGGCGCCGATCGTGGTGGACGCGCCGGGACGGTTTTCAACGACGATCGGTTGCTTGAGCACTTCGCCCAGGCGGGCTCCATAACGGCGGGCGCGGATATCCACCACGCCGCCCGCAGAAGAACTGACCACAAACTTGATCGGCTTGACCGGATAGTCCTGAGCCTGGGCAGCGGCAAGCTGGGGCATCAGCAGTGCACCAGTCATTAGCAAAAATACGCACACGACACTCCATGTGCGCACCCGGCGGGCAGCATCAGCGCTCATCTCGTCTCCCTGTCTGTTTTATTGGATGGGTCCGACTCAGCTTACTCGCTTAGTCAGGCACCGAGAACCTGTCGCCAGGCAACATCCGCCCGCAATCAACACATAATGATGTGTTAACGTTGTTTCAGTTGTTTCGAGGAAGGGTTCAATCATGGCGGACACCGTCAACTTCACTGGGTCTGTCGACCGCGAGCTGCTGCGTCGAGCCAAGATCGTCGCAGCCAAATCCGATACCTCGATCAATGCATTGTTCAACGCGGAATTGCGCCATCTGGTCGAAACCTTCGAGGCGGCCGAAACGAGCGGCAATCAAAATTTCAAGGTGCTTCTCGATTTTTCACTCGGCCGACTGACGAGCCTGGACACGATGCGCACATTGACGATCGACACAGAAGAAGATCTCTTCTTGCTGATGGCTCGTGCGCATTTGCCGATGCCGCGACTGAGCCACACCGTCACGCGAAGCATGACTGAACAACTGAAGAAACTGCCTGCGAAATCGCCACCTGCCAACTGAACGGAGCATGTGGTGTCACACGCTTCAGATGTATTGCTGTTTCCAGACGCAGGGCCATTGATCACGCTGGCGTATGCCAATGCTCTGGACCTGCTGCTCAAGCCTGGCTGGACGCTGGCTATGGTCGACATGGTCTTGCTTGAAGTCACGCGCAACCAGACTCCTACGAGCGATACGATCAAGCGATGGATCGATCACCGTCGGGTCAGCATTCGTAGGACGCGCATCTGCGAACAGCATCTCAATGACCTCAAAAGATCAGCCCAGCCCAGCAAGTCGAACCTGGGCGAACTCGCCTCCCAGGAAATCATGAACGACCTGGCACTGCTGCGACCGCCGCAGCCCTGTGTGTTTCTGTTCGAAGATCACAAGATCGCCCGCGCAAGTTTTCTGCTTCCGGACCACTGCACGAAAGTGAGCATGCGCGCATTTCTGATCTATCTCGAAGAGCAAGGATGGATCGATTCGGCTGTACGCATCGAAAGACAGGCGATCAACGTGGGGCGTACGTTCTCCTCACTGCGTTTCCCGCCCGCATAACGATGCCCCCCGCCGGGACGCTTAGCCCTGCGCCTTGAAGCGCGCAGCCAGCGCATCCGCCCCGCGGGCCAGCAGGTTTGCATCGGTACCCACCGCGACAAATAAACCGCCCACATCCAGGATGCGCTTCGCATCGGGCTCTACCGGCGTGAGAAAGCCCGGCGCCTTGCCAGCCTTGCGGATGCGCCGCATGGCCTCTTCGATCTTCGGCCAGATGTCCGGATGATGACCGTGGCCCGCAAAGCCAAACGAAGCATGCAAATCAGCAGGTCCGATGAAAATGCCGTCCACGCCGTCGACCGCCGCAATCGCCTCCAGGTTGTTGAGTGCGAGTTCGGTCTCCACCTGCAGCAGGACGCACAGTTCTCGCTCGGCATGCTGCGCATAGTCCTTGATGCGCCCATAGCGGGTGGCACGTGTGGTCCCACCCATGCCGCGCACGCCCCGCGGCGGATAGCGCGTGAAGGACACGGCTTCGCGCGCCTGCTCGGGGGTGTCGATCATCGGAATCAACACGGTTTGTGCGCCCACATCCAGCACACGCTTAAGCATGACCATGTCGTTCCAGGGCACTCTCACAACCGGATGCGTCGGATAGGCCGCAGCCGCTTGAAGTTGAGTGTGGATGGACTCCAGATCATTCGGGGCGTGCTCCATGTCGAGCAGCACCCAGTCAAAGCCCGCGCCGGCAATCACTTCAACCGTGAGATGCGACGACAGGCTCGACCAGATGCCAATCTGGGGCGTTCCCGCAGCGAGGGCCTGTTTGAACCGATTAATCGGCAAGGGTAATTGCATGGCACGTTCCTCAGGACACGAAGTCAATGGCCGGATCTTAGCGGCGAACCGCTCTGCAAGGCTCAGGTGCGCGCCTGAGCCAGCGGCTCTGACACAGGTCGGCGTGCGATGCCGAAGCGGCGATACAGCAGCGGCAGCACCAGCAGCGTCAGTGGCGTGGCGCTCAACAGCCCCCCGATCACCACGATCGCCAGCGGTCGTTGAATCTCTGAACCCGGGCCAGTCTGAAAGAGCAGGGGCAACAGCCCCAGCGCCGCCACGCTCGCTGTCATCAGTACCGGGCGCAATCGGCGGTGCGCGCCCTGGCGCACGATGTCGTCGATCTGCAGGCCCTGTGCCTGCAACTGATTGAAGGTCGTGACCATCACCACACCGTTGAGCACCGCAATGCCCAGCAGTGCGATGAATCCGACCGAGGCTGGTACCGAGAGGTACTCGCCTGTCAGCCCCAGTGCAAACACGCCGCCGACCATGGCGAACGGTATGTTGGCAAAGACCAATGCGGCCTGGCGTAGCGACCCGAAGGTCACATAAAGAAGTGCCAGGATCGCGGCCAGCGATGCGGGGATCAGCAGCGCCAGGCGCGCGGCGGCGCGCTGCTGGTTTTCAAACTGGCCACCCCAACTCAGGCGATAATCGGGTGGCAGGCTGATCTGCTGCGTCACGGCGCGGCGGGCCTCATCGACGAAGCCGACCAGATCGCGGCCGCGCACATTGGCCTGTACCAGCGACAGGCGCTGCGCATTTTCGCGATCGATCTTCACCGGCCCCTCCACCCGCTCCAGACGTGCCAGCGTGGTCAGCGGCACGGCCGTGCCATCGGGGGCGGTAAGCCGGATCGATTCGAAGTGCGCAGGCGAGTGACGCACCAGCGCATCACCACGGATCAGCAGCGGCGTGCGACGACCAGACTCTCGCACTACGCCCACGGTTTCGCCTTCAACGATCTGGCGCAACGCCGAAGCCAGGCTGGCCACATCAAAGCCCAGGCGACCGGCAGCCATCCGGTCGACCTGCACGCGGTAGTACTGGACGCCTTCGTTACGCAGTGTGAACACATCTTCAGCGCCGGGCACCGTGCGCACGGCGTGGGCGATCTGGTCCGCCAGCGACGCCAGGGTATGCAGATCAGGGCCATGAATCTTGATGGCCACGTCGCCTCGCACACCCGTGAGCATCTCGGATACCCGCATATCGATCGGTTGCGTGAAGGCGTACGCAACACCGGGGAAATCCGCCATCACGGCGCGTAACGCATCAGCAATGCGCGCCTTGTCGGGATCCCGCCACTCGGTCCTGGGGCGCAGCATGAGAAAGAGATCGGTCTGATTGGGCCCCATTGGGTCCAGCCCCAGCTCATCTGAACCCGTACGGGCCAGGATGCTGCGCACCTCGGGTACGCGCTGCAATATTGCACGCTCAAGCCGCATATCCAGCGCCACCGACTGATCCAGGCTGATGGACGGGAGCTTCTCGAGTTGCATCACCACATCGCCTTCATCCATGGTCGGCATGAAGGATTTGCCCAGTCGGCTGTACACCACGCCCGTGAGGACCAACGCGCACAGCCCTGCAGCCATCACCCAGGGCACATGGCGCAGACAGGCATCGAGCACAGGGGCATAACCACGCAAGGCCTGCCTGGGCAGCCAGGGTTCACGGTGCGTGCCGCCCTTGAGCAGCCAGGATGCGAGCACCGGCACCACCGTCAGCGCCAACAACAGCGACGCGGACAGCGCAAACACAATCGTCATGGCGACCGGCGCAAAGAGCTTGCCCTCCAGGCCCTGCAAGGTCAGCAACGGCAAAAAGACCAGAATGATGATCAGCACGCCTGACACCACCGGTGCAGCCACTTCGCCGACCGCTCTCGCAACCAGCCCCACGCGTGCGGCAGCAGAACTGTCCTGCTCACCCTGAGCCTGATGGGCCACGATGTTTTCAACCACGACAATCGACGCATCCACCAGCATGCCGATGGCAATCGCCAGACCACCCAAGCTCATCAGGTTGGCGCTCATGCCGACCTGGCGCATCAGCCAGAAGGTGGCCAACGCCGACAGCGGCAAGCTGATCGCCACCACCAATGCTGCGCGCAGATCACCCAAAAAAAGAACCAGCAGGATGAGCACCAGTGCAATGGCTTCACGGAGTGCGCGGGCCACGGTGCCGGTCGCGCGCTCGACCAGCACGCCGCGATCGTAGAAGACTGTCGTCTTCACGCCGACGGGCAGTGTGGGCGCGAGTTCCGCCAGGCGCTGTCGAACCGACTCAACCAGTTGGCCGGCGTTGGCGCCACGCAGGCCCAGCACCAGCCCCTGCACGGCCTCATGCTGGCCATCCTGCGACACTGCGCCGTATCGGGTCAGTGCGCCCATTCGAACCTGCGCCACGTCACCCAGGCGAACCGGGACACGCTCATGACGGGCGATGACGATGGCACGCAGATCGTCCAGGTCGCGCACGGCTCCTTCGGTGCGCACCAGCAGCGACTCCTCGCCTGCAGACAAGCGGCCCGCACCATCATTCAGATTGTTGGCCACCAGTGCTTCGCGCACGCGCTCCAGCGCAATGCCGCGCGCCGCCAAAGCGCCTGCATCGGGAATGACCTCGAAGCTGCGCACCTGTCCGCCCAGTGCATTGACATCGGCCACCCCCGGCACGGTACGCAAAGCAGGGCGGATGACCCAATCGAGCAACGCACGCCGCTCGGTCAGTGACAGCGGACCGTCCACCGTGAACATCACCATTTCACCCAGAGGCGTGGTGATCGGTGCCAGCCCACCCGTCACACCCGCCGGGAGTTCGCGCGTGACGTCTGCCAGACGCTCGCCCACCTGCTGACGAGCCCAGTAGATGTCCGTGCCTTCCTCGAAGTCGAGGGTGATGTCGGCAATGGCGTATTTAGCCACTGATCGCACGATGCGCTTCTTGGGAATCCCCAGCAGTTCAATTTCAATGGGCACCACGATGCGTGCCTCGACCTCCTCGGGCGTCATGCCAGGCGCCTTGATCACGATCTTCACCTGAGTGGTCGACACATCGGGAAATGCGTCGATCGGCAAATCACGAAAGGCGAGTGTCCCCGCCACGATCAACCCCAGCATGAGGGCGAGCACCACAAAACGCTGTGACAACGCGAGTTGAACCAGCCGCGCAAACATCACTCGCCCCCGATGCCAAGCAATCGGGCCTTGAGGGCTGCAATGCCCTGCACCGCGATGCGCTCGCCCGTGCTCAACGCACCGGTCACCAGCGCACTGTGGTCATCTTCATCGAGCACCTGCACGGGAACAGCTGAAAAGCCTTTGGGAGTGGCCACCAACACCAGCGCCTGTTCACCACTACGTGTGACCGCACCCATGGGAATGCGCCAGCCGGTGCGCCCTCCCATGCTAGGTGCCAGACTGGCCTCGACGGTCTGGCCCGGCACAAGCGCCGCGCCGGCATCACGGATCTCCGCCCGCACCGCGACCGACTGGTTGGCCCCCGCACTGCGCCCGATCGACAGTACCCGACCGCTTGCCCCGACCGATGGCACACGCACCGCTGCACCCGGCGAAACCCGCCCCATCACGGCAACCGGCACCTGCACCTCGAGCCATAGCGGGGACAATCGGGCGATCCTGAAAAGTGGGCTGGCGGCCTCGACACGGCTGCCTACGGCCACCGTCTGCTCAAGGACCGTCCCGTCGATCGGCGCCAACAGCGCAATCGTAGGGGGAACCGATTGCCCTGATGCCAGGCGAACCAGGGCGGCATCGTCCAGGCCGGCAAGTTTCAAGGCTTGCCTGCGTTCGACCAGCAGTGCCTTCGCTTCAGCAAGCTGGGCGTGACTGGAACGCAACCTGGCCTCAGCAATGAGGCCGTCTTCAAACAGGCTTCGGTCGCGCGCAGCGGTCTCGGCAGTCAGTTGCGACTGAACGCTGGCCTGCACAAAGCCGCGATGCAATTCGGCCAGCGCGGGGCTTTGCATGCGACCGATCACCTGCCCCGCACGCACCGGGTCATTGGGTGCCACGGTGACCTGATCAAGCAATCCGGCCAAAGGCGCCGCCACCACCCGTTGTTGCTGAGGCGGCACGACGACGGTCGCTGGCATACCGCGCAGCATCAGTGGCTCCCGTGACCCGAGGGCCTCGGTGCGTACGCCCAGAGCGATCTGCTGAGCAGGGGTCATCTCCACGGTGCGCAAGTTCGTCGTGGTGACGGCCTGCGGCGCAGACTGTGCGCCAGCCGCAGCAGACAACCCACACAGGCTTGCGATCACGAAGATGCTCAGACACGGGACGCCGGCGCGCACTCGGTGGCACACAACAGCTTGCAGCCAGGACATGAGTCAATACTCCGAGCCGCGAGAGGCGCGGCCGATGCAGCATGAGAGGCGAATGCATGACATCAGGTAACCAAGACGTCAGGTTCGCAAGAGGCGCCGTGACGCACGGCGCGCGGCCCGCTCGGGCCGCAAATCGACATCAGGCGCGGGGCGGGGCGTGCGGTGGCGGCGCGCGATGCGTGAGGCGGGGTGCAGCGACCGGCGCTGCCCACTGGCGGGGCGGTAGGCGAACAGGCGCAGTCTGCTGGGGCGGCGACACTAACAGGACAGGCACTTCGGTCGGCACCGTCAAGACTGCACGTCGCTCGAACTCTTCGACAGGGGTGACGATGGCACCCTGAAAGGGCGTGCAGGATGTCGTACGCCACCCCGCTTGCGCCGGATCACTGGATTCAACTGATGGGAGCAGCCGTTCCAGTGCGCCATGCAGATGCACGGCGCCAACGAATTGCGTTGGCTCCCGATGCGCATGCAGCAACGGTGACAGACCCTGCAGCAGGGTCAGTAACAGCAAGAATGGCAGCAGCAGTCGGGGGTGTCGCATGAAATAGGCATCCGAAGGCGGACTATAACGGCGGCGCCTCGCGCCGTCATCTCGCGCCGCGCGCCATAATCGACACAAGGACGTCCCTTCGGCCCACTCCTACACGGACCCGCGCCATGTCGAACATTCATCTCATCCGAAAGCCCACACTGCGACTGCACGCCGCCGACGATGTCGTGATCGCTGCCCGCCCGCTTGCGGCTGGTACGCGCATCGACACGGAAGCCCTGAGCTGCACCGATGCCATTCCGGCCGGTCACAAGCTGTGCACACGCGCGGTCGCCAAGGGCCAGGCGGTGCGCCGCTATGGCCAGATCATCGGCTTTGCGACCATGGACATTGCGCCCGGCCAGCATGTGCACACCCACAACCTCACGTTTGACACCTTCGAGCGCGACTACGCCGTGGGCGTGGATGTGAAGCCCACCCATGCAGTGACTGAACCCGCTACCTTCATGGGCTATGTGCGCCCCGACGGGCGTGTGGCCACACGCAACTACATCGGTGTGTTGTCGACGGTGAACTGTTCGGCCACCGTATCGAAATACGTGGCGCAGCATTTCACGCCCGAGCGCCTGTCGGCCTTTCCCAACGTGGATGGTGTGGTCCCCATCACGCACAGCATCGGCTGCGGGATGGACTCCAATGGCAAGGGCATGGATGTGCTGCGTCGAACCATCGCAGGCTATGTGCGCCATGCAAACTTCGCGGGCATCGTGATCATCGGTCTGGGCTGCGAGGCTAACCAGATGGATGCGCTCTTTGCGGCGCAACACCTGGATGAATCGCCTCTGCTCAAGCCGCTCATCATTCAGACCGAGGGCGGCACACGCAAAACAGTCGACGCGGCTATTGCCGCGGTCAACACGATGCTGCCGCAAGCCAATGCCATGCAACGCACCCGCGTGCCTGCCAGCCACATCACCATCGGTCTGCAATGCGGCGGCTCCGACGGCTATTCCGGCATCACGGCCAATCCGGCGCTGGGCGCGGCCTGCGATCTGCTGGTCGCGCACGGCGGCACGGTGATTCTGTCCGAAACGCCTGAAATCTACGGGGCCGAGCACCTGCTCACGCGGCGTGCGGTGTCGCAGGCCGTGGCCGACAAGCTCATCGCACGCATCAAGTGGTGGGAGGGCTATTGCGAGCGCAACGAAGGCAGCATGGACAACAACCCTTCGCCCGGCAACAAGGCGGGCGGCCTCACCACCATTCTTGAAAAGTCACTGGGCGCGGTAGCCAAGGGTGGCACCACCAATCTGATGGATGTGTTCCAGTACGCAGAGCCTGTGACCACGCAGGGCTTCGTCTACATGGACACCCCTGGCTACGACCCGGTCTCGGCCACCGGGCAGGTGGCGGGCGGGGCCAACCTGGTGTGCTTTACCACCGGGCGCGGGTCGGTCTATGGATGCAAACCCAGTCCATCCATCAAGCTGGCCACCAACACGCCTCTCTATGAGCGCATGACCGAAGACATGGACATCAACTGCGGTGACATCGTCGATGGCACTGTGACGGTTGAGCAGAAAGGCCGCGAAATTTTCGAGATGATCCTGCGCGTGGCTTCGGGCACACCCAGCAAGAGCGAAGCGCTGGGCATCGGTCAGGAAGAGTTCGTGCCCTGGTATCTGGGCGCCGTGATGTAGTTCAGCGAAGGGCTGCTTTGCCGTGTTGCGGCAGATCGATCACAACGCAGGTGCCGCGACCACCCGGCCCTGCATCGATGCGCACCTGACCGTCATGGGCGCGAGCGATCTCGGCCACGATCGCCAGACCCAGCCCTGTTCCCGAGGACTGGTCGACCGGGGTTGATCCGGTGGGCGTCGCGCGCTGGAAGCGTCGCAACACGCGCGTGCGATCCGCCGCCGGAATGCCCGGGCCGTCATCGGTCACCAGCACCCAAGCCCGCAAAGCCTTTGCGCGCTGCACGGACACCGTGACTCGGGTGCCGGGCCCGCCATACGTGATCGCGTTGTCGATCAGGTTGTGGACCGCCTCGGCCAGCAAATCGGAGTCTCCTTCCACTTCGATTGCATCATCGGTCCCTGCGGGTGGCGCCACACCCACCTGCAGGGTGTCGTCAAAGCCCAAGTCAACACCTGCTGCAATGGCCCTCGGCACCCAACGACTCGCGGCATGGAACACCACTTGCCTCAAATCGAAGGGGCGAGGTGTCTGAATGCGGGCGCTGGGCTCGGCGCGGGCCAAGGTGAGCAATTGATTGGACAGTCGCACCGCGCGATCGGCCGCCAGTTGGACTTCTGCAATCAGTGGCCTGAGGCGCTCAACATCGGTCTCACGCGCGGCCTCGTCGGCATGGAGCTTGAGCGCGGTGAGCGGGGTGCGCAATTGATGCGCTGCATCGGCAATGAAATGGCGCTGCGCCGCCAGGGCGTCCTGCAATCGGGCCAGCAGATCATTCACCGATTGCGTCAACGGCGCCACCTCGGCGGGCAATGCGCGGTCATCGACCGGCTCAAGCGAATGGTGCGTTTGCATCTCCAGCGCGCGTGCAACCTGCCCGATGGGAGACAGCAACTGGCGCAAGGTGTACCAGATGACCCCGCACGCCACGATAGCCAGTGCAATCTGCGGGATCAACACACTCAGGATCATCTCGGTGGCCAGCAGCTGGCGCTTTCGCAAGGTCTCAGCCACCCGCACTTCGATGGGCTCGGAGGCGCCCTCCAGACGCACCGGCACGGCGGCCACCCGCACCCGTGCGCCTGCGATTCCGGCATCGTACATCCAGGCATCACGCAGCCGCTCCACACCGGCGAGGGGTCGACCAGGCACCATCGGATGGCCTGCCAGATGCCCGCTGCGCTGACCGTGCAGCGCGTACCAGGTGGCATCCTGCGTATCCCATTGCAGGATCTGCCGCGCAGCCTCCGGCAGGTCGAGCACCGCCTCACCGCGCGAGAGCTTCACACGCTGCGCAAGCGCTTCGGCCGAGTCAACCAGCCAGTGGTCCTGCACCTCGTTGGCATGGTGGCGCGCCACAACATAAGCCACGGCGCCGGAAATCGCGAACAGCACCAGGAGGGGCGGCAGCAGCCGGTATAGCAGCTGCGAACGCAGACTGCGACGCGCAGGGACGTCGCGATGCGCGGGCTGTTTGCGGAGGCCCTCAGGCATTGGCAGAGCGCAGCAAGTATCCGAAACCACGCACCGTGCTGATTTCGATCCCATTGCCTTCCAGCTTACGGCGCAAGCGATGGACGATGACTTCGACGGTGGAGTCGGACAGGTCCATGGCGGACGAGTCGCTGCTTGCCAGCTCCTGCAGAACGATCGATTTGCTGACCACCCGTCCTGTCCGGCGCAACAAGACCGCCAGTACGCCTGCCTCACGAGGCGACAAATCAAGCAACTCGCCATCGAGGCGAACCGCCTCTTCGCCTTCGTGCTGGGTCAAACGGCCCATGCGCAGAACGCTCGGCGTAGCCGCGGGCGGTTGACCGCGACGCAGCAGCGCCCTGACTCGAGCTTCGAGCTCAAGCATGTCAAAGGGTTTGACCAGGTAGTCGTCGGCGCCTGCATCCAGTCCCAGCACGCGGTCCTGGACTTCATCACGGGCGGTCAGCAACAGGACTGGGATGCGGCTGCGCCGTGCGCGCAGCCGGCGCAGCACTTCGATTCCATCCAGGGACGGCAGGCCGACATCCAGCACCGCCAGATCGAACGGGGCTGCGCGCAGCGCTTCGTCGGCTGCGTCGCCACGCGTGACCCATGTGGTCTGGAGCCCTTCGCGCTCGAACGCCCGCAGGATCGCCCGAGCAATGGGGGCGTCATCTTCGGCCAGCAGCAGTTTCATTTACGTGAGCATAACGTGCGGTGTGACCACGCTGCTGCAAGCGAATTGAAAGGCAGCAAGCCC
>CANHUQ010000017.1 GCA_947463885.1 Burkholderiales bacterium
GAGGTCCGATCCAACCATAGGTCCGCCCGGGGGTGCCCTCACGGGATTCAATGCGGGCTTCGACGCGGTCGAGGCTGAAGCGCAGGCGCTCGCCGTTCAGGACGAGATCATTGCCTTGCGACGTGCCCGGGGCGAGCGGACGGTCGGCTACAAGATCGGCTTCACCAATCGCACCATCTGGCCTGTATATGGCGTGCACCAGCCGATCTGGGGGCCGGTCTGGAACACCTCGTTGCACCGGTTGGCCGGCACCCATGTCGACATCACCCTGGCGGCACTCGCCGAGCCAAGGCTCGAACCCGAGATCGTGATCGGCTTGCGGGATTCGCCGCCGCCCGATGCCGATGCCCGCACGCCGCAGTCTTTGCGCCGTCTGATCGACTGCGTGGAGTGGGTCGCGCCGGGCTTCGAGATCGTCCACAGCATCTGGCCCGGCTGGCAGTTCAACGCGCCGCAGGCTATCGCCGCGCAAGGCTTGCACGGCGCCCTGCATGTGGGCCCTGCCATTCCGATCGCCCAGTTGGGAGACGTCCCAGCGACGGCCCTGTCTTCGCTGACTCTGCATCTGTTTCTAGACGGTGCAGAGCTTGCGAAAGGAGTGGGCGCTAACGTACTGGATGGTCCGCTGCAGGCACTGGGACATCTGGTGAGGGGGCTGGCCCAGCGTGGTGCGCGGATCCCTGCGGGCAGCGTGGTGACCACGGGTACCCTGACCGATGCGCAACCGCTCGTGCCCGGGCAGCGCTGGAGCACTCGCATCGAGGGCGCGCCGCTGTCCGGGCTGACGCTGGCCGTGGCGCAACCCGGCCCCGGCCGTTGACCCTGCGCAGGTCCAATCGCCTGCATCGCCGACCTGCCTGCCGGCTTTCACCCTGCCTTCCTGCCTGAGCCCTTCATGCCACTTGCCCCGTCTGATTTCGCCCACGCACCCGATGGTCCGGCCATCGAAGCTGCAGCCGCCTTGATCGCGCCCTGGGTGCGGCTGACACCCGTCATTGCCGCCGATCTGGGCGGCCACCCGTTGACCCTGAAGCTCGAATGTCTGCAGGTGTCGGGCACCTTCAAGGCCCGCGGTGCTTTCACCCGGCTGTTGGGCGCGCAGCTGGCCGCGCGACAGGCTGGCCAGCCGGCCCCTGAACGGGTGGTGGCCGCGTCCGGCGGCAATCATGGGATTGCCGTAGCGCAGGCGGCCCGCGCGGTCGGCATGGTGGCCGACATCTTCGTGCCGCGGACAGCGCCGCAGGCCAAGCAGGATCGGTTGCGGGCGCTGGGCGCCACCGTCCATGCCCAGGGTGAGGAATACGCTCAGGCGTTATCGGCCAGCCAGGCGTTTGCTGCTCAAACGGGTGCGCTGGTGTCCCACGCCTACGACCAGTACGAGACTCTGGCGGGTCAGGGCACCCTGATGCGTGAGTGGTTGCAGCAATCGCCCGATCTGGATGTAGTCCTGATCGCGGTCGGCGGTGGCGGCTTGATCGGTGGCATCGCCGCTTGGCTTGAGGCTGAAGCCCAGGCTGGCCAGCGAGTGCCGCGCCTGGTGGCAGTCGAATCCGAAGGCTGCCCGACCCTGCATGACGCCCTGGCGGCAGGGCGCATCGTCGACATTGCGCCGCAGGGCCTGGCGGCTGATTCGCTTGGCGCCCGCCGGGTGGGCGAACTGATGTTCCCGATTGCGCAGCGTCGCGTCGCGGCCAGCGTGTGCGTGACCGATGCCCAGATCCGCGACGCCCAGTCTCTCTTGTGGTCGCAGTTGAGGGTGGCGGCCGAGCCGGGCGGGGCCTGTGCGCTGGCGGCCATCACGGGTGGGGCCTGGGCACCGCAAGCCGGCGAGCGGGTCGGCGTGCTGGTGTGCGGCGCCAATGTGTCCCTGACCGAACTGGCCGAGACCGTGGCAGTTCACGCGACGCGCCAACGCTGACATTGCGCCCATGCCTTGTCGTTCTTCTCGCCCTGGGGAGGCAATGCTGGTGGTTCATCAAGGTCCCGCTGATCGGAAGCGCCGTGGCGGGAGCCCGTTCCGAGTGCAGATGCTGTCAGCTAGCGTCGTTCAATCGCATCAGGTTTCCCGAGCGGGAATATTTCGGTTCTGGAGCCACCTCAATAAAATAATTTTCCCGATGAGGAAAGTTTTGCAGACGTTCTTCTGAAATCCACGATAAATTCCTGATCGGGAAATATGATGGTCAGACGAAACCTCAGCACGGCCGAAATCGGCGATATTGTCCGGGCCACCCGCAAGGCCGCTGGCTTGCGGCAGGACGAGCTTGCGGGGGCAGCTGGCGTTGGCCTTCGTTTCATCGTCGATCTCGAAGCGGGCAAGCCGACCGCGCAAATCGGCAAAGCGCTTCAGGTCCTGGCCGCTCTAGGATGCTCTCTTGAGATCACGCCGCCGCCCGAGCCCAAAGCAGCGCGCAAAGCATGACGCGCTCCTTGGATATCTGGTGGAACGGGCGCGTTGTGGGTCAGTTGACGCAGAACCAGTACGGTGAACTCGGGTTCGCCTATGGGTCACAGTGGCTCAGCGATGACCAGACGCAGCCCTTGTCGGCCTCGCTGCCCAAGCGGGAGGAGCCCTTCAGTCGTCGCGAATGCCGCCCGTTTTTCAGCGGTCTGCTGCCGGAAGATCGCCAGCGCGACGCTGCGGCTCAGGCGTTGGGTGTTTCACGCGCCAATGACTTCGCCCTGCTCGATCGCCTCGGAGGCGATGTCGCGGGCGCGCTCCAGCTTCTGCCGCCCGGGGAAACCCAGACCGCTCTGACCCTCGATCAGCGGCCAACCCCGCTTGACGAAGCGGGCTTGATCCGTGTGCTGGATGCGCTGCCTGCCCGCCCGCTCTTGGCAGGGGAGGAAGGCCTGCGTCTGTCTCTCGCTGGCGCGCAATCGAAGGTACCCGTGGTTCTGATGGACGGGGCGGTGGCGTTGCCTGCACCGGGCCAGCCGACCACGCATATTCTCAAACCGCCCATTTTGCGTTTCTCGGCCACGACCGAGAACGAGGCTTTCGTGATGCGCCTCGCCGCCAATATCGGCCTTGATGTGGCGCCGATCGAGCCCCGTCATGTTCGCGATCGAACGTTTTTGCTGGTGCAGCGCTATGACCGCGCCATGGGTGACGATGGCACTGTGCGGCGAATCCATCAAGAGGATTTCTGCCAGGCACTCGGCGTGCCCCCGGAGACCAAATACGCCAGCGAGGGTGGCCCGACCTTCAAGGATTGCTTCGCACTACTGCGACGCATTGCTGCGAGGCCTGCTGTCGACGTGCTGAAGCTCTTGGATGCCGTGATCTTCAACGTGATTGTTGGGAACGCGGATGCGCACGGCAAGAATTTCTCGATCCTCTATGGCACCGATGGCCCGCGCCTCGCCCCTCTGTATGACTTGCTGGCGACCGTTGCCTATCCAGAACTTTCCCCGACATTCGCCATGAAAATCGGAAAACGAGCGACGCTCGCGGAACTGGACGCGAAAGGCTGGGCAGCATTCGCAGCAGACGCGGGTCTCGGCCTGCCGCTGATTCGAAGACGAGTCGGGCAGATCAGCCAAGGCGTTCTTGAGAAAGCGACCACCGTCGCAGCAGAGCTTTCGCGCCCCGAGTTGGATACAGCGGCCCTGGAGTCGTTTGCCGAAATGATCTGCGACCGCGCCGCCCGCTGCGCCGAGACCGTCGCTGGAGCTGCTCGGTGAGCCGGCTCGATCAGTACTCTTGGATGGAATGACATCAACGCAGCGGCTGGTCAGGGCCGTATCAAGGCACGACTTCTCGCTCTGATGGAAATTGAGAGGATGACCACACGACTCTATCCGCGCGTTGCGTGCCGACAACTGGCCGCACCAGGTGACCGCAACCGGCGCGATGCGGATGTTGCAAGGGCGCGACCACCTTCCGGGCGCCCGCGGCCACCGCTGACGCCCTTGAACCCCTGATGCCGACAAAATTTTCATGCATTGCGCCGATAGTCGGCTTAGGATGGAGCCATGCCTGAACTGTCCCCCGCCCAACGCACCGCCGGCACCGCGCGCATTCTTCTGACTGCGGGCGCCGCTGTAGCGCTGGAAGCCATGTGGCGCGGGTCGGTGGCCCGCACCCTCATTGCCAGCGCGCTGCTTGCATTTGGCGGTGGCCTGCTGTTCGTGGCTAAACGGGCCGACTGATTCGTTTCGCGCTGCGCGCCTACGCACGCCCCGCCCCGCTGCGCTGAACCACCCCCGGGGCTCTTCATGGACTTCGAAGCAATCCGCGTCGACGCTTATCCGATCGACGTCGACCTGCTCGATCCAGGCCAGGTCGGGCCAGAGCTGGCGGCCAGCGCCCATGCCTATCTGGCCACGCCGCGCGCTTTGCTCTGGCGGAACCCTTCGCCCGACTGGCGACTCTTCGCGCTGACCTTGCCGCTGGCCTCGCGGCTGTCGCTCATGACCAACCCGATCTTTGCGCAGCTCACCCGCGATTGGGGCCATGGCATCCGGTTCATCGGCGTCGATCGCCATCAGTGTGTCTACGACTTTCGAAGCCTGCTGACCGACGCCACGTTGCGCCGGCTGGTCGACTCCCTGGCCCGCTGGGTGCACGCGCAGGCCGAACCCAGCGAGACGTCGCCGCACGCAGGCAGTGCATGGCCGCTGCAGGCAGCCCAGGCCGCCACCCTTGATGTGCTCTTTGCGGCGCTGGGCGAGAACATGCTCACGATTCTGGAGGCGCGCCGCGACGACTGGGGCAGTCACCTGGCACGCGAGCATCGCCTCGAGCCCGAGGTCGCAGGCAGTCTGTTCGATCGCAGCGCCCGGTATCCCGATTTCATGGCCCAGCTGCGTCAGGCCCTGCGACGCGAGGTGATCGATGTCAGCTTCTACGGCCGTGTGCTGCGTTCGATCGACCTGCGCGAAGGGGCGGCCGAGCGACGCATGGCAGCACTGATCGAAGCCACCCTCGAGCCCATCACACTCGTGAAACTGGGGCGCACGCGTGCAGGCCAGCATCTGGGCTGCTACAACTGGTTGCTGACCGGCTCACGTCATGCGGCCCAGCGCGCGTATGTGTTGAGCAAGCTGCCGGCCTTCGCTCAGTGCTTTGCTGAAACCCTCATCGAGGCCATGCCGCGACGGCGCATTGGGCTGGTGGCCGCCGCAGAGCACGACCCGCGGCCTGCGCTGCTGCGCGCACCAGATGGACGCGAGGCGCTGCGACATGCGGTCGATTCGGGTCAAGACCGGTGGGTGATTGAAGCCTTGTCGGCTCACTTCAACGTGCAGCACAACACCCTGCGCGCCCTGTGGCGACATTGCCCGCCTGCGCTGGGCGCACCGCCCACCTGGCATCTGAAGCAGATCCTGCGGCAACTCGATGAATTGCCCGAGCGTGCCTGGCCGCGCGACGATGCGCAGTGGCTCGAGCTGGCCAGTCGGGCCGTGCCTGCCGTGGCGCGCTGACCGCGCTTCTTGAGTGTGCAAGGTGCGCCGCGCGCGCACCACGCGTATCGTGCGGGCTTCGTCGTTTTTCAACATGGATACTCCGATGTCCCAGCCCACCCTGAAGCAGACGCTCGCACAGATCGACCACTGGATCCGTTCCGGTGCCGCAAGCCGCGATGTCGAAACCCTTGCACACGAAACGCTGCTGCGGGCATCCAAGCACATTCCGCCCGCGGCGCTGCGTCGGGTGATCGTCATGCTCGAAAAACTGCGTGACCTCTCCGAGCAAACGGCTGCTGCACCCAAGGCGCAAAGCCGCAGTGGTCGCAAGAGTGCCGCGAAGGTGGTGCGCAGCGCCGTGTCGGCCGTGAAGGCCGCCAAGACCCCTGCGAAGGCTGCACCGGCTACCAAAGCAGCCAAGGCCGCGAAAAAGCGTGCGGGCGCACCCGCACGCACGGCTGACAGCAAGCGCGCCAAGAACGCTGCGGTGCAAAAGGCTGTGGTCAAGCAGGCCGCGGCCAAGAAATCCGTGACCAACAAGTCGGCTGCAGCATCGACGTCGGCCACCAAAGCCCCCGCGAAGGCAGCGCGTAATACACGCGCTGGCACGTCGGCGGCTAAGGCGACCGCCCGCGTGCGTGCCGTGCGTCAGCCGGTGGCGGCTAAGGGACGCTAATCAGAGGCGCCGATCAGGCGCGCCAACCTGATCAGGCGCGCCAACCCCTCCAGGTGCTGATCAGGCGGTAGATCCGCGGGGTGAGCGTCAGGATCGCCACCATCCGAATCACGTGAAAGGCGGTCACCACCGGGACGCCCAGCTGCAGCGTCTTGGCGGTGAGGCTCATCTCGGCAATGCCGCCGGGTGCCGTAGCCAGCACCAGGGTGGCCGGAGCAATGCCTGCCACACCGCTCAGTGCCCAGGCGGCCAGCGCGGTGAGTCCCATGCCAGTCAGCGTGGTGACGGCCACCACCATCAGGAATCGCGGCGCCTGTGCGAAAAACGCCGGCGTAAAGCGTGACCCGAGCGACGCGCCAATCGCCAGTTGCCCGGCGATGATCATCGGCGCCGGCAGCGCGCTCCAGGTCTGACCACTGGCGGTCAGCGCCGTGGTCACCGCGAGCGGGCCGAGCACCCAGGCGTTGGGCCAGTCGCGCCAGCGAAAGAACCAGCCTGCTGCGAGTGTGCAGACGACCAGCAGCGACAGACCACGCAGATCGACCGCGCTGGCACCGATCTGGTACGGGTCGCTGCCATGCAGATCCAGCAGCCGATAGGCCATTGGTACCACCAGCACTACGAGCGTGATGCGCAGGCTGTGCGAGGCGGCGATCTGGTCGACGCGTGCACCCGCCCGCTCGCCCAGCAGCGCCATCTCGGAGGCGCCGCCGATGGAGCCGGCAAAGAACGCAGTGTCGCGCGAGACCCCCGCAAAACGGCGCAATGACCAGGCAAACGCGAGCCCCAGGCCGATCGCCCACAGCACGCCCAGCGCAATCCAGGGCGCCTGACCGATCACCTGGCGCAGCACGACTGGTGTGAAGTACAGCCCCAACACCGTGCCGATCACCCACTGCCCGTAGTTGCGCCCGGCTGCTGGCAGGCGCAGTTGCGCACCACCCATGTTCGCCAGCGCACAGGCGATCAGCGGGCCGAGCATCCAGGGCAGAGGCGCATGGATGGCATGGAAGAGCGCACCACCGGCCAGGGCTACGGCGAGCGTGCGGGCCAGCGTCAGTGCGGGCGAGCGCGCCGAGGCGCCGGCAGAAGGAGGGTCGTTGCGCTGCATGCGCTGGAGGAATCGCGGCGGGTGGATGTGCACCCTGATGTACGCGATCAGGCCGCGCACCGGGTCGGTCGAGTGTAGCGAATTCGGCGCCGCAGGCGCCTTGCCGGCACAATGGCGGATCCTTCTTGCCGATGCCCCGCATGTCCGCTCCCCCCGATCGTTCTGCCGACACCGCTGCCCGCCCACCGTCAGGCAGACCGATCCGCGTGCAATGGGAAGACACCATCGCCGTACTGTGCATGGCGGGGCTGGTCCTGCTCACACTGGCCAACGTGGTGGTGCGCTACCTGACCGACGAAACGCTGGCGCCTACCGAGGAGGTGTCGATCGCGCTCATGGTGATCATGACGCTCGCCGGCGCATGCGGTGCGGCCACGCGCGATCGGCACGTGCGGATCGAATTCTTCTACGAGACCGGTTCGGCGCAGCGCAGACGGCGCCTGGGCCTGCTGTCTGCTGCGGCCACATGCGGCTTTTTCATCCTCCTGGGTCTGCTGTCTTTGCGCGTGGTGTGGGACGAATTTCACTTTGCCGAGACCACCATGGCACTGGGGGTGCCGCGCTGGTGGTACACGGTGTGGGTGCCGCTGCTGTGTTTTGCGCTGGCCGCGCGCGCCGCGCAAGTGTTCGCACGGGTGCGCCGCGGTCAGATGCTGCCCGGGGGCGACGCAGCCCAGAGCACTCACAGTCTTGGCACGACACCGCCGTCCGGTTCGACCGGCACTGACCGATGATCGGCGCGCTGCTCTTCGTGTCCTTTCTCGCCCTGATGATGCTGGGCGTGCCGATTGGCGTCGCGCTGGGCGTGGGCGGCGCATTGGCCATTGCACTGGCCAATGGCGACTCCATGCTGTGGGGCTTGTTGGCCGCCCCCCAGAACTTTCACGCCGGCATTGCCAAATATCCGCTGCTGGCCTTGCCCATGTTCGTGCTGGTGGGCTCCATCTTCGACCGCTCCGGTGTCGCCAAACGCATGGTCGACTTTGCGGTGGCCTGCACCGGGCGCGCACCCGGCATGCTGCCGATGGTGGCCATTCTGGTGGCCATGGTGATGGGCGGCATCTCGGGTTCGGGCCCGGCCAATGCGGCCGCGGTGGGCGGGGTCATGATCGCGGCCATGGCGCGCGCGGGTTACCCGGCGCCGTTTTCGGCTTCTATCGTAGGTGCCGCCGCCGCCACCGATGTGCTCATTCCGCCCTCCATTGCCTTCATCGTCTACAGCGTGATGGTGCCGGGCGCCTCGGTGCCGGCACTTTTTGCGGCGGGCATGGTGCCGGGCATTCTGGCAGGGCTTGCGCTGATCATTCCGGCCATCTGGATGTCGCGCCACCATGGCCTGGGGCAGGCCGAACGAGAACTCCCGCGTCCGCCCTTTTGGGCTTCACTGCGGGAAGCGTCCTGGGGTCTGGCCGCACCAGTGCTCATCCTGGGAGGCATGCGGGCCGGCTGGTTCACGCCGACCGAAGCCGCCGTGGTGGCGGTGGTCTATGGCTTGGCCGTGGGGATGTTCGTGCACCGGACCATCGGCGTCAGAGACCTCTGGAGCATCTTCCTGGAGGCGGCCGAAACCTCTGCGGTGATCATGTTGGTGCTCGGCCTGGCGGCGATCTTCGCCTACTCGGTGGCGACGCTGGGTCTGGCCGATCCGCTGGTCGATGCGATCCGCCATCTGGGGCTGGGTAGCGCCGCCACCCTCGCTCTGCTGGCCGTGCTGCTGCTGATCGTGGGCATGTTCCTGGATGGCGTGTCGATCTTCCTGATCTTCCTGCCGCTCTTTGTGCCGCTGATGCGTCTGTTCGCCTGGGACCCGGTGTGGTTTGGCGTGCTGCTCACCATGCTGATCGCCATCGGACAATTCACTCCGCCCATGGCGGTGAATCTGCTGGTGGCCTGTCGGCTGGCCGGAGTGCGCATCGAGCAGACCGTGCCCTGGGTGGGCTGGCTGGTGGTGTCTTTCCTGGGTGCAGCGGGCTTGGTAGCGGTGTTCCCCGAGCTCGCGCTGTGGTTGCCGCGGGCCTTGGGTTATTGATCTGCGGTGAGCCCGGGTGATTGACACGGCGGCTGCGGCCTGTTCGACTCGCACCCTGCTTTGCGCACGGCAACCATCGCGCCATACAGTTCCAAACAACGGTTCCATACAACGGCTCCACCACGAGCCCTCCTCAGGAGACGCCTCCATGCAACGACGTGACCTTCTCAAGACCACCGCCACTGGCGCAGCGGTACTGGGTTTTCCCACCATCCTCAAGGCGCAGCAGCAGTACCGCGCCGAGTACAAGATGTCGACCGTCGTGCCACCGAGCTTCGCCTGGGGCAAGGGCGGTGAGATCTTCGCGAACCTGGTGCGCGAGCGCACCAACGGGCGCATCAACATCAAGCAGTACCCGGGCGCCAGTCTGGTGCAGGGTCAGCAGGACCGCGAGTTCGCGGCCATGCGCCAGGGCATCATCGACGTGCTGTGCGGCGCACCGATCAACTGGTCGGGCACGGTCAAGGAATGCGGCATCTTCGCCATGCCGTTCCTGATGCCTGATCACAAGGCCTACGACGCCGTGGTGGCGTCTGACGCGGTGCAGAAGGACTTCTTCGACATCATCCGCAAGGCAGGTGCCGAGCCGCTGGCGATCGGTGAAACCGGCTACCGCCAGCTGTCGAACAGCAAACGCCCGGTGCGTAAGCCCGAAGACCTCAAGGGCCTGAAGATCCGCATGGTGGCCAGCCCCATGTACCTGGAGATCATGTCGGGCATGGGAGCCAACCCCACCGCCATGAGTTGGGCCGATGCGCAGCCCGCGCTGGCCTCGGGCGCGGTCGATGGCCAGGAGAATCCGATGGAGCTCTTCATGGCCGCCAAGATCCACACGCTCGGCCAGAAGTACGTGACCAAGTGGAACTACTCCAACGACATCCTGCTGTTTGCCATCGCCAACCCGGTGTTCCAGTCCTGGTCACCGCAGGACCAGAAGATCGTGCGCGAGGCGGCACTGGACGCCGCCGCGCAGCAGATCAAGATCGTGCGCGACATCTACGCAGTGGACGTGGAGCGGGTGCGCGCCCTGGGCGTTGATGTGGTCGTGCCTACGCCTGCCGAAATGGAGCAGTGGCAGATTGCCTGCCGCCGCCCGTATGCCCGCTGGAAAGCGCAGCTGGGCGCACCGCTCGTGAGCAAGATCGAAGATGTGGTGGCGCGCAGCCGCAAGGCCTGAGCCCACCCAGAGGGCAGACCGACTGGCGTACGCGCCGGCCGGTCTGCACGCGCGCGGCGCGCGTTACTGCTGACGCAGCGCTGCGCGCAACTCGCCTTGCGCATCGGTGACCTGGTCATCGGCCAGGTCGAACACCAACTTGTGGAGCACGCCCGTGAACGGGAAGGGCGCTTCGAACTCGCCCACCGAAGGTCGCGGCGCGCGGCCCACTTCCAGTCCAATGAACGAAGCCTGCGCGCGATAGGTTTGCGGCAGCGCCACGCTCCCGCAGGCTTGTCCATTGATGTAGAGCGTGCCCTCACCGGTGTACTCGCCGGTCTTGCGCATGGCGTAGGTCAGCTCGCAGCGCCCACTGGGCACGGGGCGGTCCGAGCGCACGATGTAGTGGCGGTTGACGAAGTTGTAGTCGTGCACCAGATGGCCGTCCTGCAGATAGAACGCATAGCCGCCGCACCAGTCGCCCTGCGCCACCAGCACGCCCTGAGCACCGCCGGCGGGTATGTCCACATGGGCGGTGATGCGGTAGGAGCGGTTGCGGATATCGGGCGACGCCGCCTGCGGAATGCGCCCGCCCCCGGGCTTGAGCTCCCAATGCCGCCGCGCCGCCACGCTGTGCGGGTTAGAGCTCACGAAGCGGTTCAGCGTGTCGTTCAGGGGCAGCACCTGACAGGCGCCGGCCTCCGAGAACCAGCGGGCAATCATCTCCTGCAGCTTGGCGGGTTGCGCGGCCGCCAGGTCATGCATCTCGTTGAAGTCGCTCGCCAGGTGATACAGCTCCCACTGATCGGCCTCGAAGGGCGTACCCGGCCGATGCCAGGTAACGGCCTTCCAGCCTTCGTGCCAGATGCCCCGATGCCCCAGCATCTCGAAGTACTGCGTGTGTTTGCGGGTGGGCGCATCGGCGGCGGTGAAACTGTAGGCCAGACTCGTGCCTTCCAGCGGCTGCTGGGTCACGCCGTTGATGCTTGCAGGCAGCGCCACGCCGGTCAGCTCCAGCACGGTCGGTGTGATGTCGCACACATGGTGGAACTGATGGCGTACCCCGCCGCCCTCGGTGATCCGCTTGGGGAAATGCACGATCAGCGGATCACGAATGCCGCCACCGTGCGTGTTTTGCTTGTAGCGCTTGAGCGGCGTGTTGCCCGCCATCGCCCAGCCCAGCGGATAGTTGTTGTTGAGCCGCGCCTGACCGATCTCGTCGAGGTGCGCAAGGTTCTCTTCGAGGGTGTCGCGCACGCCGTTGAAATAGCGCAAGGCATTGACCGTGCCGAAGGGCGAACCTTCCTGGCTGGCCCCGTTGTCTGAAATGAGCGCGATCACTGTGTTCTCGAGCTGACCCGATTGCGCCAGGAACGACACCAGCCGGCCAATCTGCAGATCGGCGTGCTCGAGCATGCCTGCAAACGCCGCCTGCAGCCGCACGGCGAGCCGGCGTTCGCCATCGCTCAGCGTATCCCAGGCCTTGACCCCGGCATTGCGCGGGGGCAGTTCCACATCGGCCGGCACGATGCCCATCGCCTTCTGGCGCGCCAGCCGCTCGCTGCGCACCACATCCCAGCCCTTCTCTGCGACGTCCATGTACTTGTCGACGAAGCGCGCCGGCGCATGGTGGGGAGCGTGTTGCGCACCCAGGCACATGTAGAGAAAAAAAGGTTTTTCGGGTGTGATCGCTTTTTGTTCGGTGATGAATTCGATCGACTGATCGACGATGTCTTCTGACAGGTGATAGCCCTCGCGGTCCGGCGCTTCGATGTGGTGGTTGTCGCGCACCAGCTCGGGATGCCACTGGCTGGTTTCGCCCTCCAGAAAGCCATAGAAGCGATCAAAGCCGCGTTGTAGCGGCCATTGATCGAAGGGCCCCGATTGCGAGGTTTCGAAGGTCGGCGTCAGATGCCACTTGCCGGTGGCAAAGGTGTTGTAGCCGGCTAGCCGCAGCATTTCGGCCAAGGTGCCCGCGCTCTTGGCGATGCGTCCGCGCATGCCTGGAAAACCCAGGTCCCAGTCGGCCAGCCCGCCCATGCCCACCGAGTGATGGTTGCGTCCGGTCAGCAAGGCCGCGCGAGTGGGTGAGCACAGGGCGGTCGTATGGAAGTTGGTGTAGCGCAGCCCGCCTTTGGCCAGCGCGTCGATGTGGGGTGTGGCGATCTCGGAGCCGTAGCAGCCCAGGTCGGCAAAGCCCAGGTCATCGAACACGATGTACACGACATTGGGTGCTTCGGCAGGCGCACGAACGGGCTCCGGCCAGTGGGGCGTGGATTCAGATGCGGTCAGGCCAATGATGGCCTGTGTCGGCTTGGTGCTCATGGTGTCTCCCTGTGGCCGTGGCCGTGCCCCGCGGGTGGGCCGTCGTCGTTGATGGCTCAACGATACCCGAAGCGGTCTGCACGCACCGTCGGCGCGATCGCTTGGGGTTCAGAGCGATGACCGCACAGGGCGGCCATCAGGGGCGATCGCGGGAAGAGTCGAGGCGCTGTGTGGTGCGTCAGGGGAAACAGGGGAGCGAATGGTGCGAAAAGACGAAGAAGGGGGCAAAAAGAAGGGCAAAAAGAAGAAGGCCAGGAATTGAGTCGCGAAAAGGGTCGGTCCGTGAGCTGAGCTTCGATCTGTGAATCGGCAGGTTCAGTGCGCCAGTGACGATGATTTTGCGCGGTAAAGGGCTGCATCCGCCATGCGGACCAGGGAATCGAGCCGGCGCGACTGCTCGGCCAGCTGTTGACTGCAGGCAGACCCAATGGTGCAGCTGAGCTGCCATTCACGCCCGGCGATCGACAGCCGCATGCCTTTGACGCCGTCGCGCAGCCGCGCCTCAATGCGCGGCAGCTCGATGCCCTGTGCTCCAGGCAACACGGCCATGAATTCGTCTTCGCGCAGCAGTGCCAAACGGTCACCCGGCCGCAGCCGCCGGCGCAGGGTCTCGGCGACTGCCTGGGCCAGCTGCTCGCCCGCAGCCGAGCCATGGCGTGCCCGAATCGCGGCCGACTGATCGACGTCGATGATCATCACGGATTCGCCGATGCGGTGGGCGCGCGGCACGTGATGTCCGCCCGCACCGTTGTCGTCGGCCTCTGAAGCGCTGTGTGTTCTGTCGTCGAAAATCATGGCCGTACACCGGGAGTCGATGTAGAAAAGTGTAGGGACCGCACCCCCCCCAAACGAGGGCTTTCGTCACGCGCCGTTCACACTTTGAGAGTGGCCATTGATGCAAGTCACGGCGGACGTCCGGCGAGCTAGCGACGCAACAAAGCCTGTGCAGCTTCCACGATCTTTTGCGGCGTCAGGCGTGCCAGCGCCTCCAGGCCAGGCGCATACCCCACTGGAGCGCGCGGCGCACCCAGCCGCGCCAGCCGCGCGACCCCCTCCTGCGCCAGCGTGGCCACAATTTCGGCGCCAAATCCGGCGACCTGCACCGCTTCATGTACCACCAGGACCCGACCGGTGCGCGCTGCCGAGGCCAGGACCGTGTCGCGGTCCCAGGGCCACAACGTGCGCAGATCGATCACTTCGGCCTGCACGCCTTGTGCCTCGAGCTCGATGGCTGCCTGCAGGCAGCCATGCACCGCTTTGCTCCAGCTCACCAGCGTGAGATCGCTCCCCGCACGCGCCACCCGCGCACGGCCCAGCGGCACCGGCTCGGCAGGGTGCACCAGGCCACTGTCCCCCCACAGTTCCTTGTGTTCAAAGTAGGCCACCGGGTCGCCGCAGTCGATCGCGGCGCGCAGCAGGCCGTGGTTGTCCTGGGGCGTGGCGGGCGCCACTACCACCAGCCCCGGCACATGGGCAAACCAGGCTTCGAGCGACTGCGAATGCTGAGCCGCCGACGCGCTCCAGATGCCGATCGGCATGCGAATCACCGCTGGCACCCGGCCCTGGCCCCCGAACATGAACCGGTTCTTGGCGGCCTGGTTCACGATCTCGTCCATGGCGCACAAGGCGAAATCGATCACCCGCATCTCCACCACGGGCTTGAGGCCAGTGAGCGCCATGCCCACGGCAGCGCCCACGATGGTCGATTCAGAAATCGGGGTGTCGATGACACGCTGCGCACCGAACTCCGCCTGCAGCCCGGCGTACTGACCGAAGATGCCGCCGCGACCCAGGTCTTCGCCTAGCGCCACCACCATGGGGTCTTCGCGCATGGCTCGCGCCAGCGCATCGGCGCCGGCCTGGGCATAGGTCATGGGTTGAGCCGTCATTGCCATCTCCCCGCGCCGATATCCTGAATGTCCGTGAAGGCCGCTTGCGGGTCGGGCCAGGGCGCAACGGTCGCTGCGTCCACCGCCGCCTGCACTTCAGTGCGTGCGTCGTGCATGGCGCGATCTACATCGTCCTGCCCAAGGCCGCGGGCCAGCAACCGGCCGCGGGTGAGCGGCAACGGGTCGCCTTCCAGTGCACGGGCCACTTCGACTGGGTCGCGATAGGCCGCCGGATCGACCGACACATGACCCTTGAAGCGATACGTGCGCGCATGCAGCAGACGGGGCCCCTCGCCTGCACGGATCTGTGCGACCAGCCGTCCGGCCGCTGCGTGCACCGCTTCCACGTCCATGCCATCGACGGTCTCTGAAGGCACGCCTGCAGCCTGCGCCCGAGCCGCCGCACCGTCACCCGCCGACATGGCCGCGGTGCGCGTCGTGGCTGACCACTGGTTGTCCTCGCATACAAAGAGCACAGGCAGCGAAAACGCAGCCGCCCAGTTCAATCCTTCGGCGAAGGGGCCACGATTGATCGCGCCATCGCCAAAAAAGGTGACGGCCAGGGCGTCTACGCCCCGCACCTTGAGCGACTGCGCGGCCCCCACTGCAATGGGAATGCCCGCAGCCACCACGCCATTGGCGCCCAGCATGCCGACTGAAAAATCGGCGATATGCATCGAGCCGCCCTTGCCGCCGCAAAACCCACCGGCGCGCCCGAAGAGCTCGAGCATCATGCGCGACAGATCGGCGCCTTTGGCCAGGGTGTGGCCATGACCGCGATGTGTGGAGGTCAGGCAATCGGCCAGGCGCAGATGCGCGCACACGCCCGCGGCCACGGCCTCCTGGCCGGTCGACAGGTGCAGCGGGCCGCGCACCAGCGCGTTGCCAGCGGTTTGACCGAAGGCGGCGACACCGCCCCGGCTGGTCTCTTCGGCCGCGTCCTCGAAGGCGCGAATGCGGCACATGGTGCGATACAGGCCCAGCAGGGCGGTGTCGGACAGGCTCATCGATGTTTCGGTGAATACAGGGGGTCGGGCGATACTACGTCATTGATTGCACGCAGCACGGCGCGAGGCCCATGCTGGGCTGACTGACCCACATTGAACTGATCCCCATTGAACATGCGGCCGGCAACCGCTTCCCCGGAAGCCTTGCGCCAGGCCGCCTCCGATGCATTGCACATGACCGCACCGACCGTACGCAAGGCCACCGCGCCCATGATTTATCTCATCTCGCCATCCGGGGCGGTGAGCAAGCCCGAACGCGCCCGGCAAGCCGCGGGCATCCTTAAGTCGCTGGGCATGCCCGCGCGCTTCGACCCCGCGGCCCTGCGGCGCATGCAGCGCTTTGCCGGCAACGATGAAGCCCGTGCCGGGGCGTTTGCACGGGCCGCGCAGCAAGACGCGCCCATCATCATGATTACCCGCGGCGGCTATGGCCTGACGCGCCTGCTGCCCGCACTGGACTTTCGCGCGTTGGCACGCGCAGGCAAGCAATGGGTCGGTTATTCGGACTTCACCGCGTTTCATCTCGGCATGCTCGCCAAAGCGGGCGCCACCACGTGGGCCGGCCCGGTGCTGCTCGATGATTTCGCTGTCGACTCGCCGGACGACGTCGATCCGGTCTCGCTGGGGTGCTTTCGCGAGGCCATGAGCGGTGAACTGGAAATGCTGGGTTTCAAGGCCAGCTGCCCCGATGCGGTGGATGCGCGCGGCACGCTGTGGGGCGGCAATCTGACCGTGACCTGCGCGCTGCTGGGCACCCCCTGGTTTCCCAAGGTGCGCGGCGGCATCCTGTATCTGGAAGATGTGCATGAACATCCCTATCGCGTTGAGCGCATGCTGATCCAGTTGCTGCAGGCCGGCGTCATCGATGCGCAGCGCGCGGTGCTGCTCGGTCATGTGAGCCGCTATACGCTGGCCCCGCACGACCGCGGCTACGATCTGCCCGCGGTGATCAAGTGGTTGCGCGCGCAGACCCGCACGCCCATCGTCACCGGACTGCCCTTCGGACACGAACGCCCCAAGGTGACTTTGCCGCACGGTGCGACCGTGGGCCTGGCGACCGAAGGCCGACAGGGTTGGTTGGTGTTCGAGCACGCGCACTGAGCAGGCCTTCAGATCAGCGGCGTCAGAGCAGCGGCGTCAGATCAGCCCCGATGCAATGTTGATCGAGAGGGCCAGCAGCGTGGCGTTGAAAAAGAAGGCCAGCACGCAATGCACGGTGGCCACGCGCCGCATGGCGCGGCTGCTGAAGGCTACATCGGCGGTCTGGGCCGAGGTTCCGATGACACAGGACAGGTAAAGAAAATCGGCGTAGTCGGGCGGCTCGATGCCTGGAAAGTCAATGCCCGCAGGCTGCCCTCGCTGCAAGTCGGCGTAGTAGCGATGCGCATAGTGCAGAGCAAACATCACCTGCATGAACGTCCAGGCCGTCAGGATGGTGAGTGCGGCGAGTGCCGTGCGCCAGTGACGCGCGCTGCCGTGCAGTTCGCGCGCCAGACCGAGCTCGGCCACGATCGCACCCAGACACATGACCGCCGCCGCGATGGCCAGCACGAGCGTGGCCACACGGCCTTCGTCGTGCTGCAGCGCGCGGACGCGCATGCGTGCATGCGACGCCCCGAACATCACGCGCAAGTCGACCGCAAGATAGAGCAGTACCGCCACGTTCCAACCGATGATGGCCCGGGTGGAGGGAAACGCAGCCCAGGGCCCAGGCAGCAGCACCGCGACGATCAGCCCGATCAGCGCGCACGCGATCAGTGCCGCGCGAGCCCGCAGCGCGGCCCCCCAGCGCGACGCTTGAGGAGAAGAAGAGGCATGCGTCATGCTCCGAGCCTAACCGCGATGCTGCGGGACGGCTACTTCCTGTGCTGCGCATGCGCACGGTTCGCATATCGAAAAGGATGTGTGTTGGGGACTGCGGCCAGCGTGGCGCAGTAGATTGTCGAGCGATGCCATGGGTGCCATGCTGTACCAATGACACCTATGCGCGAACGCAGCACCGTCCTGCCGGGTGGGCACTGCGCAACGGATGACTAAGGGGGATGACGATGAAGGTTTCGCGACGTGCGTTACTGCTGACGGGCCTGGCCGCCTGCGCGCCTGCTCGGGCGCAGACCTGGCCTGCCAAACCGATCACGGTGCTCGTGCCCAGCACGGCCGGTGGTGTGGTGGACATTGCAGCGCGAAACGTAGGCCCGGGCATCGCTGCTGATCTGGGGCAGTCCGTGGTTGTGGAGAACAGGCCGGGGGCTGGTGGCCATATTGCGGCTGCCGCGGTGGCGCGAGCCGCGCCGGATGGCTACACGCTGCTGTGCTCGGCGGGCAGCATTCTGGTCTCGGGCATTGTTCGCAATCTGCCCTACAACCCGATGACCGATCTGGCGCCCGTGGCGCGGCTCACGCTGGGCAGCTTTTTGCTGCTGGTGGGGAAGGACTCACCCTTTCAAACCCTGTCCGATCTCATCACCTACGGCAAGGCCAACCCCGGCAAGCTGCTGTATGCGTCCACCAGCGTGGGCAACTCCACCCACATCGGCGGTGAGATGCTCAGTCTGCTTACCGGTATGAAGGCCACGCATGTGCCCTACAAGGGCAATGTGCAGGCGCTGCTCGATCTGGCAGCCGGACGCGTGCACTATTCCATCGACAGCCGCCCGCCTGCCCTGCCACTGATTCGCTCGGGTCAGGTTCGTGTGCTGGCGGTCACCTCGGGGCAGCGCGAGCCTGATTACCCCAATCTGCCCGCCATTGGTGAGCAGGTGCCCGGCTACGGGCTGGAGGGCTGGGTGGGTCTGTTCGCCCCGCGCCGCACGCCTCCCGACGTCATGGCCCGGCTGGACGCAGCCGCGCGCCGCACGCTTTCAGATCCGGCCGTTGTACAACGCATGCGCGAAAGCGGCGGCGAGCCGGCCTACCTGAACCCCGAGGCCACGACGAAATTCATGGCGCTTGACCATGAGCGCATCAGTCGCGTGGTGCGCGAGGCCAACATCACGGCAGACTGAGGACCCCTCAGCCAAACACGTCGTCCACGGACACGACTACATTGGGCAGTGCCGCCACGGTTGCGTGCTCGCCCCGCCCGTAGCGCGTGCGCTCGGTGTAGGTGACACCGTCCCCAGTGAGCGCCGGGCGCCGACAGACTTCGATGGATTCGGCCGTGACGTCGATGATCCAAAATTCGGGAAGGCCTTCCTGCGCATAGAGCGCAAGCTTGGTGCCACGGTCGTAGCGCAAGCTGCTGTCCGAGACCTCGATGACCAGCAGAACATCGGCCGCGGTGGGCTTGCCGGCGGCCATGGAAATGAAGCGGGGCGCAAAGAGCACGAAATCGGGTTGCGGTTCGGACCAGGGCGGCAGCGACACCGAGTTTTGCACCGAGACCACCGCATCATCGCCGGTGGCGCGTACCAGCAGTCGGGTGAGGCGGTTGACCAGGGTCATGTGGGGGTGGCCAAGCGGTGGCATTTCGATGAGCAGTCCGTCGACGAGTTCGATGCGATCGTTCTCGGCCAGGTGCCCGGCATGCCACAGTGCGTGATACGCCTCGACGGTGAGCTTGTGGACCACCGGGCGCCAGGCGGCCTGCGCGCCAACCGGCAGGCCGCCTGGCGCAGCAGGCAGCGCCGCCGGGGCATGAGCCTGCGGCGCTTCAAGGACGGGGGGAAAGTCGGTATGCACGGAATGAGAACGGGTTTGCAGCATCGTATCGGCCCTCTCGGATGCGAAACATTGAGCGGAAGTCTTAGTCCGTTCGTTACCTTAACGCCATCTTGATGAACGCCATTGTGAACCGCCCCACCACCGTCATCACCGGCACCACCCACGGCATCGGACGCGTCGCCGCGCAGGCGCTGGCGCAGGCCGGCCACCGCGTGGTCATGCTGGTGCGCAATCCGCAGGCTGGCGCGCAGGTGCGCGAGGCCATTGTCGCAGCCGTGCCAGCAGCCGAGCTGCATGTCGTCGCCTGCGATCTGGCGTCGCTTGCGCAGGTACGCCGTGCCACCGAGATCGTCTGTGCCGAGCACGGCCCAATCGACCGACTGATTCACAACGCGGGCACCGTTGCTATGCGCGCGCACGCCACGGTCGACGGTTACGAGCGGGTCTTTGCCACCAACCACCTCGGCCCGTTCCTGCTCAATCACGGCCTGCTGCATCGCATGGCCGATGGTGGGCGCATCATCGTGGTGGCGTCGTGCGCACACGACCGTGCGCGGTTCAGCGCTGATCATCCCGGGGAAGCAACCGACCCGTACCGCGCACTCGACTCCCTGGCCCACCCCACGGCGCCCGGCTGGAGTGCCCGACAGGCCTACGATCGGTCCAAGCTGGCCAATATTCTCTTCACCTTCGCACTGGCGCGGCGGCTCGCTGTCATGGCGCCTGGTGCGCCACGCATCAGCGCCCACTGCCTGCACCCGGGCATCGTGCACACGCATCTGCTGCCGGCCTGGTTGCGTTTACTCAAGCCATTGATCAGCCGCGGCATGATCGACGCGCAGGCGGGCGCACAAACGCTGCTGCACTTGGCGCTGCACCCCGATGCAGGCGCCCTGCATGGCTGCTATCTCGACGAGCATCAGCAGATCGCGACCCCCAGCCTGCTGGCACGTGATGTCGCGCTTCAAGAGGCGCTGTGGTCGCGCAGCCTGCGCTGGACGGGCCTGCCGCCCGAGCCAGGCGTCTGATACGAATTTAGCGCCTCAGCAGTCGAGGCAGCATACGTGCGAGGACGTTGTCCCGACGGACCAGATGGTGCCAGAGCGCTGCGCCCACATGCAGCGCGACCAGCGCCAGCAGCGCCATGGCCATCAGGCGGTGGATATCGAATGTGGTGTCGGCCGCGGTCTTGTCGGGTGAGGCGATGCCCGGCAGCGAGAAGACCCCGAACAGGTCCAGGGCCGGAAATTGCGAGATGCCAACGTAGCCAGCCAGCGGCACGGCGATCAGCAGGGCATACAGGCCCCAGTGGTTCAGATGGCTTGCAATGCGTTGCCACGGCGAAAGGGTGGGTTCATCCGCGGGGGCGCCATGCAAGAGCCGGTAGCCCAGCCGCGCGATCACGATGATCAGAATGATCACGCCGATCAGCTTATGGCTGCTGTAGAGGGCATTGGTGGTTGCATCCCAGATGTTGAGGGTCTTGCCGCGCAGGGTCATGTACAGACCGATCGGAAACTGCAGCGCAAGCAGCACCACGGTCAGCCAATGCAGGACGCGGGCACCGCGTCGATAGAGCGCAACGGCAGGTGGGGCGGGTGTCGACGGTCCCATGTTCATCTCCAGGTGTGATGAGGTGCTGTGGCGCGCACCGGACGCTGCTCGGGGGTGGCCACGAATGCGTGAAAGCGGATGTCCGGTGCGCTCAGGTTGTGCCGCGAGGGCTCGACCCGGCCAAAGCGCGCGGCCGGCGCGCGCACCGCACGAAAGTCCATGATCGGCGCAGCACCCGCACCCGCGCCGTTGGCCTCCCAACTTGCCAGCGAAACGTCTGCCTGGGGCCGCTCCACGTACATGGATCGCAGCGCGGCAAACGGCTGGCCGGTGGGTACGGGTGGATCGAGTGATACCGCGAGCTCGGTGCGCTCGGGCGTGGCCTCGGACACGGCGAGCACGCCCGTTGAACCGTTCGCAAACGCCAGACGGAAGGTCAGCGAAGCGGGCTCGAATGCAATGCTGCGGATGGCCACGTAGGGGCGTGTGCTGTGCTCGATCGGCCCAATCAGGAAGGAGCTTCCGTAGGCACTGTCGGGCAACTGGGGCGGCGGCAGGGGTTTGGGTCGCCAGTACCCGTCGCTCGGATAAACGACCAGGATCTCGTTGTCGCGCAGCGGCCCTCGCCGCAGCAACTGGACCAGATGCAGACCTGGCTCATTGCGATCACCGACCTGGAAGTCCACCCGTTCGCCTCGCCAGAAGGTGGCGTAGGTATGCCCCACCAGCCGAATGTGCGCATCCTCGTGAAGAACCACGGTGCGCGGCGTGAAGACGAAGCGCGGATCGCCCGACATGTCGCAATCGGTGAAGTCGGGCGCTGTGCTGTCCTGCGTGACCGACGCGATATAGGGCGGATGTTCAGCAGCGATGCGAAACCCGCTGATGCCAGGCGCCTGCAGCTTCACGTAGACGTTGTCTTCCTCAGCGCAGCGGGTCGGGCTGCTCGCGTTGATGAAGTCGATCGGGACGGTTTCGGCAGCCGACGTCGCAGTCGCGCCGAGGATCGCACACACCGCCAGCGCGGTCAGACCGTGCGCAGCCATGCGACTCAGCCGTCGGCCTGGGGCAGCAGGGCTGCGTCATCGAACAGGTGCCCGGCTCGGCGCCGCTTGGTTTCCAGATAGCCGCGGTTGTCACGGCGTACCGGGGCAAGCAGCGGCAACCGCTCAACGACCTCGATACCAGCCTGCACCAGACCGCCCACCTTGGCAGGGTTGTTCGTGAGCAGTGCGACCCGCTGCACGCCCATCATGGCCAGCATGCGCGCGGCCGTGTCATAGCGGCGCTCGTCGCGTTCGAAGCCCAGTGTCGTGTTGGCATCGATGGTGTCGAGTCCCTGATCCTGAAGACGGTAGGCTCGCATCTTGTTGGCCAGGCCGATACCGCAGCCTTCCTGGTTCAGGTAGAGCAGGATGCCCCCGCCCAGTGACTCGATCGATGCGATGGCTAACGCAAGCTGATCGCCGCAGTCACAACGCAGCGAGGCGAACACATCGCCAGTCAGGCAGGCGGAGTGCAGTCGCACCGGGACCGTGCCACTTAGGTCGGGTTGGCCGATGCGGATCAGCGACCAGACATCGCCCAGATCATCGCGAAACGCCACGACCTCGCTGTTGGTGGCGCCGCGCAGCGGTACCCGTGCGCTGGAGACGCGCCGCAGCGATGGCGCATGACCCGCACGAAAGGCCAGCACGTCTGCCGCCGCCGCCCGCAGCACATGGCCTGCGAGGTCAACAAGGGAGGGTGTGCGAGCTTCAATGGTCAGCATAGCCGGCAGCAGATGGGCGAGTTTGGCCAGTTCCACCGCCGCCTCGCCGATCCGATCGCCCAGGACGGGCGGGGTACTCAGCGTTGTGCTCTGTGCCGAGCCGGATTCGCTGACCAGCGCCATCAGTTGCGCGTGATCGACAGACTCCGGCAGGGGCATGGCGCCTGAGGACACGCCCAGGCTACCCAGCGACGCCGCGCGCGTGCCTGAGACGACCAGCACCAGCCCGTTCGCTGGCCCGCTCGCCGCGAGGCTGCGCAGTTCGGTCAGCATGGCGGGCGTCAGGCCATCCACTGGAAAGGCCAGTCGTTCGGCTAGCCCGGCATCGGTCAGCAGGACTGGCCGACCCGCGATCAGTTCCGCGATCGCCCGCTGCACATCAGCCCGCCCGCCTTGGGCGAGGAGACGGGTCAGCAGTGGCTGCGTGCCCGGCATGTCCGCGGTTGCGTTGTGACGATTCATTCGGGCTCCTGCACGCCACGGTTCAGTCAGCGACTATGCCATGATCGACGGTTGGACCGCGTCATTCAGGGAGTCGCCGTTGGGGTCGAAAGCCAGCACCGAGGATGCCGGGCCCCTCGCGCTTCAGGCTGCGTGGCGCCGGGTCCTGCGGGCTCGCACGACAGGCCGCTTTGTGGGTAGCAAGGCTTGGCGGTCGCTTTACGGGCCGCTGGTCGCCTGCCCTGATGCGAGGTTCGTGATCGGGCAGCTCGGGCAGTCGCTCGACGGACGTATCGCAACGTCCACCGGCCAGTCCCATTACATCAACGGCCATGAGGCGATCGTCCATTTGCACCGCTTGCGCGCGCTCGTGGACGCGGTGGTGGTCGGTGTGGGGACCGCGGTGGCGGACGATCCGGCGCTGACCGTGCGCCATGTCGAGGGCACGAGCCCATGCCGCGTGGTCATCGATCCCGCAGGTCGCACCCCGTTCGAATCGAAAGTCTTCGCCCCCGATGGCTGCCGGCGCCTGGTGGTGACGCGGGTGGGCACCCGCACGCGGTTGCCGGACGGCGTCCAGTCGGTGCCGATCTAGCCCGATGCAAGCGGCGCACTTCCGCCAGGCCGTATCCTGGAGGCGC
>CANHUQ010000018.1 GCA_947463885.1 Burkholderiales bacterium
CGTGGCGCGCAGCGCCAGGTTAAGGCCGCAGGCCGGCCGAAGCCAAAATGACGTGCTTTCGGCGCAGGCTAACGTGGCGCGCAGCGCCAGGTTAAGGCCGCAGGCCGGCCGCAGCCAAAATTGGCCCTCAACTCAGAGCGCGTCCGCCGCGAAATCCGCCAGCCGTGAGCGCTCCCCGCGTTGCAGGGTCACATGACCGGCATGTCCCCAGCCCTTGAATCGATCCACTACATAGCTCAGGCCCGATGAACTCTCGGTGAGATACGGGGTGTCGATCTGCGCAATATTGCCCAGGCAGATCACCTTAGTACCGGGCCCTGCACGCGTGATCAGCGTCTTCATCTGCTTGGGCGTGAGGTTCTGCGCCTCGTCGATGATCAGGTACTTATTGATGAAGGTGCGCCCGCGCATGAACGACAGGGCTTTCACCTTGATGCGTGATCGGATCAGGTCGTTGGCTGCCGCACGGCCCCATTCGCCGCCCGCCTGGTTGCCCTGATTGAGCACTTCGAGGTTGTCTTCAAGTGCCCCCATCCAGGGCTGCATTTTTTCCTCTTCCGTGCCCGGCAGATAACCGATGTCTTCGCCCACCGGAACGGTGGCGCGTGTGACGATGATTTCTGAGTAGCGCTTTTGCTCAAGCGTCTGAGCCAGGCCTGCCGCCAGGGCGAGCAAGGTCTTGCCGGTGCCCGCTTGCCCGAGCAGGGTCACGAAATCGATCTCGGGGTTCATGAGCAGGTTCATGGCGAAGTTCTGCTCGCGGTTGCGCGCTGTCACGCCCCACACCGCATTTTTCAGGTGTCCGTAATCGCGCAGCGTTTGCAGAACGGCGGTCTTGCCGTTGAGTTCTTTGACTTGTGCTGCAAGTGGCGTCTCGCCGTCGATATAGACGAATTGATTGAGCATGAAGCCCGGTACTGCCGGTCCGCTCAACCGATACCAGTTGTAGCCGCCCTGCTGCCAGGACTCCATCCCCTTGCTGTGTTTGTCCCAGAAGTCGGCCGGCAGGGCGAGCGTGCCAGCATAGAGCAGTTCCAGGTCATCGATAACCTGGTCGTTGTGGTAGTCCTCGGCCCGCAGCCCTAACGCACGGGCCTTGATGCGCATGTTGATGTCCTTGGACACCAGCACGACCTGTCGCGAGGGGTGTAGGCGTTGCAGGGCTTGCACCACGCCGAGAATCTGGTTGTCGGCTTTGCCTGCTGCCAGCGTTTCTGGCAATGCGGTTTGCAGCGCAAGCGTTTGCAGCAGCAGTTTGCCGCTGGCATCCGTATGGCCTAACCCGGACAGCGCAATCCCGGCCTCGATGTTTGCCGGCGTGTCGTTGCCCGACTCGCCGACCAGGGCATCCAGTGAGCGGCTCACCTGGCGGGCATTGCGCGCGACCTCCGACATGCCCTTCTTGTTGTTATCGAGTTCTTCGAGCGTGACGATCGGCAAGAACACGTCGTGCTCTTCGAATCGAAAGAGACTCGAAGGGTCATGCAGCAGCACGTTGGTATCGAGCACGAAGATCTTGATCGATTCGGGTGAGGCGATGCTTGCCGCTCGCGCAGCGCGCGACATGGAGGCAACCGGCGCTGCGGGCAGTCTCGAGACACGCGCGCCAGATGCTGCAGCGCCTGCGAGCGGGGCGGCTGTCGTCAGTGCAGGTGTCGTCTTCGCGGGACGACTACGAGTCGTCAGCACACCCGGGCCCATCGGTGCGAGCACCGCTGTGGGTGGTTTGGCTGCGGTTGCAGGTGTAAACGCGGCCGCAGATGTTGATGGCGTGGCCGAGACATCTGCTTGCGGGACGGAGGTGATCGGTTCAACCGGTTTGGTGCGACTCGCACGCGCCAGAACGGCCGAACCCAGATCGAGCAGTGTGGCCGGCTTGGTGGGGGCTTTGGGTAGCGGCATGTTCAGGCGGACTGGACGAATGCAAGAACCTCAGCGACATGCCCAGGCACCTTGACTCCACGCCACTCGCGCAGCAGGGCCCCGTCTTTGCCGATGACGAAGGTGGAGCGTTCAATGCCACGCACCTGCTTGCCGTACATGTTCTTCATCTTGATGACACCAAACTGCGTGCACAGCGACTCGTCGGAATCCGACAGCAGTTCGAAGGGCAATGCGAGCTTGGCCTTGAAGTTTTCGTGTGACTTCAGACTGTCTCGGGAGACGCCCAGGATCTCGGCTCCGGCCTTGCGAAACTCTGCGTGCGCATCACGGAAGGCCTCGCTCTGCGTCGTGCAGCCGGGCGTATTGTCCTTGGGGTAAAAATACACGACGAGCTTCTTGCCAGCCTGTGCGGCCGAGTCGAAGGTGCCGCCGGTTGCGGGGCCGCTGAATGCGGCAATCGGGTGTCCGACGCTCAACGTCATCTGTGGTCGTCCGAAGGCAGGAGGAAAAAGAAAAGCAATGAGGAGTGGCGATGCAGCACATTGAACAGGCGTAGCGGGGCTGTTCAGGCGTCTCGGATGACGATAGCACAGCCCTTAGCCGGCCATCAGAGCGGTAGCAGCGCGGCAAGAACCTTGCGTCCTTCTGTCATCAAAATGTTGTAGGTGCGGCAAGCGGCGCGCGTGTCCATCGACTCGATGCCAATGCGCCGCTCGGCCAGCGCAGCCGTCAGTCGGGGATGCACAAAACGCTGCGTGGCGCCTGTGCCCAACAGCACCACATCCGGCGCGCAGAGGGCAATCGCCTCGAAATGTGCGGCGGTCAGCGCGTCGAAGTCGGTAGGCGGCCATGGCAGTACCGGCGATTCGGGTTGGACTAGAACCGCGCCAGCGTGTCGCTGGGCGTTGATCTCGACATAACCTGGTCCATAGGCGGTCACTGTGTTCAGTGACTGAGGCTGACTGGGATGCAACTTCATTTTGATCAAAAAACCCTAGAAAATAAGGTACATTATAGGTTTTTGTCGAGCGCATGCGCCGTTTGCCGCAGCGCTCGTTTAGGCAGCGTGTACCGGCAGGAACCCCCATGAGCTCACAGCGCGAATTCTCCCGCATCCAGCGTCTTCCACCCTATGTGTTCAACATCACGGCCGAACTGAAAATGGCCGCGCGGCGCAGGGGCGAAGACATTATCGACATGAGCATGGGCAATCCGGATGGCCCCACGCCGCAGCATATTGTCGACAAGCTGGTCGAAGCTTCCATGCGCCCCACGACACACGGCTACTCCGTGTCCAAGGGCATTCCCCGCTTGCGCAAGGCCATCGCCGACTGGTACCAGCGCCGGTATGCGGTCGACATCGACCCCGATACCGAAGCCATCGTGACCATCGGCTCCAAGGAAGGGCTGGCGCATCTCATGCTGGCCACGCTCGATCGCGGGGACACCGTGCTGGTGCCCAACCCGAGCTACCCGATCCACATTTACGGCGCGGTGATTGCGGGTGCCGACATTCGCTCGGTGCGCATGACGCCGGGCGTCGATTTCTTCGATGAACTGCAACGCGCCATCCGTGAGTCCATCCCGAAGCCCAAGATGATGATCCTGGGTTTTCCAAGCAACCCCACGGCGCAGTGCGTCGAGCTGGATTTCTTCGAGCGGGTTGTGGCGCTGGCGCGCCAGCATGACATCCTGGTGGTGCACGACTTGGCGTATGCCGACATCACCTTCGATGGCTACATGGCGCCTTCGATCATGCAGGTCCCCGGTGCACGAGATGTGGCCGTCGAGTTCTTCACCATGAGCAAGAGCTACAACATGGCCGGCTGGCGTGTGGGCTTCATGGTTGGCAACCGCGATCTGGTCAATGCGCTGGCACGCATCAAGAGTTACCACGACTACGGCACCTTCACGCCCATTCAGGTGGCGTCCATCGCCGCACTCGATGGTCCCCAAGACGAAGTGATCGAGATTCGCAACACGTACCAACGGCGGCGTGACGTGCTGGCTCGCGGCCTGCACGAGGCCGGCTGGATGGTCGAAGTGCCCAAGGCGTCCATGTACATCTGGGCGGAAATCCCCGAGCCTTATCGGGCTGCAGGGTCACTGGATTTTGCCAAGCGCTTGCTGGCTGACGCGAAAGTGGCCGTCTCGCCCGGTATTGGCTTTGGCGACTATGGCGACGGGCATGTGCGGTTTGCGCTCATCGAAAATGAACAACGTATCCGGCAGGCCGTCCGTGGCATCAAGGACATGTTCCGCAAGGACGGTCTGGTCACACGCGCTGCTGCCTGAAGGCTCTCCCATGACTGAGCACACCCGAAACGAATCTGCCTCCGCTGCCCGTCTGTCCCCTGTGCGGGTCGGATTGCTTGGCATCGGCACGGTAGGTGCGGGCACCTTTTCCGTCCTCACACGCAATCAGCACGAAATCACCCGCCGAGCCGGTCGTGGAATCGAGATTGCCGCGGTGGCCGACCTCGATGTGGCGCGCGCCCGTGAAGTGGTCGGGGACCGCGCGCGGGTGAGTAACGATGCCTTTGCGCTGGTGCGCGATCCGTCCATCGACGTGGTGATTGAGTTGATCGGCGGCTACGGCGTGGCGCGCGAGTTGGTGATGCAGGCCATCGCCCACGGCAAGCATGTGGTCACCGCCAACAAGGCCTTGCTGGCGGTACACGGCAACGAAATCTTTGCCGCTGCACGCGAGCGCGGCGTGGTCGTAGCCTTCGAGGCGGCCGTGGCAGGTGGCATCCCGATCATCAAGGCCCTGCGTGAGGGCCTGACCGCCAACCGCATCGAGTGGATCGCCGGCATCATCAATGGCACCACCAATTTCATCCTCTCCGAGATGCGTGACAAAGGCGCATCCTTCGATGACGTCCTCAAGGAGGCGCAGCGGCTTGGCTATGCCGAGGCCGATCCCACCTTCGATATCGAAGGGGTGGATGCAGCCCACAAGGCCACGATCATGTCGGCCATCGCCTTCGGGATCCCGGTGCAGTTCGAGCGAGCCCATGTTGAAGGCATCTCCTCGCTGCAGGCAGCCGACATCCGCTATGCCGAGCAACTCGGCTATCGCATCAAGCTGCTGGGCATCACGCGCCGCCGCGAGCACGGCATCGAGCTGCGTGTGCACCCCACGCTCATCCCCGCACGGCGGCTGATTGCCAACGTTGAGGGTGCCATGAACGCGGTCTGGGTCAAGGGCGATGCCGTGGGGCATACCATGTACTACGGCAAGGGCGCGGGCGCCGAGCCCACCGCCAGCGCGGTGGTGGCCGATCTGGTGGATGTGGCGCGCGCGCTGACTGTTGACCCCGGTCAGCGGGTGCCCTATCTGGCCTTCCAGCCCGATGCCATGGCCGATGTCCCCATCCTGCCGATCAGCGAAATCCAGAGCGCGTACTACCTGCGCCTCAGAGTGGCTGATGAACCGGGTGTGCTGGCCGACATCACGCGCATCCTGGCCGATGCCGACATCTCCATTGACGCGGTGCTGCAGCGCGAGCCAGCAGAAGGTGAACAGCAGACAGACATCATCCTGCTCACCCACGTGACCATTGAAAAGCGCTGTGATGCGGCCATCGCCCGCATTGAGTCGCTGCAGACTGTGCTGTCCCGCGTGACGCGGATCCGCCTTGAAGACTTGAACTGATCGCGTATGCGTTATCTCTCCACGCGCGGCGGCATGCCGCTCCAAGGGTTCACCGACATTTTGCTCGGCGGTTTGGCACCGGACGGTGGCCTGGTGGTGCCCGAGCAATTCCCGGTCATCGACGCTGCCACCTTGGAGAGCTGGCGTACGCTGCCCTATGCCGACCTGGCCTTCGAAGTCCTGCGCCGGTATTGCGGCGATATCGAGCCCGCGGTGCTGCAGGCATTGCTGCGCGACACCTACACCGAGCAGGTGTTCGGTTCGGCAGATATCGTGCCGCTGAGCACGCTAGAGCCTGATCTGCACCTGCTGGGCTTGTCCAACGGACCGACGCTGGCCTTCAAGGACGTCGCCATGCAGTTGCTGGGCAGGCTCTTCGAGCATGTGCTCACGCAAACCGGTCAGTCGCTCAATATTCTGGGCGCCACGTCCGGGGATACCGGCAGTGCAGCGGAATACGCCATGCGCGGTCGTCGCGGCATTCGGGTGTTCATGCTGTCGCCGGCCGGGCGCATGAGCCCGTTCCAGACCGCCCAGATGTTTTCGCTGCGCGACGACAATATCTTCAACATTGCGGTGGATGGTGTGTTCGATGACTGCCAGGACATGGTCAAGGCGGTCTCGGGCGATCTGGCCTTCAAGGCGCGCTATGCCATCGGCACGGTCAATTCCATCAACTGGGCGCGCGTCGTGGCGCAGGTGGTGTACTACTTCAAGGCCTGGTTTGCGGTCACGACGCAGGGGCCGCGTGAAGTATCGTTCAGCGTCCCCAGCGGCAATTTTGGCAACGTGCTGGCCGGACACATCGCCCGGCGCATGGGGTTGCCGATCCGCAGGCTGGTGGTGGCCACCAACGAAAATGACGTGCTGGACGAGTTCTTCCGCACAGGCATCTATCGGCCGCGACGCACAGCCGACACCTTCCAGACCAGCAGCCCGTCTATGGATATCTCCAAGGCCTCGAATTTTGAGCGCTTCGTGTGGGATCTGGTCGGCCAGGATACGGCGCGCACGGCCGCGCTGTGGCGTGACGTGGACCAGCGCGGTGCGTTCGATCTGTCCGGCACACCAGAGTTCGCCCGCACTGCTGAATTCGGAGTCGTGTCGGGTGCCAGCAATCATGCGTTGCGTGTCAGCACCATCCGGGCGATCGCGCAGCGTCATGGCGTCGTGATCGACCCTCATACCGCCGATGGTGTGGCCGTGGCGGCCCAATGGCGAGAAGACGGCGTACCTATGGTGTGCCTTGAAACGGCCTTGCCGGCCAAGTTCGAGGAAACCATTCGAGAGGCTCTTGGTCGCGACCCTGAACGGCCCGCGGCCTATCGGGGCATCGAACACCTGGCTCAGCGCTACAGCCTCATGCCGGCTGATGTGCCCATGCTCAAGCGCTATATCGCCGCGCACGCACCTGCAGTCTGAGGGCGTGCCATGTCCGGCCGCTTAGCCGATGCGAGTGAGTTCTGATGCGGGTGTTCGGTTTCGCAGGCTATTCAGGCTCGGGTAAGACCACCCTGATCGAGCAGCTGATCCCGCGTCTGACGCATCGGGGCTTGCGGGTCTCGCTCATGAAGCATGCCCACCACGCGTTTGATATCGACCGCCCGGGCAAAGACTCCTGGCGGCACCGGGAGGCCGGGGCGAGTGAAGTCATGATCACCTCCGGGCAGCGCTGGGTGTTGATGCACGAACTGCGCGGAGAGCCCGAGCCCGACATGGCCTCCCAGTTGGAGCGGTTTTCGCCCTGTGACCTGATCCTGGTCGAAGGCTACAAGCGTGCGGCCATCCCGAAAATCGAAGTGCATCGGCCCGCCACCGGGCGCAGTCTGATTCACCCTGACGACGCCGATATCGTGGCCGTGGCGGCCGATGGTCCGGTACAGACTACGCTACCGGTACTCGATCTCAACGACTATGACGCGGTGGCAGCGTTCATCGTGCAACATGTCGGACTGACTGGTCATCGCCCCTCACCATGAACCGTCCTGCTCTGCTTGAATTTGATGAAGCGCTGAGTCAGCTGCTGGCGCTCGCGCAGCCGCTGGAGGGCATCGATCAGGTGCCCACGATCGATGCGCTCGACCGTGTATTGGCCACCGACCAGCATGCCACCCTGGATGTGCCGCCGCTTGATAACGCGCAAATGGACGGTTGGGCGGTGCGTGTGAATGACCTGCGTGCGGGCAACGCGCTGCCCGTGTCGGCACGCATCCCGGCGGGTGCGGTGCCGCAAGCGCTGCAGCCGGGCACCGTGGCGCGCATCTTCACTGGTGCCAGTGTGCCGCAGGGTGCGGATGCGATCGTGATGCAGGAGCAGGCGCATCTTGAAGCCGATCAGGTGCGCTTTGACACGGTGCCTGCGGCAGGCGAGTGGATTCGCCTGGCTGGTGAGGACATCCGCAACGGCGCGCGCGTGTTGGCGGCTGGCACCCGGTTGTCACCTCAGGCGCTGGGCCTGGCCGCCTCGGTGGGTCTGGCAACGCTGCCAGTGCGCCCGCGTCTGAAGGTCGCCTGTTTTTTCACAGGCAGCGAACTCGTGATGCCGGGTGAGCCCCTGCCGCCCGGCGCCATCTACAACTCCAACCGGTTTGTGCTGACCGCGCAATTGCGCAGGCTTGGCTGCGACGTGACCGATCTGGGTATCGTGCCCGATTCTCTGCAGGCCACGCGCGAGGCGCTTCGCATGGCCGCACGCAGTTGCGATCTGATCGTCACGAGCGGTGGCATGTCGGTCGGTGAGGAAGACCATGTCAAGCCAGCATTGCTGGCCGAGGGCAGCTTGCGCACCTGGCAGGTCGCCATCAAGCCCGGCAAGCCGCTGGCCTGGGGCGAGGTGCCTCGTGCATCGGGTGGCCGGGCGCACTTCATCGGTCTGCCCGGCAATCCGGTGTCCAGTTTCGTGACCTTCCTGTTGTTTGTGCATCCGTTCATTCTGAGACTGCAAGGTGCGAACGCCACACCACCGCGTCGATTGCGTCTGCGCGCCGATTTTGACTGGCTGCGCCCTGACCGGCGCCGAGAGTTTTTGCGGGTGCGCATGAACGCCCAAGGCGGGCTCGAGCTCTTTCCCAACCAGGGTTCGGGGGTGCTGACGTCTACGGTGTGGGCCGAGGGTCTGATCGACAATCCGGCACAGCAGGTCATCCGGTCTGGTGACGTGGTCGACTTCATTCCGTACGGGGAATGGCAGTGAAGGTCACGGTGCTGTTTTTTGCCGGGCTGCGCGAGGCGCTCGGCTGCACGCGTGAATCGCTGGAACTGCCCGCGCATGTGCAGACCGCTCAGGACCTGCAAGCGCATTTGCGTGAACGCGGCGGCGCGTGGGCTGAGGCCCTCTCGACCGGCCGCACCGTGCGCGTGGCGGTGGATCAGGCGATGGCCGCGGCTGAGACGCGGCTGCATGAGGGCGCCGAAGTTGCGTTCTTTCCGCCGGTCACTGGTGGTTGAAAGCTGCGCGCATGCCAGTACGCGTTCAGACCCAGGATTTCGATCTCAGCGCAGAAGTGGCCGCGCTGCGCGCGGGACGGCCCCAGGTCGGTGCGGTCGCATGTTTTGTGGGAACCGTGCGCGATCTCAATCAGGGCACAGGCGTGTCGAGCATGACCCTGGAGCACTATCCGGGCATGACCGAAAAAGCGCTCGAGGCCATCGTGGCGCAGGCCCGCGCGCGCTGGACGCTGGACGATGTGCTGGTGGTGCATCGGGTGGGTGAGCTTGCGCCGCTCGATCAGATCGTGTTGGTCGCGGTCACCTCGGCGCATCGCGGTGAGGCGCTGGCCGCCTGCGAATTCGTGATCGACTGGCTCAAGACCCAGGCGCCTTTCTGGAAAAAGGAAACCACCCCGGAAGGCGCCCGCTGGGTGGATGCCCGCGAGGCCGACGATGCGGCTGCTGCACGCTGGGGTGAGCCGCCGGCTGCTCGTGCCGACTGACCCGCTGCGCGGACGGCGTCGATTGAGTCGACTGACATGAGCGTACCAACGAGAATGAGCAGATCGTCGGGAGGATGCGCATGAATACAGCGGGCGCGTGGCCAGGTACGATGGCCGCCATCGCGATCGGGGCGGTGCTAGGCGCCTGGGCGCGCTGGGGTCTGGGGCTGTGGCTCAATCGGCCTGACGCTGCGGTGCCAGGGGGTACCCTCACGGCGAATCTGATCGGTGGCCTGCTGATTGGCATGTTCCTCGCCCTCGCAGACCGGCGCCCCGAATGGGCTGCACTGCGCCCGCTGCTGGTCACCGGTTTTCTGGGGGCACTCACCACCTTCTCCACCTTCTCGGCCGAGTCGCTGCAGTTGTTGCAGCGCGGGGCTTATGCGCAGATGGCGCTGCACAGTACGCTGCACCTCTTCGGGTCAGTCGCAGCCAGCGTGATCGGCTATCGCTTCTTGCGCTGAGCGCTGCGCGCCTGGATGCGCGAGCGCGCTGCGCGTTGTATCGTAATCGCAGCCCTCAAGCACCGCGCTGAAAATCGACCTGTCATAATAGGCTGACAGACAGGAGACAGCGCTATGGCATCGTCCGCCCCCACGTCGCAGGCTGCCTCGGTGCGCCCGGCGATCACAGACTTCTCGCGCATGTTCGGCGCCCGATCCATTGCGGTGGTCGGGGCCTCTGCAAACGAAGCCTCGCCCAGCGGCCAACCGCTGATGCACTTGCGCAATCTGGGTTACGCGGGCGCGGTTTATCCGGTCAATCCGCGTTATGAGCAGATCGGCCCCTGGCGCTGCTACCCCGATGTGGCATCGCTGCCCGAGGTGCCCGATGTCGCGCTGATCGCCGTGGCTGCCGAGCGTGCGGCCGGGATGCTCGAAGAATGCGGGCAAAAAGGCATTCGCTTTGTGATCGTCATCACCTCGGGCTTTGCCGAGATGGGTGAGCGCGGGGTCGCTGCGCAGCAGCGCCTGATCGAGTTGGCACGCCAGTACGGTATCGGCATGATCGGACCCAACTGTCAGGGCATGATCAATGCGGCTGAGCGCTTCAGCCTGGGGTTTGGCGCCCCGTACGGTCTGACCTACAACGCAGGCCCCATCAGCGTCACCTCGCAAAGCGGTGCCTGGGGCAACGCGGTGCTGATGCTGGCCAATGCGGCAGGTCTGGGCTTTCGCAATTATCAGTCGACGGGCAATGAGGCCGCCACCACCTCGCTGGATCTCGTGGACTGGTATCTGGACGATCCCGGCACCGGCATGGTGGTGTCCTATGTGGAAGGCTTTCAGGATGCCCATCGGGTGATCGGCATCGGCCGCAAGGCGCTTGCGGTCAACAAACCCTGGCTGCTCTGGAAAGTGGGCAGTTCCGAGGCTGGTGCGCGGGCTGCGGCCTCGCATACCGCCAATCTGGGCGGTGCCATGGCGCTGTACAAGGCAGCGTTCCGGCAGTGCGGCGCCATTGAAGTGACCGATGTGGACGACCTCGCCGACAGGGCGCGTGCGCTCTTGTGCGCGCGCAGGCCGCGCGGGCCACGCGTGGGTGTGGTCACGACCTCGGGTGGTGCGGGCGTCCTGATGGCCGATCACTGCGCCACAGCAGGGCTCGAGTTGCCGGAGCTCTCGGCATCTACTCTGGACGCACTGCGCGCGACGCTGCCCGATTTCGCCGGTTTGAATAATCCGATCGATGTCACCGGCGGTGCCGGCAAGGAGGGCATCGTGGCCGCCATGCGTGCGGTCGTGGATGATCCGTCGGTCGACATGCTCGCCGTGTGTCTGGCTGCCATTTCAGGGCCGCATGGCATCGGGATTGCACAGACCGTGGTCGAGGTGTCCCGCACCACCGATAAGCCGGTGGTGGTAGCCTGGTACGGCAATGCAGCTACGACGCAAGCGGGTTACGACGCGCTGGAGCAGGCGGGCATCCCGCGCTACGACACGCCGGTGCGCGCCGTGCGCGGCATGGACGCCATGTGGCGCTTTGTGCGAGCCCAGCAGGCCTGTGCCAAGCTGGTCGATGAGCCGGTATTGGTGCTCGAGCGTCCGGCGCAACGTCAGGCCCTGGCCGGCCGCCAGGACGATCTGACCGAATACGCCGCCAAGCAGGTGCTGGCCGACTACGGTATTTCAGTCACCCGGGAGCATCTTGCCCTCTCACTGGACGACGCCGTGCGTGCGGCGGCCGAGATCGGGTATCCGGTGGCCATGAAGATCGTTTCGGTCGATATTCCCCACAAGACCGAAGCAGGCGGCGTGCGCATCGGCATTGCCGATGAGGCTGCGCTGCGTGCAGCGCATGCCCAGATCCTGGCCAATGTGAAGCAGTACGCACCCCAGGCGCGTCTTGACGGTGTGCTGGTGCAGCAGATGGTGAGCGGTGGCACCGAAGTCATCCTGGGCGCCACCCATGACCCGCTGTTCGGGCCGGCCGTGATGTTCGGTCTGGGCGGCATCTTTGCCGAAGTGATGAAGGACGTGAGCTTTCGGATCGCACCGGTGACGTTGACCGAGGCTCACGAGATGATCCGCGAGATCAAGGCCTTTCCGATTCTGGATGGTGCGCGGGGCCGCCCGAAGGCGGACGTGGCGGCACTGGCTGATGCAATCGTGCGGCTGTCCGCGCTCGCCGTGGACCTGAAAGACCAGGTGGGTGAAATTGACGTCAATCCGCTCTTCGTCATGCCGGCAGGGCAGGGTGTGGTGGCGGCCGACGCGCTCATCAAACCGCTTGTACGCTGAGCGCCTGCGTCAGCGCTGACCGATACACCCTTCAGGAGTCACCCATGACCCAGCCCGTCTTCAAAGGCCGCATCGCACGCACGCATGCCGAGTCCAAACCGTGGTGGGCGCCGATGCCGCGTCCGCGTGAGGGTTCGCCTAACATCGTGACGATCCTGTTCGATGACACCGGCTTTTCGCATTTTGGTTGTTATGGCTCGACGATCGAAACGCCGAATATCGACCGGCTGGCAGCGGGTGGTTTGCGCTACACCAACTATCACACCACCGCCTTGTGCTCACCCACCCGTGCGGCGCTTCTGACCGGGCGCAATCACCATTCGGTGGGCATGCGGGGTCTGGCCAACTGGAACACCGGTTTTCCCAATTGCACCGGCAGCATCAGCCGCAGTGCCGCCACGCTGGCTGAAATGATTCGGCCTCAGGGCTACTCCACCTTTGCCGTGGGCAAGTGGCATCTGACGCCCATGGAAGAAACCTCGGCAGCCGGTCCGTTTGATCAATGGCCCCTGGCGCGTGGCTTTGATCGCTTCTACGGGTTCATGCAGGGTGAAACCGACCAGTTTGCGCCCGAGTTGTATTGCGACAATCGGCCGATCGATCCGCCGCGCACGCCCGAACAGGGCTATCACCTGACCGAGGACCTGATCGATCAGGCCATTGGCATGCTGCGCAGCCAGAAGTCGGCCATCCCGGAAAAACCTTTTTTCTTGTACCTGTGCTTTGGGGCCACGCACGCGCCTCACCAGGCCCCCGAGTCCTATGTGCGCAAGTATCGGGGCCGCTTTGATGCGGGGTGGGATGTCATTCGTCAGCAGTGGTTCGAGCGGCAAAAGGCCTTGGGCATCATTCCGGCTGATACCGAGCTGGCACCGCGCAACCCCGGGGTGGTCCCCTGGGACACTCTGAGTGACGACGAAAAGCGCGTGGCGGTGCGCCTGCAGGAGGCCTTCGCCGGATTCCTCGATCACACCGATGAGCAGGTGGGCCGACTGCTGGCATTCCTTGAACAAATCGGCGAGCTCGACAACACCGTGCTGATGGTCACCTCGGACAATGGCGCCAGCCAGGAGGGCGGTCCGATCGGGGTGATCGATACGTTCAAGTACTTCAACGGCATTCCTGAATCCATCGATGAAACGCTGGCCCGCATCGATGACATTGGCGGGCCCAATTCAAACACCAACTACCCCTGGGGCTGGGCGCAGGTTGGCAATACGCCGGGCAAACGTTACAAGCAGAACACGCATGGCGGTGGCATTCGTGATCCGCTCATCGTGCACTGGCCAGCCGTGATTGCCGACAAGGGCGGCATTCGAACCCAGTTCCATCATGTGACCGACATCACGCCCACGCTGCTTGAAATCGCGGGGGTTACACCGCCCGATTCAGTGAACGGCGTGGCGCAGATGCCGGTGCATGGCGAGAGCCTGCTCTACACCTTTGATGCAGTGTCGGTGGGGCAGCCTTCACGCAAAGCCTCTCAATACTTTGAGATGTACGGCAGCCGCGCTATCTGGTCAGGCGGCTGGAAGGCGGTGTGTTATCACAAGCGGGGCACACCTTTCGAAGAGGACCGCTGGGAGCTGTATCACCTGGAAAACGATTTTTCCGAGTGCCGTGATCTGGCCGAGCAGGAGCCGGGCAAGCTTGCGCAACTCGTCGAGCTTTGGTGGGCCGAGGCGGGGCGCTATGGTGTGCTCCCGCTCGACGACCGCACCGCGCAGCTGTGGTCGCCATCGCCTCGCGACCGCACGCCACGCAACCGCGAGCGCTATGTGCTCTACCCACCCGTGGCACATATGTCGGGCGAGGTGGCGCCGCCCTTGGGCAACCGCAGCTTTACCGTGACCGCCGAGCTGCGGCGTCCGAAGGCTGACGCCGAGGGCGCCATCTTTGCGCTGGGGTCGAACAACAATGGCATGGCGTTCTATGTGCTGGGTGATCGTTTGATCTTCGACTACAACCTGTTTTCGAAGCACTACAAGGCGATTTCTGATCGGCCCGTGCCTGTAGGTGACTGCACGGTTTCCGTGGTGTTCGAAAAGATCGGCGAACAGGGCCGCGCGACGCTCATGATCGATGGCGCTGCATGCGGTCAGGTTGAGGTGCCCAGGGTGTTGCGCATGATCTCGTCGTACGGCATGGATGCCGGGCGCGACAGCGGCGCAGCGGTGAGTGATGATTACACTGTCCCGTTCGAATTCCAGGGCAGCATCCGTAAACTGGTGTTCGAGATGCCGCGGCGCAATAAGCGTGACGAAAAAGACGCGCGCGAAGCGAAGATGCGCAGCGATCTGTCGCGTCAATGACGCCACATCAGCACTGAGAGCACAGCCGCATTGGGCACCCCGAGAAACATTCGTCTTGAAGGAGGTTTGAGGCATGAAAGACAGCGCATCCGAGTATCTCGACATCCGGGGCCTGAAACTTCACTGCCGCACCTGGGGTGACCCGACGGCGCCCTGTCTGGTGATGCTGCACGGATTTCAGGACTGTTCGGCGTCCTGGCAATTCACGGTCGATGCGCTCAAGCAAGACTGGTTCGTGGTGGCACCCGATTGGCGCGGCTATGGCCTGTCGGACTGGAGCGGTGCGGACAGCTACACGATGGTCGACAATCTGGCCGATCTCGATCGCATCCTTGACCACTACACCCCTGAGCGTGCCGCGCGCATCGTGGCGCACAGCATGGGGGCCAGCGTGGCGGCGCTCTATGCGGGCATACGCCCCGATCGGGTCTCGGCGTTCGTGAACGTCGATGGCTTCGGTCCGTCAGCCTTTCGTCAGGACCCTGCACCGCGCCGGCTCGCCAAGTGGTTGGCACAACTGCATGACGATACGCCACAGCGTCCCTATGCAGACTTCGACGAATTTGCCATGCGCATGCAGTCGGAAAATCCGCGCCTGACCGATGAGCGTGCCCGGTTCATCGTGCAGCACTGGGGGCAGGAGCAAGCGGAGGGTGGTGTGCAGCGACGGGCCGACCCGGCACATAAGCGCATCAATCCTCAACCTATGCCGGCAGACGAGATGCTGGCCTGCTGGCAGCAGACGCAGGCTGCAGTGCTCTGGGTGGATGGCGCGCAATCGGGACTGTGGGCGCGTCTGACGGCTCAGCCCGAAGAGTTCGAACGCCGTTCCATGGCCTACGGCAATCTGCAGATCGAGCACATCCAGGATGCCGGTCACAACGTGCATCATGACCAGCCTGAGCAGCTGGCTCAGGTCATCGAAGCCTTCTTGATGCGCGGATGATCTGACCGAGGGGCTGCCTTCAGTTTTACCCTCAGTTGGATCTGTAGCGTGGTTCTCAGCGCGGTGTGTCAGCGCGGTGTGTCAGCGGCCCGTCGCGATTCGCGTCGGGCAATCCATAGCGTGGCCAGGACGATGACCACACCGCCGAGCAGGGTCGTGCTGCTGGGGTGATCTCCGAAGATCAGAAAGCCCCAGGCGGTTGCCCACAGCAGGTCGAGGAATTTCACCGACTGGGTGGAGCTCAGATCGGCGGCGCGCAACGAATGCGTCAGAAAGAAATGCCCGAGGCTGCCCAGCACGCCGGTAATGAGCAGCATGAGCCACTGCGTCGCAGTGGGGGCTTGCCAGACCCACAACGCCATGGGCAGCGTGATGATCGACACCGTAATCCCTTGCCAGACCACGATGGTCTGAGGATTCTCGTGGCGCGTGAGGATCTTGGTGAGCAGAAACGATAGCGAAAACATCGGAGCCGAAGCCAGCATGATCAGCGAGTACCACCCGCCTGATCCGCTCAGACGCGGACCGACGACGATCAGCACTCCGATGAAGCCGATGATCGCGGCGACCCATCGATCGAGGCGCATCTTTTCGCCAAGCAGATAGGCTGCGCCGATCATCGAAAAAATCGGACCGGTGTAGCCGATCGCGGTCATGTCGGCCAACGCAAGATGAGGCAAGGCATAAAACCACAGGCTCAGCCCGATGGCATGCACAAAGCCTCGGCTGAACTGTCCGCGGATATCCCGCGGGCGGTAGTGAGGCAGACCCACCCGCAGCATGAGCGGCAACATGACCAACACACCCATGAGGTAGCGCAGAAACTGCGCCTGGAAGGGGTGCATCGATTGGGTCAACACGCGCAAAAACGTGTTGAGGACTGAGAAGGTAAAGCCCGCGGCCGCAGCCCAGATCATGGCCTGGGTGGTGACGGGCGCACTGCGAAACCATCGGACCTGCGTGAGGATCAGCTTTCGCAAGCCCCGCAGCGGGCGCTGCAGTAACGCGTTTGAATCTTTGCTCATCAGCCCTCGAGTATAAGGCGCTCGAGGGAGTGACCACAGGGCTGACCCTTTCGGTTTCAGGGCGCAAGCGTGCCCCGAGCGCCCTGCGGCGCCCGATGTTGCGTCAGATCAGTCCGGAATTGCTTGCACCGCCGGCGCCAGCATGCGGTTCCAGGCAGGCGTGATGAGCACTTCGTTCAGGCAGACATGCGCTGGCATCCGAGCCAGGAAGAGCATGAGTTCGCCGCAGTCTTCAGGCTGGACTAGACGCGCCCGCTGTTCGGGCGTGACCGGGACCGGCCGCTTATCCAGGATCGGTGTGGCCACCTCGCCCGGGCAGACCGATGTGGCGCGAATGCCATGAATGAATTCCTCGGTGTTCAGGCTGTCGGTCATGGCGTTGAGTCCGAACTTGGCAGCGCTGTAGGCCGGCCCGGTCATGACGCCTACACGCTTGCCTGCCATGGACGAGATGTTGATGATCAACCCGTCCTTTTGGCGCCGCATGATCGGCAGCACTGCGCGGCAACAGTAGAACGCACCGTCCAGGTCGATGCGCAGGACGGTATCCCAGTCTTCGGTGCTCAGGTGCTTCCAGTTGCGGCGCGTCACGTTGAGTCCCGCACTGTTGACCACCACATCCAGGCGCCCCTCCTGCTGTTCGATGCCTTGAACCACGGCCGTGACGGCTTTCGCATCGGTGACATCGAGTGGTGCGATACGCGCTTGCCCGCCTGCCTCGGTGATGCGCCGGGCTACGCGCGTCAGCTCCGCTTCGCGGCGCCCGGAGAGCACGAGCTTCATGCCGGCCCCCGCCAGTGCCAACGCAGAGCCTTCGCCAATTCCGGTGCCCGCTCCGGTTACCCAGGCCACTTTGCCTTTCAGGTCACGCAACATGCTTGTCTCCTTCAATCATGGTCGGGCCTGTGGCGCATGGCCATGCGCTCAGGCAAATGTGATGGCGCCTCGGCGGTCGGCCCGCTCGAGGTGCGGAATATTGTTGAAGCTGGTCAGGCGCAGCCGATCGCCGTGGGCCATCAGTTCACAAAAGCCGGTATTGCGAAACTGCAGATTGAACTCGATGGCGACCGCTGCAGAGGCGCCTGTGATGTCGCCGAGCAAGCGCCCGATCGCGCCCCCTGAGCTGACCACCAATGCGGTGTCATGGCGCCCCAGACCTGCAGTGGCTTGAGCGAGGCCTGCATGGATGCGCACGGCAAACTCGTCCCAGGATTCCGGCACATCGGTCAGGCGGTCCTCAGACCATGCCAGCATGCCTTCCCGGAAGGTTTGCCAATAGCCGCGATAGTCTGTCTTTTGCCGCGCCACCGGGTCAGCCCCGCCCGTGTGCGCAGCCCAGATGCGCTCGCCGTGATACTCGTTCAGGCCCGCGTGTGACTGCGCCATGGCCGGGTCTAGGTCCATCACGCTCAGCAGCTCGGTGGCGGTGTCACGCTGACGTTTAAGCGTGCCCGTCACCACCCGTGAGAACACGACGCCGCGCTCTTTGAAGTATTCACCCAGCCAGCGCGACTGCTGGCGCCCCTGATCGGACAGGCGATCGTAGTCGTGTGTGCCGAACGAAGCCTGGGCGTGTCTGACCAGGAAAAGTAGCGCCATCGGTGGCTCAGATGGTCTTGCTGTCGCGCATGGCCGCAATCTCTTGGGCGCTGTAACCCAGCTCGCCCAGGAAGGCGTCGGTGTGCTCGCCCAGTTGCGGGGGACGCTGACGCGGGACGGGGTGCGTCTCGGTCATCCACAGCGGCACAGCGGCCACGGGCGCAGGCTTGGGCAGCCCGGGGTAATCCGTGTCTTGCAATACGCCCAGCGCCTGGACTTGCGGATGGTCCAGGGTTTGTTGTGGCTTGAGGACCGGTGCACAGGGGATCATGGCGTCGCCCAAAATTTTCACCACCTCGTCGGACGTGCGCTCGGCACACCAGCGGTTCATGCGCTCACTGATGATGTCAGCATGTCGGCCGCGGTCATCGTCGGTGGCAAAGCGCGGATCGGTGAGCCACTCGGACTCGCCCATGAGCTTGGCCCAACGCCGGTACAGCGGGTTGCCGGTCACGGCCACCAGGACCCAACCGTCTTTCGCTTTAAAGATATCCGAGGGCGCTGCGGTCTGGCCGCGGTTGCTGGTAGGCACCCGGTTGACTTGTGTGAGGGCCTGCTCGATCAGCGAGGCATTGTTGACCGTGACCGCGGTGGCCAGCAGCGCACCTTCAATCTTTTGGCCCTTGCCGGTTTTGGCCCGCTCCATGAGCGCTGCCAGCGTACCGAAGGCGCAATGCAGGGCAGTGCTGAAATCGACCCACGGCGCTGAAAATCGGTGGGGTTGATCGATGGAGCCGGTCATGTAGGCCGCGCCTGACATGGCCTGTCCGATGCCATCGAAACCCACGTTCTTGGCCATGGGGCCGCGGGTGCCGAACGCAGTATTGGTCACGAAAATGATGTCGGGCCGATACGAGCACAGGGTAGGGTAATCCAGACCCATCGAGACCAAAGTTGCTTCAGGCAGGTTGGCAATCACGACATCGGCGGTCTTGACCATGCGTGCCACCACTTTGCGCCCTTCGGGTGAAGCCGGGTCAAGTGTGATGGAACGCTTGTTGCGGTTCATTTGCAAAAACAGCGCACCAACGCCACCGCCCACTTGCGCCGGGAAGCGGTCTTCACTGCCGTCGCGTTTTTCAATGCGGATGACATCGGCGCCGTACTCTGCCAGCAGCGCGCCACAGTATGGCCCTGCGATGTAGCGACCGAAGTCGAGAACCCTGATTCCCTGCAGCAATGCGGCCATGGCCGGTCTCCGTGTGTAATGAATCTGTGTATGTCAGCTGGCGCGATGACACTGCGACTTAGGGCAGGTCAGGCATCGGGGGTCGATCATATCTCGCCAGGTTGCTGCAGCTGTTTGACCATGGCACCCCAGGGCCTGGCGGCGGTTCAGTTCATTGGCTGCGTGCGGCCAGAACATGCGATGTGTCTGTGCCGTCTTCAAAGCGGCTTGTTCGGGGCCACGATATTGCGAGAAGGTGCGGGGGCAAAACTGACCACACCACTGGCGAGCAATTGTTCGAAACGCTCATCCGAGACGCCGGCATGCTGACGCAGCACGTCCTGGCTGTGTTCGCCCAGCAAAGGCGCCGGGCTGCGCGCTCCCAGGCGTTGGCCGTTCTGCAGAATCGAGACACCGATCTGGCGCTGCGGTCCCGAGAAGGCACGCTGCAGATCGATATAGAAATCGCCCGCGGTGAAATGCGCATTGTTGAACAGCTCCTGCGCATGAAGCAGGGGTGCTGCGGCCACGCCGGCGGCCTGTAGCCGCGCGGCCGCCTCGCGCGGCTCGTGCTGCGCGGCCCAGGCAGCGATCGCGGCATCGATTTCGTCTTCATGTGCCCGACGGTTGGCCACGGACTGCCAGTGCGCCTCGTGCCAGTGTGACTGCCCGATCAGTCGGCCCAGCGCGCCAAAGGTCTCTGCGCTGAGCACCGAGATGGCCAACCACTGATCCGTGCCTTGCGCGGCATAGATGCCGTGCGGCACCAGGCTTGCATGCCGGTTGCCGCGTCGCCTGACACCCTCGCCGCCTGCCTGATGGGCCAGCAGCGCCGGTGCGGTGAACTGCAACATCGCTTCGATCATGCTGACATTGGCGTATTGCCCGTGTCCGGTCCGCCGCTTGCCCACCAGAGCGGTGAGGCCCGCTGCGCAGCCGAACAATCCGCCTACCGGGTCGCCGTAGGCCAGATGTGCCATGGTCGGTGGGTCGCCCTCGAAGCCCATGAAGCTGGGAGCGCCGGCGCCTTGCTCAAGCGTGGAGCCATAGGCGCGGGTATCCGACCAGGCGTTGCCGGTGCCGAACGCCGACATCGACACCATGACGACCTCGGGGTTCACACGCGCGGCGTCGTCATAGCCCAGGCCCAGTTTGGCGAGCACACCCGAGGCCTGGTTTTCCACCACCATGTCGGCCTGCGCGACCAGCGTCAGCGCCAGTTCGCGGCCCTCAGGGGTGGTGAGATCGATGCTCACCCCGCGTTTGCCGCGGTTCATGGCCAAGAAGGTCTTGGCGTTTTCATACGCTTTGTCGCGAATGTATTCAGGCGTCCAGTTCACGCCACGCCACCAGTCGGGGTAGCGCGCGGCTTCGATTTTCAGCACCGTGGCGCCCAGATCGCCCAGCAATCGGCTGGCCAGTGGCCCCGCCCAGCCCATGGCGAAGTCGATGACCGTCACGCCGGCCAGCGGCGGCGCATCGCGTGAGGCTGCGGGCGCAGCGGCTGAACTCCAGCCGGCGTTCGAGTGGTTCGTGTCGTCCAGGTGGATGCGAACGGGTGTGCGTTGCAGGCCGAAGGGCGCGCGCGGCACGTTCACTTTCACCCCCTCGATCGTCAGCTGCGCAAGCGAGCCGCGCGCCGCAAAGATCGGGTGATCGAGGATGCCTTGCGCATCCGGCACGACCACGATCGGCACCTTGTGCAGCCGGCCGAGCTCGGCCCACTGCACGGCGGTCTTTGCAGCCAGCGCCCGGTTCAGCGCGGCTTCGACTTCATCTTGCCGACTGAAGCGCAGTTCGCGGGTGACCAAGCCCTCGTCTGCAGCCTGCTCGTGCAGTTCAAGCGCCTTGCACAAGGCACGCCACTGATCGGGCGTGGTGATGGTGATGCCCACCCATCCGTCACGGCAGGGGTACACACCCACCGGCGAATTGGGCGAGAAGCGGTTGATGCCGCAACGTTGCATCGGAATGGCGTCGCGCTCGAAGAAATGCATATGCATTTCGCTCAACACGATATTGGCTTCCAGGATGCTCACATCAAAGCGGCGCGCATTGGGCGACGCAGGCGCAAGCATGGCTGCACACGCTGCGATGTAGGCCGTGACGCCCGCCACGACGGTGGACTGTCGGTCGCCGAAGAAAGTGGGCGGGCCTTCAATGCGACCAGCCATTTGCGGCAAGCCCGACAGGGCCTGAACGACCAGGTCGCTGCCCGCCCAGTCGCGGTAGGGTCCGGGCTGGCGGCCGAACCAGCTGAGCGCAATGCTGGCGATGCGAGGCTGCGCGTGCGCGGCCTCAAATCCGCTCGCCTCGCCCGCGATCACCAGGTCTGCCTGAGCACACAGGGCCAGAAGTGCCGAGGCATCCTCGGGGCAGGGGAGCCACTGCTTGCCCGCGTGCAGATAGTCTGCGTAACGACGGTCGGCATCATCGCCGGTGTCGTCCGCCGACGTGTCGTCCCTTCGCTCCTTCGTTGCCTCGTTCCTTGGGCGGCGGACCAGGCCGGCCAATCGCGAGGCGTCATGCAATGCGATGACGCTCACGTCGGCACCAGCATCACAGAGCAGGCGGCCGCAGTAGGCTGCTGCTGCGCCTCCTGCGATCTCCAGCACCTTGAGTCCGGACAGGGCAGGGGGCGTGGCGTTCATGCGCGTGACCTCAGGTCCGTGTGGCCAGCCCGAGCATGCGGGCAGCTGATTCAACTCGCCGGGGAATCCCGGCTTTGTACGATTCGAGGTCGATCGATTCGTCCTGTGAGCCTTGCTGACCGCCCAGATAACGCGCGTAGACGCCTTCGCCGATGCTGGCCAGACGCCATTGTGCAAAGGCGCGGTAATAGCTGACATCGGCCAGCGAGACGCCCATGCGATCGGCGTACAGGCCAGCCATCTCGTCCTGACTCAAAAAGCCTGGGAGGGCAGTGGTACCCGGGTCGCCTCCATCCTTCGGATCGGCTGGATCGTGCCAGTACCCCAGCAGGCCCCCGAGATCGGCCATCGGCTCACCGAGCGTGCACAGTTCCCAGTCCAGTACGCCAGCGACCGGACCATCTGGCTTCATCATGCAATTCGACAGTCGATAGTCGCCATGCGCAATGGTGGCGGGCGATTCCTTCGGCATACGGGCGGCCAATGCGTCGCGCACCGTATCGAACAGCGCAATCTCGCGGGTCTTGGACTGCTCCCACTGGCTGGACCAGCGCTTCAGTTGACGCTGAATGTACCCCTCGCGCTTGGCCAGATTGCCCAGGCCTACCGCATCCACGTCCACGCGATGTAACGCACACAGGGTATCGATCAGCTCGCGGCTCATGCGCTCGCGTACCGCGGGCGTCAGAGTGCGACCGATGTCCACATCACGCACGACGATCCCGTCCAGAAAGTGCATGACGTAGAAGTCGCGCTCATTGACCGCTTCGTCCTGACACAGACCAACCATGCGCGGCACGGGCACAGCGGAATCGTTCAGGGCCGCCATCAACCGGTGTTCGCGGGCCATGTCGTGTGCGCTGGGCAAGAGCTTGCCTAAGGGTGGGCGGCGCAGCACGAATCGGCGACCCGCTGCATCACTGACCATGAAGGTCATGTTGGAACGCCCGCCAGCGATCAGCTTGAAGCTCAGCGGTGGGGTGATCTCGGTGCGCTCGGCCAGCCACGCGGTCACGCGCGGTACATGGATGCCTTCGATCACAGAGGAGGGGGATTCACTCATGGCTCAGAGTCGTCCTTTGCCCAGGTCCAGAAAGCCGCGCGAGACATTCACGCGCAGCGTGTCGTTTTCGCCTTCGACCAGACGCGTCGCGCGCAGGCGCCGCACCGCTGATTCCAGCGGGTGTCCGGTGACCAGGGCTTCACCACCGACGAGTTGAATGGCCGCATCGACGATCTCGTCGGCTGCCTCGGAGGCAAAGACCTTCGCAGCGATGCTCTCGTTCACGACGTCCTGCCCCGCATCGGCGAGTCGCGCCACGCGGTACACCATCGATCGCGCTGCGAATGCAGTGATGCGCATCTGACCGAATCGCAGACGGACCCGTTCGTGTTCGGCCAGTGCGCCGCTGCGGCGCGGACGCTTGAGCACCTCGGCGACCAGGTTGATCAGCCACGTCGAGGTCCCCACGCAGTCAGCCGCCACGGTCCGACGCACCGAACTGATCTTGGCGAGCGCGCGCGAGCGACCGTCACCGGGCTTGCCCACGGCATGGGTCATCGGTACATGCACCGCATCAAACCGGTAGGCCGCATGACGGCTGCCGTCCAGCGAACCGAAGACACGCTCGACCGATACGCCAGGCCGGTCGGTGTCGATCACGACCATCGAGGGGCCGGTACCCTCCACTTCCACGAGGGCGGTCATGAAGGACAGGTCGGGCCCGC